>NZ_JBNNMF010000016.1:0-109896 GCF_050272495.1 Solibacillus cecembensis | reverse complement strand
TACTTATTTGGGCGTTGGGGATTGTTGATACACTCGATTTTCCTGAAGATATTTGCAATTGCCAATATGCAATTCAAGTTGTTTCAAGCTGTGAGTCATTCGAGCAATTTTATGGTACAACGGCAATGCGGAACAAGGAAGAGATTGTGGATGAAGCGGACAAAATCTATAGATTGCACTGGGCTTGTGTAAATAGTCGAATACAAGGACAAGAAGCTCCAGCAAATATAGATGAAAGAATTGTCACGGAAAGACGCAGGGGATTGTTCTGGATGTTAGGACATCGGGATGAAGAATGGGATTATATTTCAATGGATACGTGATTGAAGATAGGAAAGTGGGCACTTGATGAACTGCACCGGGTGCAAAAACAATTACCTACAATTCAAGACCGGTATTTAATTTAAGTTAGTAATCAAATAGTGGTAAGCGTCAAATGCAGTATACCTTCTACCAAATGGCACCGTAGTTACATTCACGTGGAGCCCCACGCAACGACTTTTTCGAAAAGAGTTGAAAGATTGGTTGTACGTCGAAAGTGGCGAAAATCGCATCAAATCGGTGCGAACTTTCCATTTCGTATAATTCTTGGATGCCAAAAAGGCTAATTTGTTTTACAATAGTCATGAGGCATTCGCTCCGTTCGTATAAGGTTGTTTAGTCGCTACCATTATACCGAACTTGGGGAGGTGCCTCATTTTTATTTGTTTGAAACCCTTGATACCGAAGGGATGAGAATTATGAAATTAACTCAGCTAAATAAGCATTATTTAAAGCGTTAGAGGGTGTATTATTTCACAGCCCTCTAACTTTTAGCTTGTAGATAATTATTTACTGCGCCTACTGAAAAGAAAAAGTAGAATTTCAAGCAGGAATCAAGCGAGTAGTGCAGTCTTCAACGGCAGCCGGGGTACATGGAAGATATGAGAAGTATAAGTTGTACACCCATTTAATTAGTTCTTCTTACTTTTCTTAAACGAAATAATGACTACGCCCAGCTGCACGATAACAATCGCGATTAAAAAGTAAAAATTCTTGCTAGAGCTACCTAAGTTAAGCTCATCTGCTAAAATTCCTCCGATAATATGAATTTGTCCCATAAGTAAAATGGTAAATGCACTGACAAAAAGCATTATTTTTGGATTAACAGCAAAGCGTAAAACGGCAATGAGTAGCAGAGCCGAGAATAATAAAGCAAGTATATAAAGTGGATCGAGTAATGTTAAAATACCATCGACCGCAAATTTTTCGTACGTAAAAGTCGTTTCCATAAGACGCTCCTTGTTTTTAAAATTTCAACTGATTAATTATTAACTTTATTCACAATCAAAAATTGATTATCTTTTATCGAATAGTCCCCGTATTCTCTAGAAATAGAAACGGTTTTCACCACTTTTTTATCCTTCGCAAATACTAATAAGAATTTCGTTTCCATGACGTCAATTCCGCCAAATAAAAATTTGACACCCATTGAATCTTCAATCATTTCATCCGTTGTATACGGTCCAAATGCTCCGATCTCAGTCCATTCTAAATCAGTTAGTTTTGTTAAGTCAATTTGGGTTTCGCCTTGTTGTATAAGGGCATGAATTTCACCACTTGTAATCGGATCTTCGGTTTCTTTCTCCCAAATGTATAGACCTAATAAACTTGTGAAAGTAATGATGAGGATCGTATAAATTGGTTTCTTCATAGATACCTCCATTTCAATATTTGTATTTTACCATAGTTATACTGACTATTTTCTAAAAAGATAGTTCGCTTTTATTTAGAAATAAGGGGAATACGGCATTGTTGGGTGAAGTGTATTTAGTATTTTTGAACAGTTTGGGTGTTAAAGCACAGAAATTTATGCGAGTGGGTGTTTGATTTTTTTATGAAAGAATGCTTGTAATGAAGTATAGTAGATAATAATTATTTAAATTTTCTGTTTTTAATTGTAAATGTATAAATTAAGTGGATGGGGGTATAACATGTTTTTCATTCAAATGTCTGGCTTTCCTGGCTCTGGTAAGTCTACTCTTGCACATGAAATTGCAAAAAGAACCGGATGTATTATTATTGACCACGATATTGTTAAGTCAGCATTATTAAATTCTATTGACGACGGGTCTATTGATGGGAAGCTTGCTGGAAAAATAGCTTATAATATTGATTTTTCTTTAGTTGATTTTCATTTATCGCAAAGACAAAGTGTAATACTTGATAGTCCATGTTTATATGAAAATATGGTGAATAGAGGAACAAATCTAGCGGCAAAATATAATGTGAAGTATAAGTATATTGAGTGTTATCTTGATGATTTTACCGAGATAAATAATAGATTAAAAATTCGGGAAAGAATGATTAGTCAAATAGCTGAAGTAAAATCAGCCGCTACTTTTCACGCTACTCTTCAAAGTAGCAAAAAGCCCGCCAATACTAACCATATCATTGTGAATACAGGTCAATCATTGGAAAGTTATATAGAAGAAGTAATGAATTATATAAATAATTAATTTTTTATCATGACTTATTCTCACTAATTCCGAAAGAATAATTCTTCCTATCTTGCGCACATTACATTGTAGGAGGTGAACATTCATGGGAAATAATAAAAACAGCAACAAAACAATGAACACAAGAACGCATAATCCTTTTGATACGTACAAAAGCAAAAGTCTGGACGTCAGTAATAGCAATAACAATAACCCGAATGACAACTTAAACGAAGAGTTTTCTGCAGAGTTTGATGCGAAAGCAAAAAACAAAAATAATAAAACGAATCATGATAAAGATCAGCAATCCAATAAAAAGAAATAAACAACATCGTATATAAATTGGAGGCGAAAAGAATCGTGGCGAAGAAAAGTAAAACAAGCTTCAAAAAGAAAAAGCAAGACGATAAACCTAAGAATAACAACAATCGTGAAGAATATTCAGCAG
Organism: Solibacillus cecembensis; assembly: GCF_050272495.1. Classification (NCBI taxonomy): domain Bacteria; kingdom Bacillati; phylum Bacillota; class Bacilli; order Caryophanales; family Caryophanaceae; genus Solibacillus; species Solibacillus cecembensis. Next base: position 106,971 of record NZ_JBNNMF010000016.1, on the reverse strand, counting down.
AGTTTAATGCAGTGATTCATAATAACGTACAACAACCGAAGCGGTAAATAAAATTGGTTCGAAACGAAATATGTTAGCATTACGTTTGTCGCTGCAACGGAAAAAATAGTGACAATTGAATTTCAAGAAACAGTTAGATAACGGCTATTGTTAAGGCTAAGTATGCAATTTTCACTCGAGAATAATTTGTAGCATGACAAAAATAATGAAGAGGAAGCTTGAAAAATACTTCAAGCCTCCTCTTTTTTGAGTGTAACCGTATGCTTTCTTCATATTCGTAAGTAGGAAATCCAAACTTTACTTCATTAAAATAGAAGTGTATAGTATTTACTTAACTAGTTAAATAAATTAAGGGGTGTAAACATGAACCCAGTTTTCCATGCGTTATTCCAAAAAAGTAGGTACTTAACGAATTGTTTGAATGAAACATTGAAACAACATAATTTGTATAGCTCGCAATGGTCGATTTTATATTGCCTGCATGTACATGGGCCAATGACGTTAACGCAAATTTGGACTTATTTAAATGTTGAAGCACCAAGTATCACAAGAGCCGTCAAGAGACTTGAAACGTTAGGGTGGTTGCAAAGAGTTGATGGGGCAGATAAACGCGAGAAGATTGTAACTCTAACAAAAATGGCAGAAGAAAACTTACCAATCATCCAAAAAACAATTTTAGATTTCGAGGATGAAATGATTGGTGTCATGACGATTGAAGAGCAACAGCAATTTATGAATCTGTTGCAAAAAATGAAAGGTTGATCGATTTGCAGCAAGAAGAAAGTACTCAAATTTGGACAACAAGGTTCATTAGTTTATTTTTAGTCAACATTACAGTGTTTTTTGTTTTTTATGGTTTAGTAACAACATTACCGCTTTATGCAATAGGCGTACTTCATCAAACAGATAAAGAAGCGGGTTTACTTATTTCTTGTTTCTTATTATCTGCAATTATTGTACGTCCGTTTTCAGGGAAATTACTTGATGTTTTTGGCAAGAAAAAACTTTTAGTCCTTTCTTTAATTGGATATTTTGTTTGTACGGTTTTGTATTTATTTATTGATCCATTTGGACTGTTATTAGGTTTACGTTTTATTCAAGGGATTTTCTTTAGTATTATTACAACGGCTGTTAGTTCATTAGCGGCGGATATCGTACCGAAAAACCGAAAAGGGGCAGGGCTTGGGTATTTTGCGATGTCTACAAATTTAGCCGTTGTTATTGGTCCATTCCTTGGGTTACTATTAATCCAATATAGTAGTTTTGATATGTTATTTATTGTGATGAGTATTTGTGTGCTAGTTGGGGGACTTTTAGCGACTTCCATACATACGGATGATTTACCAAAGCCTGCATACAAAGCGAAGTTAACATTTACATTTAGTGACTTACTGGAGCGTCAAGCGTTACCAGTTGCTGCGATTGCTAGTTTAGTAGCGTTCGCATATGCAAGTGTTTTATCGTTTTTATCGGTGTATGCACAGCAAAAGGATTTAATTGAGGTGGCGAGCTTTTTTTATGTAGTATTTGCGGCATCGATGCTAATCACACGTCCATTTACAGGTAAGTTGTATGATACAAAGGGGGCACAATATGTGATTATTCCAGGGATAATTACATTTGCTATAGGTTTAGTGATGCTTGCCTATGTATCAGGACCAGTTTTGTTTTTAGTGGCTGCAATCTTTATTGGTTTCGGTTACGGGGGATTGACAACGAGCCTACTAACACTTGCGATGCAATCGACTGTTCATAACCGAAGTGGCTATGCAACAGCGACGTACTATACGATGTTCGATCTTGGGCTTGCATTAGGTTCCTACATATTAGGAATAGTGGCGGTAAAAGCCGGCTATTTTGCTGTTTATTTAACAGGTGCAGGTGTAGTTAGCGTTGTTTTCATTGTTTATTTAATAAGATTAGTAAAAATCAAAGCAAATAAAGTCGTGCATGTGTAAACAATTTTAAAGTAGTATATGAAAAACTCCTACAAAAGAGGCACCAACTCGCACAATAATATGCGTGAGTTGGTGCCCATTTTATTTCACAAGGCCATTCTGAAACGCATAAACAACAGCTTGTGTGCGATCTTGTACTTCTAATTTACTTAAAATATTACTAACATGGGTTTTCACTGTTTTTAAGGCGATAAATAATTGTTCGGCAATTTCTTGATTGGCTTTGCCGGATGCCATACATAATAGGACTTCCATTTCGCGTTCAGTTAGATGGTCATGGAGGGCGGCTGTCGTACCACGCATTCGAGCCATTACTTTTGTCGTTGCTTCTGGCTCTAATACGGTTTCACCGGTCATCGTTTTGCGAATAGCATCCGCAATTTGACGAGCATTGGATGTTTTTAGAATATAGCTTACAGCGCCTGCTTCTAGCGCGGGATACAGCTTATCATCATCGATAAAACTTGTGACCATCATTACTTTTGCTTGCGGCCACTGTTGTAAAATTTCGACTGTCGCTTGTGCACCGTTTTTGATGGGCATTACATTGTCCATCAGCACTAAATCTGGACGCAACTCAAGCACTTTTTCAACTGCTTCTTGACCATTGACTGCTTCTCCTATTACTTCAATATCAGGCTGTGCAGATAAATAAGAAGAAACACCAATTCGCACCATTTCATGATCATCCGCAATAACGACTTTAATCATTTTCTTGCTCCTCCTTTTGTAAACTCACTTCCATTTTCAAAGGGACTTTTACTTCGACAATCGTTCCTTCATTTGGGACGGAAACAATTTTATATGTGCAGCCGATTTCAACAGCTCGTTCCGCGATATTACGTAAGCCGTATGAAGAAGTTTTGTCCCCATCTCCATCTATATCAAAACCTAAGCCATTATCCTGAATTCGCAAAATGGCTAATTGATCGCGGGCAATAAATAATAGCTCGACCTCATTTGCTTTAGCATGGCGAAGCGTGTTCGATAAAGCTTCCTGTGCGATGCGAAAAAGATGGTCTTCCTCTGTTTTAGATAAGGAAATTTCTTCAATTTGGTAGTCAATATTGAAATACACTTTTTCCTGCAATTCTAAAATTAAATCTTCAAGGCCTTCTGCTAACGTTTTATTATGCAATGCGACAGGGCGCAAGTGTAAAAGAAGGGCACGCATTTCAAGCTGAGCCTGTTGGACAACTTTCTCTACTTGACCAAGCTGCTTTTGTGATTTTTCATCTTGCTCTTGTTCGGTTAATGCGGAAAGTAGCATCGAGGCTGCAAATAGTTGCTGTGAAACCGAATCATGAAGCTCACGCGCCAGCCGTTGACGTTCGGCAAGTAGGCGTTCTTGAACGATGGCATCATTCGTTTGCACTTTTTCCGTTGCTAAACGTTGTAATGAGGCACGCTGTGTTTCGATTAATTCATTGGCAACACGCATTGCTTTATTTAGTGAACTGTTTGATTTTCCAATCGTTTGAGAAAAATTCGGCTCCGCAATTTTTCTTACGTAGCGCGTAGTTATGCTTTCTTTTAATTTTAAAGAAATCCCCATCCAACTCGCAATAATAAAGCTCAGTGCTAAAAAAATAGCGAGCATAATGACAATGATCGGTACTTGATTGGGAGATACAAGATCTTCCCATAAAAATCGCCAGTTTTCTTCAATCGGTTCTCCTAAAATCAATAACAATAGTATAAATAGTGTGATAGAAAAGGTGATGAATAAGGTGAACAGTCGACTAATAAATGCAATCATCCCCGTTGCACCTCCACATCACCAATCCAAGAAGTAACATAAATGACAAGTATCCGTTTGGCATCTGAATCGCCGTTATCAAAAGAAAATTGCTCATTAATCAGGCGTTTTGGGTGATAGTCAAAACAAGTCGCTTCTCCGTAAATTGTGGAGTAATGGAGTTTAACGGTCACCTCATAAGGGACAATGACACGAACTTTACCTAAAGATTGTTGAATCGAAATAATAGATTTCCCATGGGGTAAAATGGTTTGCGTCACATCTAAAGTAATATCACCGATAAAGCGTTGAATTTGAATGTCTCGCCATTGATATGCTTCCATTTCAGCAGGAGTCGTGCCAATTAATGTATTTGGCTGAAGCTGCTTATTTAGCGGATGTTTAAAAATTTCGATTTGCTCCTCTTTTTTCGTTAAATATTTATAGAGGACAAAAACGAGTACACCGATTATGAGAAGTCGAAGTGTCCATAAAGTGATGATGGCAAAGAATAACAAAATAATACCAGACCAAAGAGAAACTTGTTTTTTCTTTTTCTTTTGGAAGCTATAAACAATGAGTGCCAAACCTGCAATGAACAAAAAGACGCTGCCATTATTAAATAGCGTCAATTCAACTAAAATAACTAAAGCAAAACTAATGGCAATAACCGCAAGCTGATCAGATGAAATTTTCGACATGGGCAAACCTCCTTTTAACGTGCAAAATGGAGAAAGTACGAGGACTTTCTCCTTATTGCAGTATAACATTTATTTTTGTATAAAATCTGGCTGAACTGGATTAAGAAAGCTCGATTACTTTTTTCTCTTTTTCCAATTGTGCTAAACGTGCTTCAAACGTTGTCACTTCATATTTACGGTCGATATTTTGTGCTAAATCATCAATATAAGTAGACAATTCATCAAAGTTTTCTGTTTTGTTTGCTGTTAATACTTTGTCCATTTGATGATGGGCACGTACAACATTTTCTTTCCCCATTAATTGGAGTTGGCGAACTTTCATATCTTTAATTTTATGCTTCATTGTTTCAAACTTGCGTTCAAGTGCAAAATATTCTTCATTTGCTGCATCCATGCTTGTAAGTAAAGCTTGTTTACGTGTCCCATAAGCGAGTACCTCATCATTTGCAAAGGTAATTAATTCTGCTTCTTCCGTAGTTGTAGCTAGTGCTAATTGATTTTCGCGTTTTTCAAGCATCTCACCTGTTTGAATAAGCTGAGCTTCTAACTCTTTTTTCAGTTGTGCTTGACGCGTTAAAAGTTTGCCCGTTTGCTCGGTTTGTTTTTCAGCTTCTCGGATATACTGATTTAACATGGAAAGAGGATTTTTTTCAACCTTTTTATCAAATAAATCATGTAAATCTGCTTGGATTGAATATTTAAATTTCGCTAATAAGTTTTTCATTTTCATCCGCTCCTTAGTTATTTAGTTTTGCCCACTCACGCTCAAAGTTAGTGAAAGGATCTTCTTCTTTTTCAGTTGTTGCAAAAATTTCTACTTTTTCATTTTTACGTGATTTGTAAATGTAATAAAGAATACCGATAGCGACTAATCCGATAAATCCTGGAATGTTCGATAATGCGCTAATTAAACCAGCAAGTGCTAAAACTAAGCTCATTACTTTCCCGAAAGTAGATTTACTTTCTGTGTAATAATGTAAACCTGCTGCTAATAGTAGGCCGGAAACTAACAGACCTGCAACGGGTGCAAGTAACACAAGTGCGAAAAGAGCGGCTATGAAACCTGCTGTGTATAGAAATAACTTTTTCATAATTTGTTCCTCCTTGTTTAAGATATTTCTATCTTACCGTGTGCATGATTTTCGGGTAATGACCTGTAACTGTATTTTCAACTAGGTCTAGAGGCTGAGGGGAACTAAGTCTGATTTGTCCAAAATTAATATATAGAAACGCCTACCTTTTTAGTGTATAATCCTTCTTGGAGAGTTTTTCTCGGTATATTGGTAGTAGAGGAGGTTGGAAGTTATGACATGGGCATGGATTTTAGGTATTATTATTGCATTAATCGCAGGTGTAGCAATTGGTTTCTACGCTGCTCGTCAATATATGATGAAGTATTTAAAAGATAATCCACCAATTAATGAACAAATGATTCGTATGATGATGGCACAAATGGGACGTAAACCTTCTGAAAAGCAAGTACGTCAAATGATGTCACAAATGAACAAGTTCCAAGATAAATAATAAAGTTGAAACTATCTTTGTAGAAATTTACAAGGGTAGTTTTTTTATTGGCTTTTAAATATTCTGAATTTATAAAAATTTACGAAAATAGTATTGATTTTTAACTTTTTTTGTAATAGTATAAACCTTATCAAATAACTAGGTATTAATATTGGGGGAAAACAATGAGAAAATTATTAGCATCTTTAGCGTTATTGTCGTTAGTACTTGCGGCATGCGGAGGGAAAGACGAGGCAAAGAACACAAATAAATTGCAGGATATTGAAGAGGAAGGTGTCATTCAAATCGGGTTAGAAGGTACGTTTCCACCTTTTAGCTACCATAATGAAGCGGGTGATTTAACAGGTTTCGAATATGAAATTGCAGCCCAAATTGCTGAAGATTTAGGTGTGAAGGCGGAATTCGTGGAAACAAAGTGGGATTCACTCATTGCCGGTTTAGATACGGATAAATATGATTTTGTCATTAATAACGTTTCGATTACAGATGAACGGAAAGAAAAATATGATTTCTCGATTCCTTACATGGAGTCAGTAGCCGTGCTCGCTGTAAATAAAGATAATACGGACATTACTAAAATTGAAGATTTAGATGGTAAAAAAGCGGCGCAAACGATTACGAGTAATTTTGCGAAAGATGCGGAAGGCTTGGGGGCAGAGATCGTACCGGTAACAGATTTAACAAGCTCGATTGAATTAGTTACACAAGGACGTGCAGATGGGACGATTCATGACCGCGTAACGTTTTTAACCTATTTAAAAGAACAGCCTAATGCGAAGTTGAAAATTGTAGACGGTTCAACAAGTTCATCTGACATTGCGTTAATTTTAAATAAGGGCAATGAGGAATTCCGTAAAAAGTTAGATGAAATCATTCAAACACGCACGGAGGATGGTACTTTTACGGCGATTTCCGAAAAGTACTTTGGTGAAAATATTATTTCAAATAACTAAAAACGATGGGGCTGTCGTGGCGGCTCCATTTTATCTTCATTCAATAGAAGGAGATTTAATAGAAAGGAAGTGCTAATGGATGAGTAGGGAAATGCAAATAGCACTTGATTCTATATGGCCGATTTTGAAAGCGGGACTTATTGTGACGATCCCGCTTTCGCTTATTGCATTTGCAATTGCCTTAGTAGTAGCGGTTATAACTGCACTCGCACGAATTTCCAATTATAAAATATTACGTGCCATTTTTGGCATCTATGTGTGGATTTTCCGTGGCACGCCAGTACTTGTGCAATTATTCATCGTATTCTTTGGGTTCCCGAAAGCAGGTATAACGTTGGATGCATGGACGGCTGCGATTATTACATTTTCTTTGAATACCGGTGCATATGCCTCGGAATCTATTCGCGCTTCAATTTTAGCAATTCCAAAGGGGCAATGGGAAGCAGCCGAATCTTTAGGGATGACGTATTGGCAAGTGTTGCGTCGTGTCATTGCACCGCAAACCATTCGTATTTCATTGCCATCTGTTACGAATGACTTTATTGATTTAGTAAAAGGGACGTCACTGGTAGCCAGCATTACGTTAGCGGATATGTTTATGGTTGGACAACAAATTACAGCCCGTACATATGAGCCTTTGCTTATTTATTCATTGTGTGCAGTTATTTATTTAATTTTTATAAGTGTGCTGATGTATTTACAAGGTAGGCTTGAAAAATATGCGTCTAAATATGTGTAACTTGCTTCAGCTGAAGTCCTTTACTTTTATAAGTGGGGATGGATGGTAAATATGCAATTTTATTTAGTGGGCTTCAAATCCCAGCTGAATCAATTTACTGCACCGGCGGATGTCACAGATTTTAAGGGGAGTTTTTCGAGCAAGCTCGAAAAAAATCTGGACGCAATTACACCGAGGTGTAATTGATGAGAGGAGTTGCTTCATATCGTAAAGTTTCAACAAGTAACGAAATATTTCGGGCAGCAAGAGGCGCTAAAAAATATTAATTTAACCTTTCATAAAGGTGAAACCACTGTTATTTTAGGTCCATCTGGCTCTGGAAAGTCCACACTCCTAAGATGTATTAACTTGTTAGAAAAACCAGAAAAAGGTACAATTTCTGTGGGTGACATTAAGATTGATTTATCGAAGCCTGTATCGAAAAAAGATACATTAGCAATTCGCCAACGCACTGCGATGGTATTTCAAAGTTTTAATTTATTTCCACATATGAAAGTGTTAGAAAATGTCATCGAAGGTCGGTTAACTGTGCTGAAAGAAACGCGGATTGACGCTGTTGAAAAAGGTAAATTATTGCTAGAAAAAGTAGGGCTTAGCCAAAAAATAGACAGCTATCCTGCACAATTGTCAGGTGGGCAACAGCAACGGGTGGCGATTGCGCGGGCTTTGGCGATGGAGCCACAGTTTTTACTTTTTGATGAACCGACAAGTGCGCTGGATCCAGAGCTTGAAGGGGAAGTGTTGAAAGTGCTAAAGGATCTTTCGGAAGAAGAAAAGTCCATGATTATCGTGACGCATAATTTAAATTTTGCCCGCGAAGTAGCAGACCGTATTCTTTTTTTAGAGCATGGCGAAATCGTATTTGATGGCGCAACTTTCCACTTTTTTGAGCAAAATGACAATGCACGTATCCAATCTTTTATTCAATCAATGCAATTCATCTAATTTCTTGCAGCGGGTGTCCAAACATCCGTTACAAGAAATTAGCTTGAGGCATCATTAATTAGGAGGAACAAACAATGACAATAGAACAAACAAATGTTGAAAGTTTTGATTTAGACCATACGAAAGTGGTAGCACCATATGTACGCCTGGCAGGTACGAAACAAGGGCACCACGGGGATGTTGTAACGAAGTATGATATTCGCTTTAAGCAACCGAATAAGGCGCATATGGAAATGCCAGCACTTCATTCGCTGGAGCATTTAATGGCAGACCGCATTCGCAATCATTCGGACGCTGTTGTAGACCTTTCACCAATGGGCTGCCAAACGGGTTTTTATGTTTCATTTTTAAACTATGATGATTATGAAGGCATTTTAATAATTTTAGAAAAGACTGCACAAGATGTACTCGCTGCAACTTCTGTACCGGCATGTAATGAAGTGCAATGCGGTTGGGCTGCGAGTCATAGTTTAGAAGGTGCACAAGCATTAGCAAAGGAATTTTTAGAACAACGCGATGAATGGCATATTGTATTTCAAGGAGAATAAGTGAATAAATTTAAAGGCATGGAAAATCACGAACAGTGAAAATCCATGCCTTTTATTTTTATACAAACGGATCTATCTCTAGATTATTCCGGTAGTCACCGATAAAATCCTGTAAAAATTTCGTAATTACTTGCTCGTATTCAAATGGCGACACATTGAACGATTGTGCGTGAGCGCCTTCTTTAAAAATTTTTAACATTTTTGCATCCGGTTTTGCTTCAAAAAGCTGTTCAGTCATAGTAGATGGGATAAAATCATCGGGTTCGCTATGAATAAATAATGTGGGTTTCATTATATTTTTTACAGCCAATTTAGGATTCACATGATCAAACGAATAGCCTTCACGCAGCCGAATAAAAATATTAGTAAAATGGACAGCAAACTTAAAATCGATGGAAATGGAATTTTTAATAATTAGCGCAAGCAACTCACGGAAATCTGAAAATGCACAATCCGAAATATAAAATGACGCATGATCCTCGACCGTACCTGCATAAAGTAAAGTCGTCGCAGCGCCCATAGATTCTCCATGAATGCCTAACAATGCATCTTCCCCGATGATTGCCTTTACCGCTTGCACAAGCGCTTGTAAATCATATTTTTCATAATGGCCATAACTCGTCGTTTTCCCTCCAGAATCTCCATGGCGGCGGTGATCATACACAACAGTGTTAAAGCCGAGTCTTTCATACATGCGAGCGTATTTAATTGAGTTCATTTTACTTTCGGTCACCCCATGACAAATAATCACCGTATTTTTTGTCGACAGAGGCTTTAGAAAAATCCCTTTTATTGTGTAATCGTTCGGGGATTGGACTGTTAGTTCATCTTTTAAACAACCGTTATACCACGCCTCGTCAAATCTTTTTGCTTTCACTTCACGGTCATAGATAAAGGATGCCTCTTTAGGTTTAATATACATTAATCGATTTGTGAGCATAATTCCTGAAACAGCCGTTGCGGTAGCTAAAAAAGTTGTCGCGATACTAGAAGCTAACATTAATTTCTTTTTCATCATTCGCACCTCACTTGTTTTAGTTGTTGCCTATTTGAAACGCTCTAATACAGTAGACACTATATATTATTCAAAATGAAACAAAAATCCTATCTCGAAAAACTTCAGAATGTTTGGTAAAATTAGGCGGACGAATGAAATTGAAACATTCGCTTCACAAAGGGAACTGCTAAGCTAAGGGGGAATTTTTATGACACAAGAAGTTGTAATTGTCAGTGCAGTACGTACAGCAATTGGCGCATTTCAAGGGACGTTAAAAGATATTGCAGCGCCGGTTTTAGGTGGTATAGTGATGAAAGAGGCGTACCAACGCATTAATTTGGATCCTACTTTGGTCGATGAAGTCATTATGGGGAATGTTTTGGCGGCAGGTTTAGGACAAAATCCAGCGCGTCAAGCGAGCGTTCATGCAGGCTTACCGAATGAAGTATCAGCAATGACGATTAATAAAGTTTGTGGTTCAGGTTTAAAGGCGGTGCATTTAGCGGCTCAAGCAATCGCAGTAGGGGATGCTGACATTATTATTGCGGGTGGCTTTGAAAATATGAGTCAGGCTCCATATGTATTACAAAATGCACGTGAAGGTTTCCGAATGGGTGACCAAAAAGTAGTGGATACAATGATTAAAGATGGGTTATGGTGTGCATTTAATGATTATCATATGGGTGTTACGGCTGAAAATTTATGTGATTTACATCAAATTACGAGAGAAGAGCAAGATGCTTTTTCTGCTCGTTCACAATCACGTGCTACAGCCGCTATTGCAGCAGGCAAGTTTACCGATGAAATTGTGCCCGTTGAAATTCTGCAACGTAAAGGGGAGCCAATTGTATTTGCACAAGATGAATATGTGAAGTCAAATTCGACAGCGGAAAAACTAAGTGCGTTACGACCAGCATTTAAAAAAGAAGGTTCGGTTACAGCCGGCAATGCTTCGGGAATTAATGATGGCGCGGCTGCTGTCATTGTGATGTCGAAACAACGTGCACTTGAACTTGGTTTGACACCAATGGCTACAATTTTAGCGAATGCGAGCGCAGGTGTCGATCCGTCTATTATGGGGATAGGGCCGGTTCAAGCTGTGAAAAAGGCATTGTCAAAATCGAACTTAACTTTAGAACAGATGGATTTAATTGAAGCGAATGAAGCGTTTGCTGCACAAGCGATAGCAGTTGATCGCGAACTTGCCTTCAATCATGATAAACTAAATGTAAACGGTGGCGCGATTGCACTCGGACATCCAATTGGAGCGAGTGGCGCACGTATTTTAGTCACGCTTTTACATGAGATGCAAAAGCAAGATGCAAAGCTAGGTCTTGCTACTTTATGCATCGGAGGCGGGCAAGGTGTCGCAACAATCGTCCAACGCTAAAAAAAATTGTAGGTGAATAACAGATGGCAAGAAAAAAACAACAACAACAAAGAACGAACAATGAATTTGAACTACCGAAAGACAAGGCGGCAACATTAGCGGATCAATTAGGTGGCGATGTGCTGGCGAAATTAAAGGCAGCCAAAAAAGATATGCTTGCACAAGAGAAAGTGCAAGAAGAGGAGCGTATTGCAAAAGCGGCATTTGATCGTAAGCAACGCGAGAAAAATATGAGCTTTGAAGAGCTGCTAGATCAATACGGCAATAAAGGTTCAAAATTTTAATTTTATTTAATAAGAAAATAAAGAAGCTGAGCATTTTATCAACTGTGCTCAGCTTTTTTGGTGATAAATCGTTTTAAGGAAACAATGATTTTGACTAATAGTAAAAAGAAAATCGCACCCGCAGCATCAATGAGCACATCATCGAAAATCCCGGTTCGTCCTGGGATACGGCTTTGACGATATTCATCCAAACAAGCAATAATAAAAATCGTGACAAATGCCACTATACTAGGGAAACGCCATTTAAGCTTTAAGTATAAAAAGTAAAAAATGACCGCAAGTATGCCATACCCGATAAAATGCGTCGCCTTGCGAATTAAAAATTCAATGAAATAAAAGTAGCCTCTGGATTCTATTGAAATAATCGTTCCCCAATAAGGGATTTCTAGAGTACTTAAAGCGCCTTCCAATGGCTTATCTTTTAACAGTACGCGGAGTTCTGGTATAACCGTTTGCTGCTCATAGGTCATAGTGGATGCGTATATGACGATAATAAGTGCAACAACTGTGAGAATAATCGCTTTTTTCATCTATGTTCTGTATAACGTTCCGGCTCTATCCATTCAAGTAAAGTAGAAATTGAACCGAGCTGTTGTGCTTTCTCATACGCTGTCATATTTTGCTGAAGCTGTTCTATCGTTCGTGCTCCAATGACAGTAGAAGCAATTGTTTCATAATGTAAGTTAAAAGCAAGAGCTGCTGCATGAACATCGCCGTAGTTGTGCTCAATTTTTGCAATGATTTCTTGAACTTGTTCCTTTTCATACCCCATATAAGATTGCAGACGATTACGCCAATCATTTGTCAGTAAGCCTTTTGCAATCGAACCTCGCGTTACAACAGAAGCACCGGACTGTTGAATCGTCGTAAAATATTCGCTCGCTCGCTGATCCAAAATATTAAATTGCATCATATTACTAATAGCGCCACTATCTTTTAAAAAGGGAGTAAAAACATTTGGACGGATGGATGAAATTCCGTATTCACGAATAAGCCCTTCTTTTTTTAGTTGATCAAAAGTGTCGATAATTTCTTCCCAATTGTCAGCTGTTGTTCCACCATGTAACTGATATACATCGATATAATCTGTTTGCAGTCGTCGAAGGCTATCTTTTACCGCTTGTTTCAAATGGGCAGGTGAAGCATCCCAGTGCCAACCCTCTTTGCCCTCTTCCCAGCGATTTCCGGCTTTCGTTGCTAAAAGTATGTCGTGTCGATTTTTCTTTACGAGTTCGCCGACAATTTCCTCGTTTACCCCTTTATCATATAAATCAGCTGTATCAAAATAATCTATACCATAATCCAGAGCGGCAGCAACGACCAGTTCGGCTTCTCCTTTATTTGGAGGCAAGGACATACAACCTAAGCTTATTTCAGAAATCTCAATTTGACTCGTGCCTAAAATTCTTTTTTTCACGTTTAAATTCCCCCAAACTTCAGTATGATAGAAAAGTATAGACTAATGGTACAATGGATAGAACATGTAAAACAAGTGAGGGGCCTAGTAATGAAAAAATTCGAAGAGAAAACGATACAATCAGAAAAAATTTTCGATGGAAAAGTCATTTCGTTAAAAGTTGATGATGTGTTATTGCCGAATGGTGCAACGGGTAAGCGTGAAATAATTAATCATCCCGGTGCAGTTGCCATCATAGCGATTACAGAGAACCACAAAATTCTACTTGTCGAACAGTTTCGTAAAGCGCTGGAACGTTCGATTATTGAAATTCCTGCTGGAAAAATTGAAAAAGAGGAAGAACCGATTGTTACTGCACGTCGTGAATTAGAGGAGGAAACGGGCTATACAACGGATTCACTACACTATTTACAATCCTTTGCAACATCCCCTGGGTTTGCCGATGAGATTATTCATGTGTATGTTGCGCGAAATTTAACAAAAATGCAAACGCCTGCGCAATTAGATGAGGATGAATTTGTAGAGTTAATGGAAGTTTCGTTGGAAGAGGCTGAACAAATGGTGAACGATCAGCAAATTTTTGATGCAAAGACTGTTTTTGCGGTGTTGTGGATGAAAATCAATTGTGTCTTAGAGTAATTGCGTACTTAGCCGATTTTGTATAGATAGTATGCTATTTCTGAGACTGTAAATCAATAATTCCCCTGTTTTTTATGAGTTGATAAACTACAAACCGTAATTATGGAAGTTGAAAATTATTGGCATATGAACAGTAGACGAGCATAGATTGTATGGACAAGGGGGAGTCCAACATGCGCAAAATGATTTACGTTCAGTACGCAACAATGATTGTCTTAAGCTTTATTAGCGGGGTAGCTTGCTATCAACTGTTTGACATACAGCAAATAACACAAATTATTGAATTGGGAGACCGCCGTTTACTGTCGGTGGACAAGCCGACGTTAATTTGGAGTACTGTCCCATTTCTTGCAGCAATTCTGACGGTATTATTATTTTCCACACATAAATATTTAACGATGATTGCCCCAATATTTATCGCGATTAAGGTAACTTTTTTAGGATTTAGCTCGGTCTTTTTACTTGTTCAACACCATTCTATTAAACTATATGCACTTTGGTGGTTTCCTTTCCAATTTTTATATTGTCTATTATTGATTATGTTATATAAAAGTGGACATAAAATTAGTTTTGGACGAACGATAAGAGGGGCTGTTCCATGGAAAAAGGTTGTGGCGGTGCTCGTTTTAATGATTATTGTATTTACCCTAGAGAATTTTGTGATATCCTATGTATTTAAATAAAATCATTATCTTGTAATCAGATTTACTCCTTTGGTATAATGAAGTGAGTTTAGGAGGGCGTCGCATGGAGAGCCGTATTGATCGAATTAAAAAACAACTGCATAGTGCGAGCTATAAGCTGACGCCACAGCGAGAAGCAACCGTAGCAGTTTTATTAGAGCATGAAGAAGACCATTTAAGTGCTGAAGATGTTTACTTATTAGTAAAAGAAAAAGCACCTGAAATTGGTTTAGCGACAGTGTATCGCACACTGGAGCTTTTAACAGAATTGAAGGTCGTTGACAAAATTAATTTTGGTGATGGCGTATCTCGCTATGATTTGCGTCAAGAAGGTGCAAAACATTTTCATCATCATTTAGTTTGTATCGAATGTGGCGCGGTAGACGAAATTCAAGAAGATTTATTAGACGATGTAGAAGTCATTGTGGAGAAGCGTTGGAATTTTATTATTAAAGACCATCGCCTAACATTCCATGGCATTTGCTGGCGTTGTCATGATCAAGAAGACAATGTTGGAGACAGCAATGCTTAGTAAGATTTGAATAATGTATGAAAAATTGGGCAGCTGAGGGGCTGTTCAATTTTTTTTTGCGTTAATTTTAGATGAGTATCATACGAAAATAATGATTGATTGGTATTATGATTCTGTAAGTAGTATAATAGTAATGCATTTAAGGTGGTTTAAAAGTATTGCAACGGGAAGATTATACATAATTCATTTTATTCAATATTGAAATGTAATAGATGTTTATAAGGTATGGTGCATTTGTATGAAAAATTTGTTAGCAAAATTACTTCTTAGTTTATTACTATTTACGATTATTATCGTCAGCGTGATTGCATTCGCAAATAGGCATCTATTAGTACAAGACATAAAGAAGCAACAGCATGAAAGTCGAGAGCTAATCGAAAATCATATTTTATCGGATATGCAAATGGTTGATGAAGCACATAGTTATAATAACCATACGTATTTTGAACAAATGAAAACCGAGTTACTTTATTTACAAAACTATTATGAAGCCAATCCGGATGTCTATTCGTGGGATATGCAAGCAATATACGGCCGTACAGGGATGGATCTTAACATAATCGATGCACAAAATAGAATTGTCGCTTCAACGGATAAGCCGAGCGTTGGACTGAATTTGGCGGATTGCTGTAAAAGATTTGCAGCGTTTTTAGATGAAAGAAGAAAGAGCGATGAATTTTTTTCAAACGGTATAGAAAATGCAGAAGTGACGAAGGATTTATGGAAATATAGTTTTATGCCGACAAAAGATGGTCGATACATATTAGAAGTTGGGGGTGAATTGAGGGATTCCCCTATTTTTGAAACCTTTAATTTTTTTGATACAGCAGAAAGTTTAATTGGAAAATATGAAGACTTGAAAAATATTGAAATGATTAGTAGGGAAGGCTTTTTCCTACAAACGAAAGATGATATTAAAACGATTGATGAGCTAAGTCCTACATTAAAAGAAGTGTATCAAAATGCAACAGCAACCGAACAACCAGCAGAAGTAATGATACGTTCTAACGGTGGAATAAAGGATACGCACCGATTTATTCCATATCATTCGGTAAATGAGCAGGGGGATTCAAAAAAACGGATTGTTTATGTACATTATAGCAATAGCACCGAAATGCAGCTGATTAATAAAAAAATGCAGCAATTTTGGTTTTTACTAGCAGTAGGTATTGTTACAACAGGCATACTATTCGTTATTATTATGAGAATTTTAAAAGAAACGCTTCGTTTAGCAACGTTTGATGCATTGACAGGGGTTTATAATCGCTCTTCTTATGTTGAATATATGGACCGATTAATACAGCAGAAAAATAAGGCGCACATCGGTTTATTATTAATTGATTTGGATAACTTCAAACTCGTAAATGATCAATTTGGACATTTAGAAGGCGATGAAGTGCTCAAAAAAATAGCTGCTATTTTGCAGCAAGTTATCGGGAAAAAGGGGGCTATTGTACGGTTTGGTGGGGATGAGTTTGCCATTGTTATAGAGGACGCATCTGAACAGCAGTTACACAAATTAGCAAATGATATATTGACAAGTGTTCGACAAAAACAACAAGATGCCATATGGGAGCACTTATCGATCAGTGTTGGTGGAACAATTCAAGGGACACCGCAAGAAACTGAAGGAAGTATTTTCATGCGTAGTGATCAGGCACTGTACCAATCAAAAAATAAGGGAAAAGACCAATATTCATTCATTTCTCCTAATTAGTCAGAAAAATATCCTCCTACTTGAAAAAAAGATGAATGAAAATGATAAAGTGTGGTGTTTTATATGAAAAATTTATGGGCAAAATTACTTGTTAGTTTATTATTATTTACAGTCATTATCGTAAGCGTTATCACACTAGTGAATCGACAATTATTAGTTCAAGATATAAAGCAACAGCAATATGAAAGCCGCACGCTTATCGAAAATCATATACTATCAGATATGCAAGCAGTAGATAAAGCCTATCTGTATTTGGATAATGCATATGCAGAAAGTATGGAAGTCGAGTTGCGTGCTTTAATAAAGTATTACGAATCCAATCCGGATATTTATTCGTGGAATCTAAACGAAATTAAAAATCGAACAGGCATGGATTTTTTCATTATCGATGAACACAATACAGTTATTTTAACAACATATGAGCCGAGCTTGGACCTAGAATTCTCTGAATGCTGTGTAAACTTTGCTGCATTATTAGATGACAGAAGAAATAGTGGTGAGTATTACTCGGATGGAATAGATATTTCTGCAATTACAAATGAATTGTGGAAATATAGTTATTTAGCAACGAAAGATGGAAAGTATTTATTTGAAATGGGTAGGGAGTTAAAGAGTTCCCCTATTTTCGAATCGTTCAACTTTTTGCAAACCGCAGAAAACTTAGTGATGAAATATGATGATTTAAATAATGTGAGAATTATAGGCGATGAAGGTTTTTTCTTAGGATCAAAAGATGACATCAAGACGATTCATCAATTAGACCAAGATTTACAAATGGCGTATAACAAATCTTATGAAAACAGCGGAAAAGTTGAAGTTTTAATAGAATCAAATGATGGAGTTGTTGAAACGCATCAATTTATACCATACTTTGCTGAAGACCAACTTGGCAATTCTACGAAGAGAATCATTTACATAGAGTATAATAATCATACAGAATTACAACTTTTAAGAAAAAACACACAGAATTTCTGGATTATTTTAGTTTTTGCAATGGGGATAGCGGGGATTTTACTGTTGATTATTTCGAAAATTTTGAAGGGTACAATTATTTCTGCTACATACGATCCATTGACTGGGGTTTATAACCGCTCATCGTATATCCAGTATATGGAACAATTGATTTTGGAGAAAAATAAGGCACACATCGGTTTATTATTAATTGATTTAGACAACTTTAAACAAGTAAATGATCAATACGGGCATTTGGAAGGTGATGAAGTGCTCAAACAATTAGCAGGAATTTTGAAAGAAGTTGTGGATAAAAAGAGCTCTGTTGCACGGTTTGGTGGAGATGAATTTGCGATTGTTGTAAAGAATGCAAATGAACAGGAGCTACATAAATTAGCGAATGAAGTCATCACGCGAGTCCGAAAGAAACAACAAGATTATGCCACATGGGAATTATTATCTGTAAGTATTGGTGGGACGATTCAAGAAACGCCCCAGGAAACGGAAGCTAGTATTTTCATGCGCAGTGATCAGGCACTTTACCAATCGAAAAACAAAGGGAAAGATCAATATACATTTTTTTCAATCCTCTAATATGAAATAAAAATGTCATCCTACCAATTCTGGTAAGATGACATTTTTTTGAGTTGATTGGGTTTAAGCGCTCTCTGTAACTTCCACTGGGGCTGCTTTTTTAATTTCTAAATACTGAATTTGATGTCCGTCAATTTCGCGGATTTTAAATTCATAGCCTTCATAAAAGAAAGAATCTTCAATATTTAAATCGGGCATATTTGAATAATACCAGCCACCAATTGTATCAACATTAGGGTCTTCTAATTCAAGATGTAATAATTTTGCAATATCATCTATTAGAGCTTTTGAATTAACGAGGTAATGATTGTCTCCAACTTTTCGAATTTCAGGAATTTCATCATCGTCAAATTCATCACGAATTTCACCAACAAGTTCCTCTAAAATATCTTCAACTGTTACCATACCACTCGTACCACCATATTCATCTAATAAAATCGCAATGTGAATGCGTTTCTTTTGCATAATTTGTAGTAAATTTTGAATCGGTGTTGTTTCAATTGTACGAATTACTGGATTGATGAAATCTTCTAACTTAAAGGAAGCAGGTTGAATGCGATTGTTCATACCTAACGTTAAAAAATCTTTAATATTTAAGAAACCTAAAATCGTATCGCGGTCGCCATCGTAAACAGGATAACGTGTATAGCGTTCTTCTGAAACTTGTGTTAATACTTCCTCAAACGTCGCATGAACATCAAAGCCTACGATATCTGTACGGGGGACCATAATTTCACGCGCAATTTTATCATCGAATTCAAATACATTATTTACATATTTTAATTCATTCATATTAATTTCGCCTGATTTGTAGCTCTCTGAAAGTAGTAATCTTAATTCCTCTTCTGTATGAGAAATTTCATGTTCACTTGCAGGCTGCATACCAAAAGCTCTTAATAATAAACGAGAAGAACCATTTAATAACCAAATTAAAGGGAACATAATTTTATAGAATATTTGTATAGGTTTTGCGAACGCTAATGTTACGGCCTCTGCTTTTTGAATCGCAATTGTTTTTGGCGCTAATTCTCCAACAACTACGTGGAAAAATGTAGCTAAGAAGAAAGCACCACCAATTGTGAACCAATGAATATAGTCAGTTGGAATACCAATTGTGTTGAATAACGGGTTCAGGATGAATTCGAAAGTCGATTCTCCAACCATACCGATACCAAGTGCAGTTACCGTAATACCTAACTGACAGGCTGATAAATATTCATCTAAATGGGTTGTTACATTTTTAGCAGATAAAGATCCAGACTTACCTTCAGCAACAAGTTGATCAATACGAGATTGTCGAACCTTTACAATAGCGAACTCGGTCGCTACAAAAAATGCGGTTAAAGCGATTAACACCGCGAAAATCGTTAAATTTATTATTGTGGTCAATCAGACGTTCTACTCACGAAGTAGAACGTTCACCTCCTAGTTATTTAAGATTAATATAAGGGACTGCATCAGTGCCGCGCTTTCGAGGGACACTTTTTTCTTTAATTTCTGTTTTTCATTGTCATCTAATTGTTCCATAAGCATAGCGACATCTTTTTCAAGCTTGCGCATTTGCAGTCGAATTTCTTGTACGTCTATTTCTTCATGGACGCTAGCCGATGGAGACAATAGCTTATGAATTTCTTCTAGGCATTTTCCGTGTCTTTTTTGAGCTTCAATCCAATGAATGCGCTCAATCATCGCCTGATCATAATAGCGATAATTCGTCACGGAACGCTCTACTGAAAGAAGTCCTATATTTGTATAGTAGTCTATTGTACGCTTTGTCACGCCAGATGCAGTGGCAAGCTCACCAATTTTTAGTTTCTCGATCCCAAAATTATCACCTCAGACTGTCACGTTATGGTTTTAAGAATAACGTATGAAAAATGAAATGTAAAATAAATGCTCTTATTCTATACAAAAGTGCTAATGAGAATAGTACCGACATACGAATAGAAAATGATACTATATAGAGATAGAAGTATTTATGGGGGCGAATCATATGCAATCATTACAAGATCCAATTGAAGATTATCTTCACTTTATTAAAGTTGAACGTCAGCTTGCAGATAATACACTGCAATCTTATAAAAGGGATTTAATCGCTTATGCGCGTCATCTACATGTTGAACAAAATATTCAATCCTTTAACGTTGTCACTCGTCATCATATTCTAAATTTTTTAGATAGTTTACGGGCCGTTGGAAAATCGTCTAAAACGATTTCAAGACAAATTTCGTCGATTCGATCGTTTCATCAATTTTTATTGCGTGAAAAAGTAGCCGAACAAGATCCAACTGTGCATTTAGAAATGCCTAAAAAAGAGCAAACTTTGCCTAAAGTATTATCAATAGAAGAAATCGATGCATTAATAGCTGCACCTACAATTGAAAAACCACAGGGCGTTCGTGATATTGCGCTATTAGAATTATTATATGGCTCGGGTATGCGTATTAGTGAATTAATCGAGTTAAATTTAGAAGATGTACATATTACGATGGGCTTTGTTCGCGTCTTTGGTAAGGGCGGTAAAGAGCGAATTATCCCTTTAGGAAGAGGGGCCATTCACGCATGTACAAATTATTTAGAAGAAGCAAGACCTGAATTATTAGGCAATGCACCAAAAAATGACGCGTTTTTAATTACACAGCGAGGGAAACGTTTTACAAGACAAGGCTGTTGGAAAATAATTAAAGGTCACGCTTTAACAGCAGGCATTCAAAAAGAGATTACACCGCATGTATTAAGGCATTCATTTGCGACACATTTGATTGAAAATGGAGCGGACTTGCGAGCAGTTCAGGAGCTTTTAGGACATGCAGACATTTCAACAACGCAAATTTATACACATGTAAGTAAAACGAGATTATCGGAAGTATATAAGCAATTCCATCCACGAGCATAGAGGTCAACACGATGTTGATTACTCAGGCGTTGTCACAGGACGTGATGGTTTTAGCCTGAGTTCCTTAAATCTTTTAGCCTTTGCTCCACGATTCAGCTGGGGTTTGAATCATCATTGAATAGAATTGCATATTTGGCTATTCATCCCCTCTTATAGAAGTTGGGGATATCTGCTGAAACAAGTGAAACAGAGCAAATATGGTGAACGAACATAAAAATTAATCGTCATCGGAAGTCTGACCTTTATTTGTTGTGAAAAATTTTGTAAAATGAAAGAGATAAAAGAGGAGTGGAAGTTATAATGAAACTTTTTAAAAAAATTCACGTGATTGTTATGGATTCTGTAGGTATTGGAGAAGCACCAGATGCGCATATGTTTGGAGATGTAGGTTCGCATACATTAGGTCATATCGCTGAAAAAATGGATGGCTTAACGATGCCGACGATGGCTGAATTAGGATTATCGAATATTCATGAACTAAAAGGGATTGAAAAAGCAGAAAATCCGCGTGCATTTTATGGCATGATGCAAGAAACGTCCGTTGGGAAAGATACAATGACAGGGCACTGGGAAATGATGGGTTTGCACATTGATAAACCGTTTAAAGTGTATCCGGAAGGCTTCCCCCCAGCATTAGTTGCAAAAATAGAAGAAGCAACGGGTCGCAAAGTGATTTGTAACTTACCTTACAGTGGTACACAAGTAATTGACGATTACGCGCAAGAGCATTTAGAAACAGGTGCACTTATTGTTTATACATCGGCAGATCCGGTGTTACAAATTGCTGCACATGAAGAAGTGATTCCACTTGAAGAATTGTATAAAATTTGTGAAATCGTACGTGAGTTAACGCTTGATCCTGAATATTTAGTTGGTCGCATTATTGCGCGTCCATTCGTAGGGGCAACAGGCAACTATACACGTACGTCAAACCGTCATGACTATGCATTAACACCATTTGGCCGCACAACAATGGCAGAAATGAAGGATGCAAGTTTGGATGTAATCGCTATTGGCAAAATTGCGGACATCTTTAATGGAGATGGTGTGACAGAATCGATTCGCACAAAAAACAATACGGATGGCATGGATAAGATGGTCGATGTCGTAAAACGTGATTTCCACGGTTTAAGCTTTTTAAATTTAGTCGATTTTGATGCTAATTTTGGGCATCGTCGTGATCCACTAGGGTACGGGGAGGCGCTTGAAGAATTTGACCGCCGTTTACCGGAAGTTTTAGCAGAGCTTTCAGAAGAAGATTTATTAATCATTACAGCAGATCATGGGAATGACCCAACATTTGAAGGAACTGATCATACAAGAGAATTCGTACCACTACTTGTGTATTCACCACGTTTTGAAAAGGGATCACAATTACCGTTGCGCGAAACGTTTGCGGATGTTGCGGCAACAATTGCAGAAAACTTTAATATAGCAGCACCTAAGTTTGGAAAAAGCTTTTTAAATGAGCTGAAATAAGGAGGAATTGATTTGAATATCATTGAGATTATTGAAAAGAAGAAAAATTTGCAAGAACTATCTGCGAAAGAAATTGAATATTTTATAAAAAAATACACCGACAACGAAATTGCTGACTATCAAATTTCAGCATTGTTAATGGCGATCCGCATAAATGGTATGACAGATAATGAAACATTTTATTTAACAAAGTCTATGATTGAATCAGGTGATGTGATTGATTTGTCATCTATAGATGGGTTTAAAGTGGATAAACATTCAACAGGTGGTGTGGGAGATAAAGTTACGCTTGTCGTAACGCCGATTATTGCTGCTCTAGGCATACCTGTAGCTAAATTTAGTGGTAAAGGTTTGGGTATTACAGGGGGAACAATTGATAAATTAGAATCGATTAATGGTTTCAGAACTGAATTAACTTCTGAAGAATTTATTAATAATGTGAATCAGTATAAAATTGCTGTTGCTGGCCAAACAGCTAATCTTGTTCCAGCAGATAAAAAGTTATATGCATTACGTGATGTAACTGGAACGGTTGATTCCATTCCTTTAATTGCAGCTTCTATTATGAGTAAGAAAATTGCTAGCGGTGCGGATGGTATTGTATTAGATGTTAAATGTGGATCGGGTGCATTCATGAAAACATTTGAAGAAGCAAAATTATTGGCTGATACAATGTCTTCAATCGGTGAAAAGTTAGGAAGAAAAGTTGTAGCTCATATTTCTGATATGGATAATCCTCTAGGTTTAATGGTTGGTAATAAAATGGAGGTTGTAGAGGCGATGGAGTTGCTTTCAGGGAATATGAATAATACTCATGAAGACCTTTACGAAGAATGTGTAATCATTTCTTCTTTAATGTATGAGATTGCGACAGGGAAATCTAAAGAAGAATCATTATCTACTGTTAAAGAAGTCATTGAAAACGGTAAAGCACTTGAGAAATTTAAAGAGTTAATTACGATACAAGGCGGAGATGTTTCAGATATTCATCTAAAAGAGACAAAATATAGTGAAGAGATTAAAGCAGTTAATAGCGGTACTATAGAAAGAGTAAATGCTTTATTAATTGGCGAAGTTTCTGTAGCTTTAGGTGCTGGGCGTCTAACAAAAGAATCTACTCTTGACTATGATGCAGGTGTAGCTTTAGTTGGGAAAAATGGCATGCAGGTTAAACAAGGTGATGTAATTGCTAAATTATACTCAAACAAAGAAATTACTGAAGACATCATTAAAAAAGCTGAACAAGCATTTGTGATTAAATTATAATAATTAATCAAGCTATTAGTCATTCGAAGTATTGGAATGATTAATAGCTTTTTTGTTGGGGGAAATGGAATTATTTTTTGAATCTCATTTATGCATTTCTATGAATATGGTAGTATTGTTCGTATATTGTTAAAAAATACAACTATTTTCTACTTTAAGCATTCTTTTAAGGGGGCTTGTATCGGTATGGGGATTAAGTGGTCGGGTAGGTATGAAGGCTATTCAATGGGGCATTTGAAGAAGGATTTGCTATCGGGTATTATTGTTGGAATTATTGCCGTTCCATTAGCTATGTCTTTTGCGATTGCTTCGGGTGTGAAGCCAGAATACGGAATTTATACAGCGATTATTGCAGGTATACTCATTTCATTATTAGGGGGCTCTAAATATCAAATTGGAGGGCCAACAGGTGCGTTTGTGCCTGTATTGCTTGGAATTGTGCTCGTTTACAGTTATGAAAATCTGTTAATTGCCGGCTTAATGGCGGGAATCATGCTCGTTTTGATGGGGATTTTTAAGTTAGGTACACTTATCAAATTTATACCTCGCCCGGTAACGGTAGGATTTACATCTGGAATAGCGGTCATTATTTTTACAGGGCAAGTCGCGAATTTTTTAGGACTTTCCAATATGCAACAACATGAAAAGTTCCATTTAAATATTTTAGAAATTTCAAACCATCTTACAACGATTAATATTTATAGCGTGCTCGTTGCAATCATTAGTTTAGTACTTATTTTAATGACGCCACGCCTATTACCAAAAGTTCCGGGGGCGTTAGTAGGAATTGTTCTTTCATCCGTAATTGCAATGTTGTTTTTACAAGACCATGTGGCAACGATTGGTTCGACATATGGCGCGATTCCAAATACATTACCACATTTTCAAATTCCAGAAATCACATGGGAACGTATTTATTTACTTCTCGGTCCAGCATTTGTCATTGCGATGCTAGGAGGGATTGAATCGTTATTGTCTGCAGTTGTTGCAGATGGGATGACAGGAAGTAAACATCATAGTAATCGAGAGTTAATTGGGCAGGGGGTTGCGAATATTGTGACGCCATTTTTTGGTGGTATTCCCGCTACGGGTGCCATTGCACGAACGGCGACCAATATTAAAACAGGTGCTGTTTCCCCGATGTCTGGTATTATTCATGGCGTTTTTGTCTTATTAACTTTACTTGTATTAGCGCCATTAGCTGTGCATATCCCGCTTGCAAGTTTGGCGCCTGTACTGATGATTGTTGCATGGAATATGAGTGAACGTCACCATTTTTTACATATTTTAAGGCTGAAATCCGGTGATTCGCTTGTCTTACTTATTACGTTTTTATTAACGGTTTTTACGAGCTTAACATTTGCTGTACAAGTAGGTTTAATACTCGCGGTCGTTCTTTTTGCCAAGCGTATGAGTGAAATGCTCATTGTGACGAAAGTTTTACCCGATTTAAATACAAATGAAGGGAAGCTACAAGCCGATATTGTTTCAAATACAAATGATTGCCCGCAAATTAGTGTGTATACAATTGAAGGACCTTTATTTTTTGGTGCTGCCCAAACATTTGAGCAAGCGATTATGAAGACCGTTCATTATAAGCCGAGCATATTAATTTTAAGGATGGAGAAAGTTCCGTTTATTGACTCAACAGGCGAGGAGTATTTCCGAAATATTGTTCGGCATTTTAAGGCGCACGGGGGGGAAGTGTTTATTTGTGAGGTTCAGCCAAGCTTAAAAGCGATGCTAGAACGAAATGGATTACTTCATAAAATCGGGGAGCAATATTTTTATCAACAAACAGGTGATGCGATTTCTGCAGCGCTCCAATGTATTGAGCAAAAACAGTGTATAGGTTGTAAGCATTGCGCATTTAGAGAGTGCCAAAAGCTATCAAAAGAGCCCATAACAAAAATTAAAGAAGTTGTTGAAATAATTGGATAAACTACTTGAAGCCTCGAACAAAAGTTTCGGGGCTTTTTGTATGCGTAAAAATGTTTAAAATGACTGGAATATCCCTATACTACTAGCAGTTGTCGCACGGGCACTACTTTTAGCGAATTTATTCTAGTTTTGTCAGTCGTAAAGGAAACTAGAAAGAAATAGAGAATTTGCGAACAAGAAGGAGGGCGATACTGTGAAATTTAATATGACACTTCATCCAAATCAAGTTCTCGTTATTAAGCTGTATGGAGAGCTAGATCATCATCAAACAGAGAAGGTGCGCGCACAAATTTCCAAGGCGATTTTACAAGGGAATGTGAAGTTACTTATTTGGAATTTAGAGCAACTGCACTTTATGGATAGTTCAGGTATTGGACTCATTTTGGGGAGGATACGTGAGCTACGAGCGGTAGATGGGCAAACGGTCATTTTAAATCCATCTGAAACGATGCAAAAAATATTTAAATTTTCAGGGTTAGGTGGCTTAATTATGGAGGGCTCAGAGCAAAATGTAATTTTACAGGCAAGGGGGATTGTCAATGGATAACCAAATGACACTAACATTTATAGCACGCAGCGAAAATGAAGGGCTTGCACGAGTTGCCGTGACAAGTTTTATTGCGCAATTAGATCCAACAATCGAAGAATTATCCGAATGCAAAACAATTGTCTCAGAAGCTGTTTCAAATGCCATTATTCATGGCTATGCGAATAATCCCAATGGCATCATAACGATCCATGCTATTCGCGACGGGGCAGCAATTAGTGTTGCGATTAAAGATGAAGGATGTGGTATTGAGGACATTGAACAAGCGCGGGAACCACTTTACACGACAAAGCCAGAAATTGAACGCTCAGGAATGGGCTTTACGATTATGGAAAGCTTTTCAGATTTTTTGCAAGTGGAGTCGAATGTCGGAATTGGAACCGTCATTACGTTTACGAAACAAATATCTTCAGCACGCACACTTGTTACGTAACGAAATAGGGGGATGAGTAAGATCGAACAGTCATCTGAAACGTTATTAACGCAAGAACAAATGAGAAAACTCATTGCTAGTTCTCAAGCCGGTGATAAAGATGCACGAAAAACTATGATTGAAGGTAATACTCGACTCGTTTGGTCCATTGTCCAACGATTTTCATCAAGGGGTGTTGAATTAGATGACTTGTTTCAAATCGGTTGCATTGGCTTAATGAAATCGGTTGATAAATTTGATTTATCCTATGAAGTGAAATTTTCAACGTATGCCGTTCCGATGATTATAGGTGAGATTCAACGATTTTTAAGGGACGATGGCATGGTGAAAGTGAGCCGCTCGATTCGAGAGCTCAACTTTAAAATTCGCCATGCGACGGACGAATATTTAAAAACGAATGAAAAACCGCCTTCGATTGGGGAGCTTGCGCAAATTTTGAATGTGACACATGATGAAATTTTAATGGCAGCGGATGCAATGCGTGATCCAGCCAGCCTTCATGAACAATTATTTGAAAATGATGGGGATTCCATTACATTAATGGATCAAATGAGAGACGATAAATCAGAGCTACCGTTTGACTATATCCCATTAAAAGAGTTACTCAAAAAGCTAGGGAAACGAGAACAATCAATTATTTATTTCCGTTATTATTTGGATTTAACCCAAACGGAAATTGCGGATCGACTCGGAATTTCCCAAGTACAAGTATCGCGTCTTGAAAAGAAAATACTCGCACAGCTAAAAACCTGGATGGATTTAACAACGACTTCAAAGACGGTGAATAAATAAATGACGAACAGCAATCAATTGTTTGCAACTTTAGAACTCGCAAAAGATTACTTTGAAAAAACATTTGATTCAGAAAATACTTTTGATGTTTGTATAAAAGTAATTACGATAAGAAATTTACCGACACTTACCGTTTATGTAAGTGGATTAATCAATAGCGATACTTTGACGGAGCTTTTAGCCAGTTTGCAGTGGCAGGAAGAGGAAGACATTACTGATGAGGTTGCGTATTTTCATGCGCACTTCAACTATCACGGCAATGAAGAATCAACTTCTATCGATGATTTTCTACTAGGAGTCCTTAGTGGGAGAGTGGGATTCATTACACAAAATGGCTTTTGCTTTTTGTCAGAATTCCGGCAATATCCTGGTCGTAATCCTGAAGAGCCTGATAATGAAAAAGTTATTCGAGGGTCACGTGATGGTTTTGCAGAAAACATTATTCAAAACGCAGGACTTATTCGTAGGCGGATACGAAGTGAGAAATTAAGGTTTCAAATGCACCACCTCACAACCCTTGGGCAAACAGATGTAGCTGTTTCCTATATGGAAAACTTAGTAAATGAAAAACATTTACATTGGCTTATTGAACGCTTACATCAAATTAATCATGATGGCTTAACAATGGGTGATAAGTCACTTGAGGAATGGTTGTTTAAACAAAAATTCCATCCAGTGCCTTTCGTTCGTTATTCAGAAAGACCAGATATTGTCGCAGCGCATTTATTAGAAGGCCATATTGCGATTATTGTGGATACGTCACCTTCTGTCATGCTCATGCCAGTGACAATGTTTCACTTATTGCAACATGCAGAAGAGTATCGTCAAGCTCCGATCGTAGGAACGATGATGCGTATTTTAAGGTATATAGCAGTAATTTTCAGTCTAACATTACTGCCGTTGTGGTATTTATTGGTAACAAATGATAATTTACTGCCAGAAAAATTAGCTTTTTTAGGGTCAAAGGAACCGAGTGAAATTCCTTTGTTTTTACAAATGATCGTTGCGGATATCGGGCTTGAATATTTACGATTAGCAGCTATTCATACACCGACCCCGTTATCGACGGCGATGGGTTTACTAGCGGGTATTACTATTGGACAAATTGCAATTGATGTTGGCTTATTTTCAAGTGAAGTCGTGTTATATATAGCAATTACCGCCATTTTCACATTTGCACTACCCAGTTACGAGCTCAGTATTTCGGTGAAAATTTTCCGATTATTATTATTAACGAGTACGGCTTTGTTTGGTTTGAATGGTTTCTTTATCGGTGGTTTCATTATCTTCAGCTATTTATGTTCATTAAAACCGATGAATGTGCCGTATTTATGGCCGCTCATTCCATTTTTCCCAAAAGCCTTTATGCGTGTCGTCATTCGATTCCCAGTGTCACAAGACGCACCTCGACCGTATATAGTCGGTGCAAAACAGCGAAAACGTTCATGAATCTACATTGCATGACTTTCTCTCCTATGTTAAAGTTCTCATATGGTATTTTGTGACTTTTAAGAAAATTAGTACACCTGTGCTAAAGTTAGGGGAGAAAGCTATGCATTTTTATGGAACACAAAGCATCAATGAACAAGGACATTTAACAATTGGTGGTGTCGATACGACTGAGTTGGCGAAACAATATGGAACGCCATTATTCGTATATGACGTCGCTTTAATTCGTAAACGAGCACGTGGTTTTATGCAAACATTTGATAAATTAGGTGTGACGGCCCAAGTTGCGTATGCATCGAAAGCTTTTTCTTGTATCGCAGCA
Source organism: Solibacillus cecembensis (assembly GCF_050272495.1). NCBI lineage: Bacteria > Bacillati > Bacillota > Bacilli > Caryophanales > Caryophanaceae > Solibacillus > Solibacillus cecembensis. Next base: position 77,536 of record NZ_JBNNMF010000016.1, on the reverse strand, counting down.
TACCAATTAGCGGCACAAGAAAATTTATCGCTCGACGTTGTATCAGGGGGCGAGCTTTATACAGCCATTCAAGCAGATTTTCCAGCAGAGCGCATTCATTTTCATGGAAATAATAAGTCGTTTGCAGAATTAGAGCTGGCATTTGAAACAGGTGTTGGCTGTATCGTAATTGATAATTTTTATGAGATTACTTTAGTGAAAGAACTTGCTCATGCACGACAACAAAAAATGAATGTTTTACTGCGTGTAACACCGGGTGTTGAAGCGCATACACATGATTTTATTACAACGGGTCAAGCGGATTCAAAATTTGGTTTTGATTTAAATAATGGCCAAGCGGATGCAGCGTTTGAACAAGTAGTACAAGATGAATATATCCAATTACTCGGCTTACACTGTCATATTGGCTCACAAATTTTCGAAACGGATGGTTTTAGCCTTGCCGCAGGAAAAGTGATGCAAAAAATGGGTTCGTGGAAAGTGTCTCATAACTTTGATGCAACCGTTTTAAATTTGGGCGGTGGATTTGGCATTCGCTATACAGCTGAAGATACACCACTTGAACCACATGAATATGTGGAAGAAATGATCAAAACTGTGCAAGCCGAAAGCAGTAAGCTAAAATTAGCAATGCCGGAAATTTGGATTGAACCTGGTCGCTCTTTAGTAGGAGATGCAGGAACGTCACTTTATTCAATCGGCTCACAAAAAACAGTACCTGGTGTACGTGAATATATTGCTGTTGATGGAGGGATGAGCGATAATATCCGTCCTGCTCTATATGATGCAAAATATGAAGCAATCATTGCCAATAAAGCGCAAGAAGCAAAAACTTGTACATACACGGTCGCAGGGAAACTATGTGAATCTGGTGATAAACTAATCATTGACGCTTCATTACAACAGGCACAAGCTGGGGATATTTTAGCTATGTTCTGTACAGGTGCATACGGGTATTCAATGGCATCTAACTATAATCGTATTCCAAGACCAGCTGTTGTCTTCGTTGAAAATGGTGAACATCAATTGGCAATTAAAAGAGAACGCTATGAGGATATTGTTATAAATGATCTCCCACTAACATTGCAAAAGGGAGAGTAATCTATGAAACTTTCAAGACAGGCAAAATGGGGCCTTGGTTTACTAATGGGTATTATTACTTGGTCATTGCTGTTCATTTACGTAATTAGTCCGTTATTTTATATGTATTCAACAAAGTAAAGTACCGACAACCGCCGAGGATTATAACATTGGAAAATTGTGTTATTGCAATTCCATTTATCTTTTGATAGGATTTGCAATGGTAGAATTGAGGGAATGTGAAATGTTAGTACGATATAAAAAAGCACTTGAAAAAATTGCAATGGGCTTAATTTCATTAATGCCGCAAGAAAAAGAAATTAAGCGCTTAATGGAAACCATTCAACATTACGAACAAGATGAAAAATGGGTTTTGTATTTATGGAAAAAGGATGACGAATATGTAGGGGCAGTGGGGCTAGTTGAGCAAGATGCGGTTGCCACAATTCAACATATTACTGTCATACCTTCCTATCGTGGGGAAGGTGTAGCGATGGAAATGTTACAGGAGCTAAGAGAACTTGGATATGAAACCATTCAAGCAAATGAAGAAACAGAGTCATTTATACAAAAATGCATACCTATATTAAAAGAAGCCGACTAATGTCGGTTTCTTTTTTTTGAATCACGTGCAGCGAGAATATCTGAACGGTCCCGAAGCATATGCTTATTCATAATAAACTGTGTTGATAGTGAAGGCAACGAAGTGATTTTTTGTGACACGAGATGCTGTAGTGGGACATCTGTAATGGGAAGTTTAAACGCCAAGAAATGCTGTGCGCCGTGAATACGCTGTAAACTAATGTGCATATGTTCTAGTAAATATTCCTTGTTAATATATTCATAAAATGGCTGGGGATCGCTTTTTTCAAAAATAGCCATTGCCTTTTGTAAAATTCTTTCAGCGCCTACGAAATTTCCTCGTCGCCAATGATACAAGCCCGTTGCAAGTTGTACATAGCCAACGAGAGGGTGCTGCTTTTCGCCAGGGGCAATTTCTTTCCAATATTCCTCTAACACTTCATGGCATTCAAAATAGTCTTCATTGCCATTAAAATAGCTGCAATAATCGACAAATAACGGATGAAACAAAGGATGCATTGTTCTCACCTTTCCTCTATACTATTAAAATATATTATATAATTGTGTTATGATAAATTTCGACTAGAAATGACAGGTGGTTTCGTAATATGTCCTACGAAGTAAAGCTAGATGCCTTTTCAGGGCCACTAGATTTATTATTGCATTTAATTCATCGTTTGGAAATTGATATTTATGATATTCCGATGGCCGAGCTGACGGAACAATATATTGATCATATCCATGCGATGCAAACATTAGAACTGAATGAAGCAAGTGAATATTTAGTAATGGCAGCAACACTTCTTGCGATTAAAAGCAGGATGTTAATTCCAATTCATGAAGGGGAAATCGATGATACGGAAATTGATTTAGATGATCCAGACCCTCGTGACGAGTTAGTGATGCGCTTAATTGAATATAAAAAATATAAAGAAGCCGCGATTCAATTGCAAGAATTAGAAAGTGAGAGAGGCCAAGTGTTTACAAAAGCGCCAGCCGATCTTTCTGAGTATATGCCAGATGAGCAGCTCGCGTTATTTGATAAAAATGTCAACGTCTTTGATATGTTGAGTGCTTTTCAAAAATTAATGCGTCGTAAACAATTAAAAAAACCGTTAGCCACGCGTATAGCAAGACAAGAAATTTCGGTTAAAGAACAAATGCGTGCGGTCATAAATGTGCTAAAAAATAATGGGGGAAAAATGATGTTTTCGGACCTTTTCACTTATGAAGATAAATCAATGCTTGTGTTAACATTTTTAACGTTACTTGAATTAATGAAACGCCAAATCATTTTTGTTGAACAACAAAAAAACTTCGATGATTTATCGGTTTTGTTACAAAAGGAGGATATTGGCGATGAACTCGAACAAATTACTGAGCCGAATTGAGGCATTATTATTCGTAGCCGGTGATGAAGGAATGACGGTTAAACAGCTGGCCCAATATATAGAAGTAGAACAAATGGATATAGAAGCGGGTCTTAGTGAGCTTCTTACGCAATATAATGAAGAAGAGGCACGCGGAATTACGTTGAAACAACTTGCAGGTACGTATCAAATTACGACGAAACCAGATGTTGCAGATACATTGAAAAAATTGATTGAAAATCCGACCAACCAAGTGTTGACAAGCGCTTCTTTAGAGGTACTAGCAATCATTGCCTACAAACAACCGATGACGCGCGCGGAAGTGGAAGATTTACGAGGTGTAAAGAGTGAGCGACCAATCGCCACATTGGCAGCACGTGCGCTCGTTCAAGAAGTGGGAAGAGCGGAAGGAACAGGTCGTGCCATTTTATACGGTACAACGAAGGAGTTTTTAAATTACTTTGGCTTGAAAAATATTAATGAGCTGCCACCTTTACCGGAGCAAATTGAGCAAGATGATGAGCAGCCAACTGATTTATTCTTAACGAAATTCCAAGAAACATTTACCCAAAAATAAAGGAGTGGCTCGTTGAAAAAATGGTTTGTGGTAATAATTTTAGCAAGCTTTTTACTGTTAAATCATGTGACCGCAAGTGCGCAAGGAAGTAGCTATGCCGTCATTGATGCGCAAAATGGTCGTGTGTTGCTCGGTTCAAATGTAGATGCAAGGCTACCGATTGCCAGTTTGACAAAAATGTGGACTGCCATTGTCGTCATTGAAAATAGTGATTTGAGTGAACAGGTCATAGTTTCAAAAGAGGCGGCATCAGTAGAAGGTTCCTCGATTTATTTGGAAGAGGGGAACAGCTATTCAGTGGAATATTTATTGTACGGCTTGATGATGCAATCGGGAAATGATGCAGCAACGGCATTAGCGGAACATGTAGGCGGTTCAGTAGAAGGATTCGCCAAATTAATGAACGAAAAAGCAAACTATTATGGCCTTACACAAACCAATTTTACGAATCCAACGGGTTTACATCATCCAGATCATTTATCTTCTGCATTGGATACGGCAAAAATGTTGCAAATTGCGATGAAAAATGAAACCTTTGAAAAAATTGCCTCCACAACACAATACAATGAAGGCACACGTTGGAGAAATAAACATCGCCTGTTACATTTGAAAGATGGCGCTGTAGCAGGAAAGACGGGTTATACAAAAGTCGCAGGGCGTACGCTTGCCACGTACTATGAGCGAGATGACAAAAAGTTCGTTGTCGTGACATTGAACGGTGCAAATGACTGGAATGTTCATCAAGGGTTAGCGGATGAAATCGATCGGACATATGAATTAGAAACGGTTGCAGATGATGGGAAGTACAAGAAAAATGGCGTGACCATTACCTTAGATGAACCGATGGAGATGCTCCTAAAAAAAGGTGAACAGAAGCAAATTCGGCATGTTGTCTATCTTTCGCGGCATAGTGAATCCAAACGAGCAGTATGGCATGTTTTCTTAAACGATGAAATGGTTTTCGCAAAGCTTGCTAAATGGAAATGAGAAGCGGTATGTTGTATCGGACGCGTCAATAATTAAAAATTGATACAGAGTTCTTCATTGCATTTAATGTTGTGAGGAGCTCTTTTTTTGTTTGATGGAAAGAATTTATATTATCGTAACTTATCATTTTCGCAAAAAAGCAACGAAAGAAATAGGCGATTCAGCTTCAGTATTTAATATATATAGGTAATGAAAAGTAATTTCCCTTTTCTATTACCGCAAAATGTGACATAATTTTCAACAGTTAATATAGTTAACACAGTTATGCTTTATCGAATGCAGTGAATGTATGCGGTCAAAGCAACTGATCAATCAATGAGGTGAACTTATGGAAAGATTACAGAAAGTGATTGCCTATGCAGGCGTCGCGTCAAGACGAAAAGCAGAGCAATTAATTGTCGAAGGAAAAGTAAAAGTAAACGGAAAAGTCATTCGTGAATTAGGAACAAAAGTGGCAAGTTCTGACACAATAGAAGTGGAAGGCGTAAAACTTGAAAAAGAAGATAAAGTGTATTTCTTACTTTATAAACCACGTGCCTATATTTCTGCTGTAACAGACGATAAAGGTCGTAATACGGTAACGGATATTTTCAAAAAGCGTGTCCACCAACGAATTTTCCCAGTTGGACGATTAGATTATGATACAACAGGGCTGCTTTTATTAACGAATGATGGTGAATTTTCAAACTTAATGACACACCCGAAGTTTAAAATAGATAAAACGTATATAGCGCGAGTTAAAGGTATTCCAACGAAGCAAGGTTTAATGAAGCTACAAAGCGGGATTAAATTAGAGGACGGTAAAACGGCTCCTGCTAAAGTAAGCATGACAAGCTATGATGAATCGGCCGGAAAGGCAATTTGTGAAATTACCATTCATGAAGGACGCAATCGTCAAGTGCGCCGCATGTTTGAAGCAATTGGTACACCAGTTGTGAAGCTGAAACGTGAACGCTTTGCCTTTTTAGACTTAACGGGCTTAGTTGCTGGGGAATACCGAGAATTATCGAAGCATGAAGTAAAACAATTACGCGTGCTTGCAGAAACGGGTAAGCTTGATTAACAACAAGAAAATAGTGGAAACGTTCATAAATCATTCATATTAATCAATCTAGTTGCTTCTATTTGTTTGCTATAATAGGCAACAAGTAGAAGTGCTTCTAGAAGGAGGTTTTTTTGTTGGATAAGAAAAAAAGACGTTCTATCACCCGAGGAATTATTTTAGCTGTACTTGCAGTAGCGATTGGTTATACCGTATACGCAGCATGGACGAAAGACAAAATTGAAATAGTAAATGTAGGTTCAAAAGCGCCTGATTTTGAGGTCGTCGATTTAAACGGTGAAAAACATCGATTAGCAGATTACGATGGAAAAGGCGTACTATTAAATTTCTGGGGTACATGGTGTGCACCGTGTGAACGTGAATTCCCTGCTATGACAAGGCAATATGAAACGTACAAAGATTTAGGTGTACAAATTATTGCAGTAAACTTTGCACAATCAGATTTTGAAGTACAAAAATATGTTGATAATATGGGGATGAATTTCCCAGTGGCTATTGATAAAACGAAAAGTGTTTTTACAGCCTATAATATTGATCCGCTACCAACCTCTATTTTTATTAAGCCAGACGGAACAGTGGATCGCATTATCACGGGCGAAATGAGTGAAGCTCAAATCGCATCATATTTAGAATCGATAAAGCCGGAATAGGAGTTTTTACGTGATGAATAAATTACTATGTGAATGCGGCCATGAAAATCCAGAAGGCACAAAGCTCTGCCAAAAATGTGGACGCCCTTTATCTGCCGAGGAAAAAGACAAGAAAATAGCAGATATGCGCTATGAAGGAACAGCCATTCGTTCAAAAACGCATAATAAATCAATTATTGATAAAGTTTGGAACTTTTTCTCGAGTGTAAAAGTCGGGATTGCACTTATTATTATTAATTTAGTAGTAGCCTCTATCGGTACTATTTTACCGCAGGAGTTTTATGTAAGCGTTGCAACTGATGCAGAAAAAGAAAAGTATTACTCAGATGTATACGGTTGGTTTGGCGAAATTTATTATTCACTCGGATTATCGGATGTGTATTCGTCCATTTGGTTCCAAATACTTGTATTAATGCTCGGTGTGTCAATTATTATTGCGAGTATTGACCGTGGTATTCCATTACATAAGTCGTTAAAGAATCAACGTGTAAAGCGCCATGCAAGCTTTATGAAGCGCCAACGTGTCATTGCAGAAGGGCAACCTATTAAAAATGCGGATGACACACTTGAATTAGTAGAGCAGAAATTAAAAGAGCTCAACTACAAGGTACGTCGTGAAGATCAATCCATTTTAGCGGAACGTGGTCGTTTTTCTCGCTATGGTCCATATGTGAATCATGTCGGCTTAATTGTGTTTATTTTGGGCGTTATGCTCCACCTAATACCTGGCTTTTATGTAGATGATTCAATGTGGTTACGTGAAGGTGAAACACGCGCAATTCCAGGAATGGAAGGTTATTTCTTAAAGAACGATAAATTTATATTAGAAACACATGACAATGCTCCACAAGGCGAACAGTTGAAACAAGGTGTCAATGTTGTTGCGAAAAACTTCCAAACAAATGCAACGCTGTATAAGCAAAAGGCAGATGCTGTTGCTGGACAAGCAGATGATTTGGAAGAAGTTAAAGAATACGAGATTCGAGTAAATCACCCTTTAAAGCATGAAGGTTATGCATTTTATCAAATGGATTATCGATTAAATGAATTAAAAAGTATGATATTTGATCTAACGCATAAAGAAACAGAAGAATCACTTGGGCAATTGACGATTGATTTAACGAATCCAGAAGATGAATATGAGTTGAATGACGGGGCAAAAGTGAAATTACTCGCTTACTATCCTGATTTTGCAGGATTTAAAGATGGTGTACCGCAAACTGCGACAGCATCGCCAAATAATCCAGCTTTCATTTTCAAAATGTTTACAGCTGAAAAGCCAGAAGGGGAAACGAGTTTTGTTGCCATTCAACAAACGTTAGAACCGAATGGAGAAAATATTTATAAAATGAAATTTGCCAATGTAGAAACGCGAAATATGACTGGTTTAACAATTCGTTATGACCGTACATTGCCAGTGTTATTCATTGGGGGCATTATCTTTATGATTGGTGTTGTCATGGGCTCATATTGGAATCATCGCCGTATATGGATTGAACAGTCGGCAGATGGTACAGTCCACTTAGCAGCACATACGAATAAAAACTGGTTTAGCATGAAGAAAGATTTAGACAAACTAACGGATGCGGCCCATTTACCACAATACGTGGATCAGCAAGAGCCGGCGACGAACGAGCAACAAGAACTAGAAGGCAAGGAAGAAACGGAGAAGGAAGGTAAACCTTTATGAGTTTAATCGATATTAGTGGTAACTTACTATACATTGCATTCTTCTGTTATTTAATCGGAACATTTCTTTTTGGTGGTGCTATTAAAGAGAAAAATGATACTGCTGCTAGTCGTGCAGATAAGTTCGGTAAAGTTGCTATTATCGTTACAATTATCGGCTTTATTGCACATTTAGCTTACTTTATTACACGCTGGATTTACACAGGACATGCACCTGTAAGTAATATGTTTGAGTTTACGACAGCGTTTGGTATGTTCATTGTGTTATCGTTTATTGTACTTTATTACATGTACAAAGTGGCTGCATTAGGGGTAGTGGCATTACCAATTGCCTTACTTATTATTGCCTATGCTGCGATGTTCCCAACGGAAGTTAGCCCACTTGTACCATCATTACAAAGCCATTGGTTAACAATACACGTTATTACAGCTGCACTGGGTCAATCAATTTTAGCAATAAGCTCTGTGGCTGGTTTAGTATACTTATTAAAAAATGTGAATACAAAAGTACGATCATTTGAAAGTATCATGTTTGAAATGGTTATGTACTGTGGTGTTCTTGTCCTTGGTTTCGTTGTTGCAACATCAACATTTAGCATCATGAATTATGAATCGAAATTTGAATATGTTGATACATTAGATAACGTAAAACAAACGACATATATGATGCCTGCTATTTTTGGGATGAATGAATATACAGAACTGTCAGAAGACAAAATGACACCAGTCATGGAAATGCCTGCATTAATCGATGCGCGTAAATTAACGACGGTAGTTTGGTCTATTCTTTTTGGTTCAGTGCTTTATTTATTAATCCGTCTCGTTTTACGACGCTCTGTTTCGTCGATGCTACAACCATTAGTAAAGCGCGTCAATTCGCAATTAATGGATGAAATCGCGTATCGCTCTGTATTAATCGGCTTCCCTGTCTTTACGTTAGGCGCATTAATTTTCGCGATGATTTGGGCACAAGTCGCGTGGAGTCGCTTCTGGGGCTGGGATCCAAAAGAGGTATGGGCATTAATTACATTTTTATACTATGCGGCATTTTTACATTTACGCCTATCAAAAGGTTGGGAAGGTAAAAAGAGTGCTTGGTTAACACTAGTTGGTCTCTTAATCATTCTCTTTAACTTAGTAGTCGTGAATCTAGTAATCGCTGGTTTACACTCTTATGCATAATCATAGGGAAATTGCATAATAAAAGAGAAGTTCTTCCTTACTGGTAGAACTTCTCTTTTCAATTGTAGTTCTAAAAGGTACAATAGAGAAGAGAAATAGAGTTTTGAAAGGGGTAACACCAGTGTCTGAAAATATTTCTGTATTAATTGTAGATGACGAGGACCGCATTCGTCGCTTATTAAAAATGTATCTAGAGCGTGAAGGCTACTTTGTAGATGAAGCTGAAAATGGTGAACAAGCGATTGAAATGGCATTTGAAAAAGACTATCACTGTATTTTATTAGATATTATGATGCCTGAAAAAGATGGTTTAGAAGTTTGTGCAGAAATACGTGAAAAGAAAACAACACCAATTATTTTATTAACAGCAAAAGGTGAGGAAGCGAACCGTGTACAAGGTTTTGAATTAGGCGCGGATGATTACATCGTGAAGCCATTTAGCCCGCGTGAGGTTGTATTACGTGTGAAAGCGATTTTACGTCGCTCAGTAGTCTTTTCACCAGTAACGAATACCACTACCTCAAAGGATTTAGTTGTGTTCCCACACTTAACAATCGATCATGATGCACACCGCGTAACGGCAGATGGAACAGAAGTGAATTTAACACCAAAAGAATATGAATTATTATATTTCTTAGCAAAATCACCGGATAAAGTGTTTGACCGTGAGCAATTATTAAAAGAAGTATGGCATTATGATTTCTTTGGTGACTTACGTACAGTTGATACGCATGTTAAGCGCTTACGTGAAAAATTAAACCGAGTTTCTGAAAGTGCTGCAAAAATGATTGTAACAGTTTGGGGCGTCGGTTATAAATTTGAGATAGTTAATGAATAGAATATGGAATAGTATTGTCGGGAAGCTATGGGTAACCATTTTGCTTCTCGTTTCATTTGTCCTTTTTATATTCACGATTTTTATGCTGGAGTTTCTAAAAAATTATCATAAAGAGCAGTCAGAGCAATCTTTACGTCAAACTGCAGCGGCAATTGCCAGTATTGTAGACGATGAAGATTTAGATGGAAGAAAGCTATCAGTTATTTCGGAGCTTACGACGAATACGACAAGTGTGTTAGTTGCCCAAAATCCAAATGAAGTTGTCTATGCCAAGCAAGAAGGCGTCAATCAACAGCAAATCCAACAAGAGATCATCTCCAGTAAAGCATTTAAGGAAGTTTATAAAATGACGGAGCCGATTGTAAAGGAATTGCTCCTCCCTTCTAATACAGAAGAAGGTAAAAAACGCTCCTATATGGTCCTTGGATTCCCGTTAAAAGGGAATGGTGAGCTTCACGGGGCGATTTTCATTTATAAAAATCCAGATGCAGTAGATCAAACGAGTGAAGATACGACAACCATTATATTTTTAGCAGCAGCGATTGCCTTTATATTAACGACAATTTTTGCCTTTTTCCTATCATCTCGAATTACGTACCCATTAAGAAAAATGCGTGAACATGCATTTGAACTTTCTAAAGGACGCTTTGACTCGAAACTTGATACGAAACAAAATGATGAAATCGGGCAGCTTGCTGTTGCCTTTAATCAAATGGGACGACAATTAAAGCACCATTTAGAAGTAATCAACCAAGAAAAAGAACAATTGTCGAGCATATTAACTTCGATGACAGATGCGGTGATTACATTTAATCGGGATCAAACTATCTTAGTGAGCAACCCACCAGCGGAACGGTTATTACAAAAATGGTTTGTGACGAAAGGGCTTGAAAGTGCTCGACCAATCCCTGAGGAACTGTATCATATGTTAGATCATGTGTTAAACTTCGAGGATGAATTGGATGAAGAATTAGAGCTTGGAAAATCCTATTACAGCATTACTTTTAGCCCGTTATATAGTGGAAATGCCGTTCGCGGTGCAGTTGCGGTTATTCGTGATAAAACCGAGGAAACGAAATTAGAGAAATTAAAATCAGATTTCATTGCCAATGTATCACATGAATTACGCACGCCAATTGCGATGCTACAAGGCTATTCAGAAGCGATTATCGATGGGGTTGTGACATCAGAGGAAGAGCAACAAGAGATGATTCGTGTCATTTACGATGAATCACAAAGAATGGGCCGTCTCGTAACGGATTTACTCGATTTAGCACGCATGGAATCGGGGCATATGACTTTATACAAAGAAACGGTGCCATTAGTGTCTGTTATTGAACGGATGACGCATAAATTTGGACAAGTTGCAAAAGAACATCAAATTCGTTTACAGTTTGAATCAGAATTTACGCCAGAAATGACAATTCGTATTGATGAAGATCGTATTGAACAAGTATTAACGAATTTAATTGATAATGCGATTCGACATACTCCGGCAAATGGTTCTGTTACCGTTTCAATTTTAAGGGAGAATACTTTTGCGAAAATTCAAGTGAGTGATACAGGGCAAGGTATACCTCAAGAAGATCTACCTTATGTATTTGAACGTTTCTACAAAGCAGATAAAGCGAGAACACGTTCAAAAGGGGGAACAGGTTTAGGGTTAGCTATCACACGCAATATTATCGAGGCACATAAAGGAAATATTACAGTCGACAGTGGCGGCGAACAGCAAGGCACGACATTTACATTCTATTTACCACTACCTGAATAAAGCAATACCGATAAATAATTAACTACGAAGGGTGTGACTATTATTTTTTATAGCACACCTTTTTGACTATGGATAAAAGTACCATGCAACTTTTTGCGTTTAGAAACGACAAATTAATAGAACGGAGGTGGAATGGGTGCAAGAGTCCATTTTCCATCGATTATACGATACTTATCATCAAGACGTTTTTAACTTTTTAACCTACTTAGTTAAAAACCGTACGATTGCGGAGGATCTTTCCCATGAAGTATATGTGCGGGTCCTCAAATCGTATGAACGTTTTGAAGGGAAAAGTAGTGAAAAGACGTGGCTATTTTCAATCGCGAAAAATGTCGCAATTGATTATTTCCGTAAAAAACAAATTCGAGATCGTCATTCTTTCACAACTTTTGATTGGGAAACCGAGCAACTTGTTTCTCCCATGCCAACACCCGAGCAATTTACAGAATTAAGTGATCAAATGCGCCAACTACTGGAAGCGTTAGAGGCTTGCACAGGGGATCAAAAGATGGTCATCATCATGCGCTATATGCAGGAATTAACGATTCAAGAAACGGCAGAAATATTAGGCTGGACAGAGGGGAAAGTAAAGACGACACAGCATAGGGCATTAAAAAAACTACGAGAAATCTTACAAAAATTAGACGGAGAGGGGGCAAATGCATGAAGAAAAAACCGTTTTGGGATGAAGATCAAATCGAGCAGTTATTAGAAAAGGCACCAAAAATTAAAGATGAACGATCAAAAGATGAAGTATTACAACGGCTAAAAGAAAGTATAGTCTTTGATTCTCATACGGAACAACAGCCTGTGATTGTTAAGAAAAAGATGAGCTGGAAGCCTTTAATTGCATCGATTGCCTCACTTTTTGTTCTTGTTTTTATAGCTTCTACTTTTATGGGGAATGCCCCTGAAATAGCTCTGCCATTAGATGCAGAGGATGCTCAATTGGAAGATACGTCATCACATGAGCCAGCTACAACTAGAATGATGGAAAGTCATTCAATGGAGATGGAAAATAATGACCTATCACCAAAATTGATGGCCATGCCGAATCATACGGTCGTTAATGAGCAACAACTAGAAGGATTCACATTATTTACGATAGGATTAGTAGGCGATGATGCAGAAAGCGTACCGGTTAGTTTTTTAATTCCCACTGAAATTGTGGAGCGTCAATTAGGTACAAAAACACCGACAAAATTACAGCTGTATCAGGAGTTTGCACCGTTCATTGAGGAGCAGTCTTTAGGCTTTAAAGAGTATCATCCCTTTAAAGGTAACTTTACAGAAAAAGGCGATAATTTAGTGCATCAGCTGCCAGAGGACCATATGTATGATGCTGGTTCAGCCGCGCTGTCAAATTATAAAGGCGCATTAATTGATACGTTCGGTGAGAGTTATGATCAAGTGTTGCTGACAAATGAAGAGGGGACACAAATAACGCTCAGTTACATGGGGGAAGTTAGTGAACCGATTGAATTAACAGGAAAAAAGACGAATTATAATTATTTTAGTTATCAAATGCGTGATGGTTCAACCTATTTAAGTCCGAATTTCCGAATGAGTTTTAGCGATGTAAAGGATGCATTATTAAATATGACGACCGAAGCCAATGATATTTATCACACCGCTATTTTGCCGGATGTTTCCTTTCAAGTAAAAGTAAAGAGAAAAACGGTAACGGTTACTTTTGATGAGCTATTGGATTTAGACAAATATGATTCGGTTCAAGCGATGCGTATGATTGAAGGGATTCTTTTAACGGCAGCTAGCTTTAATAAAGAAGTGAAATTTGAACAAATCAAGCAACAAGATTGGGGCGGCTTTCATTTTTCAAAACCGTTACCTAAGCCAGTTGCTCCAAATTTAATTGTCTATGATTTTAGTACAATTGAATAATGTGAAAAAAAGAATTGTAAGCAGATGGCTTTACAATTCTTTTTTTTATCTTATAATGAAGGTGTAACAAAATTTAATATTGATTCATCTTCGGGGCAGGGTGTAATTCCCGACCGGCGGTAATATAAAGTTGTAGCCTTTGACCATTTACTTGGAGGACGCTACATAAACTTTTCGAGCCCGCGAGCCACGTTTTTTGTGTGCAGGATTTGGTGCGATTCCAAAGCCGACAGTATAGTCTGGATGGGAGAAGATGGAGGTACGGTCGTCATTTCATGAAAATGCCGTGTTTTTAGTAACCACAATTTTGTTTTTCTAGTAATTAGAAAGACTCTCTTTCTTATACAAAGAAATAGGATTAGGTTACGTTACGTTTTAAAAAACATGGAATAGACCTTTATTTAAGTGTGCCTATTCTCCCTTATGCTTCTTTATTAGCATAAGGGTTTTTTCATGGAATGATTTTGATTCGTCCTTTCTTCTTGCAGAATGAATCAGCAATGAGGAGAGATTTTTTATGCGCAAGAAAAGTTTAAAGTTACGTTCATTCGTAACAATCGGTATGTTGAGTAGTATTTCGTTTGTTTTGATGTTACTTAACTTCCCATTACCATGGTTCCCAGTATTTTTACAAATTGACTTTAGTGATATCCCTGCATTAATTGCAGCGATTACAATGGGACCAGTAGCAGGTATTTTAGTAGAGTTGATGAAGAACGTGTTAGATTGGATTTTTACTGGCGCACCAGAAGGTATTCCGGTAGGACATATCGCCAACTTTGTAACAGGTATTTCGTTTGTCATCCCAGCTTATTACATTTATAAAAAGTTCCCATCAGTAAAAGGGCTTATTGGGGGATTAGTAATAAGCACATTCATTATGTCATTAGGTATGGCTGTCTTAAATTACTTTGCGTTTTTACCAATGTATACGTATTTATTAGGAATGCCTGAATTTAATATGTACGAAACGATTATTTTAGGTATTTTACCGTTTAATATAGTAAAAGGAATTATACTATTAGTTATTGCGACGATGGTCTATCGCACGATGCGTGTGTGGATCGAAAATCAGCGCGCACAGTTTTTAGCATAATTTTGTATAAGTCAGCATGCCAGTAATAGGGGTGCTGGCTTTTACTTTTTAAATATAATAAAAATAGAGTGTTGTAATCAAGCGATGAGACTGGTATCATATTGTACATTGTTGCGAAAAATCAATTTATTTTGAGAATAGCAATTATCAATCGAACATCATAGGAGAGACATCAATGGATAAAAAAGTACCCTTTTCAACATACGCTGTCATTGGAACGATGTTATTTGGCATGTTTTTTGGTGCAGGTAACTTAATTTTCCCTATTCAAATGGGACAGCTTGCAGGCACAAATTTTTGGCCAGCACTTATTGGATTTTTAGTAACAGCGATCGGTTTACCATTCTTAGGTATTTTGGCGATTGGACTTTCGGGAAGTAACGGTTTGAAGGACTTAGCGAGTCGCGTGCATCCGGTTTTTGGCGTGTTATTCGCACTTGCACTGTATTTAACAATTGGTCCGTTTTTTGCGATTCCTCGTACTGCAACGGTACCGTTTGTAGTTGGGTTTGAGCCGTTTATAGCACCTGATCAAATTAAGCTATGGCTAGCAGTCTTTAGCTTCGTCTTTTTTGCTATCGTATTTTACTTTTCATTAAATCCAGCAAAAGTAATGGATTACATAGGAAAATATTTAACACCTGCATTTTTAGTGTTTTTATTTGTACTCATTGCTATTAGCATTTTCTCTCCGATGGGCAGTTTCCATGCGCCAACGAGTAGCTATGTCAATGAAGCGTTTATGACAGGTTTCAAAGAGGGCTATAATACGATGGATGCCCTTGCTTCATTAGCATTTGGGATTATCGTTATTCATGCAATTAAGCGTACGGGTATTACCGATAAAAAGGAAATCGCAAAAGCAACTTGGAAATCAGGTATTTTTGCAATGGCGCTCATGATGTTAATTTACGGATTAATTACGTTTATGGGTGCGTCAAGTATTGAAGCAATCGGCCAATTTGATAATGGCGGCCAAATTTTTGCGGCTGTTGCGGAGCATTACTTTGGAGCATATGGCGCCATTTTATTAGCCATTATTATCGTTTTAGCTTGTTTAAAAACGAGTATTGGGTTGATCACGTCATGTAGTGAATTTTTCCATGAAGTATTCCCGAAAATTAGCTATAAATCATTTGTAGTTGCGCTATGCTTAGTTTCATTTACAATCGCGAACTTCGGTTTAACGAACATTATTACATTCGCAGTACCTGTGCTTATGTTCTTATACCCACTAGCGATTGTTCTTATTTTACTGGCGTTAGCTTCACCGCTCTTTAAAAACAAACAAACGGTCTATGCTGCAGCTATTTTATTGACGTTCTTTATTAGTATTATTGACGGCTATAACGCACTTGTCGCAAATGTAGCTTCATTTGAAGTGAACTTTTTAACGGCAATATCTACTTTTTATGCGGAAGTGTTGCCATTCTATTCAATTGGACTTGGGTGGATTGTACCTGCATTAATCGGTGTAGTCATTGGATTAATCATTCCTAATAAAGTAGTGAAAGCTTAGTGTAATTCTTGGTCAATATAAGATAAATAAAAAGTGACATTACGAGTCGTTCGTGATGTCATTTTTCTGTTTTCTGCAATAAAATTAAAAATAAACTACTTTTTTCAAAAAAAATAGCATTTATCGTTTTCAAATGAATGAAAAATAAGGAATAATAGTAGATAGAGATGTATCATTATTGATTTTCAAACTGTGGATGTTCGTATACACAGAGATTGGATCAAATACAGTGAGACGTATTTGCTATTTAAGTTAAAGGAGAGGTGTTTGAATGCCAAAGCAACACATTAGTAAAAAGAGTAGGGCGCTCAATCTTACTCGCCGTATTGTCATGATAGCCATAGGTGCATTTATGACCGCCTATGCATTAGATGCAATATTAATACCGAATGCAGTAATTGATGGTGGTGTTACGGGTGTAAGTATTATGGGGAATTATTTATTTGGGGTTCCGCTAGGAGTGCTATTATTCGTATTAAACATTCCATTTGTTTATTTAGGTTACAAGCAAGTCGGAAAAACGTTTGCTATATTGAGTATGATAGGAATTGCATTGCTTTCCATTTCGACGACGTTACTTCATGAAATGGACCCGATTTTAAGCTCTAATGATCCTCTGTTAATCGTGTTATCAGGTGGTGTCATGCTTGGTGCCGGAATAGGTATCGTACTGCGTAACGGTGGTGCACTGGATGGTTCGGAAGTGTTAGCCGTACTGATATCACGCAAGGTTCCATTTTCTGTTGGAGATATCATATTATTTATTAATGTCTTTATTTTCACTGGAGCGGGCTTTATTTATGGTCTGGAAGGTGCTTTATACTCAGCGACGACTTACTACATTGCAAAAGTGGTCATTGATGTAGTGCAAGATGGTTTAGAAAAATCTAAATCTGTTAAAGTTGTTAGCAAATATTCCGAAGAAATTGGTTCGACAATTCAAGACCGTTTAGGACGCGGCGTTACGTATTCTGAAGGGCGTGGTGGATTTTCAAATGAAGTGATGGATATTGTGACGTGTGTTATAACAAGAATGGAAGAAAATAAAATTATTACGATTATTAAAGAAGTTGATCCAAATGCCTTTGTTGTGATTACAGATGTAGCAGAAGTGCGTGGCGGCAGCTTTAAAAAGCGCAACATCCACTAAAAAAATTACTTAATCAATATGTTCTTTAACATACTGGTTAAGTGATTTTTTTTCGGCTAAAATAATGTAAGTTATTGATTGACAAGGAATTAAGGGAATTTGGAGGTGGTTGATTTATGGTAGACCAAGGTACGATACAAAATGAAAAATGGAAGAGGGATACTACACTTTTTTTGAGTAGCCAAACGATATCTTTATTTGGCTCGTCGCTCGTGCAGTATGCGATGATGTGGTATATTACATTGTCTACGCAATCTGGGATGATGATGACGATTTATATTATTTGTGGGTTTATTCCGACGTTTTTACTGTCACCAGTAGCGGGGGTTTGGGCGGATCGCTTTAATCGGAAAAAGTTAATTATTATTGCAGATGGTATGATTGCATTTGCTACGTTAATTTTAGCGATTGTTTTTATGCTTGGTTATGATTCCATTTGGCTATTATTCGTCATGGCGGCGATTCGAGCAGTTGGAGCGGGCATTCAAACGCCTGCTGTCGGTGCGATATTGCCGCAAATTGTACCAGAACAGCATTTGATGCGTGTGAATGGAATTAACGGTACGATTCAAGCGGTTATTATGTTTGTGTCGCCAATGGTCAGTGCTGCACTATTGTCGTTAACTACGATGAAAGCGATATTCTTTATTGATGTTATTACGGCTGTAATCGCGATTACGGTACTTATAACATTACTAAAAATACCGTTACATGCAAAAGCAGCGCAACAGCAAGAAGTAAGTTATTTAGGTGATTTCAAATTAGGCATCCAATATATTAAACAACATGATTTTTTGAAAAGCTTTTTTGTATTTTTTGCAGCGCTTTTTGTTTTAATGGCTCCAGTGGCATTTTTAACTCCATTACAAGTAGCGAGAAGCTTTGGGGATGATATTTGGCGACTTACAGCGGTTGAGATTACCTTTTCAGTTGGAATGATGATTGGTGGTATTCTCATTGCTACATGGGGTGGGTTCCGAAATAGAGTGTATACGATGATGTTTGCAGGTATTGTCATGGCAACTTGTACAATTTTGTTAGGTGTCCTTCCAATTTTTTCACTATATTTATTCGTGATGGCACTATTTGGTCTAGCGATGCCGATTTTTAATACACCGACGATGACAATCATCCAAGAAAAAGTAGATACGGATTATTTAGGTTGAATATTCGGGGTGTTTGGAATGATCTCTACGTCTATGATGCCACTAGGAATGTTGATATTCGGGCCTTTAGCAGATATTATTTCGGTTGAAATATTATTAATTGGGACTGGGATACTCATGTTGATTGTGACATTACTTATTAATAGGAGTAAGTCATTAATTCAAGCGGGGGAGCCTATTCCCAAAAAATTAGAATAAGGTCGTTACCTAACGCAAAAGAGCATTTTGATTAATAATCAAAATGCTCTTTTTTGAATTTTTATTGTAACGAGGACTTGCTAAAAAAATCAGCCCATAATATTGTAGCCGCAATCGATATAAATCGTTTCTCCTGTCACACCTCTTGAAAGGTGACTTAGCATAACCATTGTCATATCTGCAACTTCTGCTTGATTCGTATTGCGTTTTAATGGTGCAGTTTCTTCAATTTTGTGCAAAATTTGATTGAAACTTGGCACACCTTTTGCGGCTAATGTACGAATAGCTCCAGCTGAAATCGCGTTGACACGGATATTTTCAGCACCTAAATCAGCTGCTAAATAACGCATCGATGCTTCTAATGCAGCTTTTGCCACACCCATCACATTATAGCCATCAAGCACTCGCTCTGCGCCTAAATAAGACATTGTGACAATCGAGCCACCTTCTGTCATAAATGGCTTGGCAGCTTTACTGACAGCGATTAGAGAGTATGCGCTCGTATCTTGTGCAAAAGCGTAGCCATCACGCGTCGTTTCTACAAATCGATTTTTCAAATCTTCAGCATGTGCGAAAGCGACAGAGTGCACGATGCCATGAATAACTTGGAACTGTTCACCAATTTGTTGGAATGCTGTTGCGATACTTTCATCACTGTTAACATCACATTCAACGATGGCTACATTTTGTCGGTCTAATTTTTCGAGCATTTTTTCGATTTTACCTTTCGAACGCTCTTTTCTATATGTGAAAATGACATTTGCCCCAACTTCGAATAACTGCTGTGCAATTCCCCATGCAATACTGCGCTCATTGGCAACACCCATTACGACGATATTTTTGCCTTGTAATTGTAATAAATCCATTTTAACACCCCTATAAATAATTAGTTGTCATTAGTACCTGCTACTAATAATAACTATAACATCCGGAAATTTGTATCGCAATAGGGAGTTAGGGAAATTTATTTTCGTATCGGGAATTGACCTCAATTAAAAAAGACATCTCCTTGCACGGTTTAGCGCAAAGGGATGTCTTTTTTTTATAAACGATTATTCGAATTTTAAAGAATCGCCGTCGAACTTTTCATCTGCAACCTTGATTGAATCAGTAGGGCAGCCTTCGAAAGCATCTTGCATATCTTCTAATAGATCTTCTGGAACTTCAGTAGTCCCCATGTTATCATCTAAAATAACGAAAGCAATTCCTTCATCATCATAATCATAAATATCTGGTGCAGCAGCGCCACAAGCGCCACAAGCGATACATGTATCTGCATCCACGATTGTATATTTTGGCATTGTTATCTCTCCTTTTTCCGTTCGCTTCCATTAAGCTCTTTTTTATTCTAATTGTGTTTCAATTACTTTTCAACCTAATACTACGAAAATGAGGGATTTGATATGCTAATTCAACAAATTCTTTTAAAAATTTTTACTTCATTTCAAAATGAACGTACTTTATCTGCAGCTTTTCATTTGCTGAAAGGGAAGCGTTCAGGACAGACGATTCAAGATGTCGGATTGTTTCAATTACATCCATTCTTTGGACTTCTGCCAAAACTTACGAGAGGGCAATTTGATGAGCAAGTGGATTTATTATTTGCAAAAAATTATATCCTGATTGAAGAGAATGGCTACTATCATATGACAGAGATTGGTATAAAGCAGGCGAGTGAAGCATTATTGTTTCATTTTGACGGGTGGCATTATCGTGGCAATGAGCATGTCTTTTTTGCACGGGTATCTTTAGCTCTCCAAAGTTTATCGCATCAAGCAGCCGGGGTGAAATCATTTATTGCCGTCGAAAAAGATGAAGACGTACAAAGCAAGGTGCGCGAATTTTTAGTGGGAAATCAATTTCAACAGCAAACTTTACAAATGAAAATTTATTTAGAAATGGAACAAAGCTTGGAAAAAATTCAAGTAAATGAGCAAGTGAAGACAATTATTGTCTACCGTTTGTCAGGTTTTCAGGAACCTGGGTTGACATGGCAGCAAATGGCTTTTGGCTTTCATATGCAAGAGATGGATATTCGATTAATGTATTGCAGTGGTCTTCATCAATGGCTAAATGAAATTTTAGGTGATGCGCAAAAGTATCCTTATTTATATCAACTCGCACAGGGAATTCGCGTCGACCTTATGCTCACAAGTTCAGCAAATGAAACGGCGAAATTGTATAAAAAAGGGCATTCCTTGGAGCAAATTAGCTCGATACGCAGGTTGAAGCTAAATACAATTGAAGATCATATTGTTGAACTTGCGATGAATGACGTGAAATTTGATAGTAAACCGTTTCTGACCTCAGAGGATCAACAACTGATCATCAACGCGTCAGAAGATTATCAAACAAAAAAGTTAAAAACTTTAAAGGAAATTATTCCGCATGTGAGTTATTTTCAGCTACGTTTAGCATTGGCAAAGGGGGCACATTATTAATGCAATTGGAATCGTATTTACACCAATATTTTGGCTATGAAACATTTCGTCCGGGACAAAAGGAAGTGCTGGAACAATTGATTGCAGGTCAGGATGTCATTGCCTTATTGCCTACTGGAATGGGGAAATCCCTTTGTTATCAACTACCTGGTTATATATTTGACAAGCCTGTATTAATTATTTCGCCGTTATTATCTTTAATGCAAGATCAAGTAGATCAATTAAAACAAATGGGTGAGAAGCGTGTCATTGCACTGAATTCTTTTTTAACACCTGCCCAAAAAAACTATGCTTTACATTTTTTGCATGAGTATCGCTTTATTTTTATTTCACCGGAAATGCTGTTGCAGCCGCAAGTAAAAGCGCGATTAGCAAGCCTAGAGCTGTCATTAATCGTCGCGGATGAAGCGCATTGTATTTCACAGTGGGGCTATGATTTTCGTCCTGATTATTTACGCATTGGTGAAGTCATTCAAGTGACAAATCGCCCACCGGTCCTTGCATTATCTGCAACAGCAACAACGAAAGTATTGCGCGATATTGAACATTATTTAGAAATGGAAAGTCCGTTTATTTATGTGCATTCTGTCGATCGTCCGAATATTCACCTCGTAAAAAAGCCATTTGCATTGAAAGAAGATAAATTGACTTGGATTTTAGAGCATGTTGAAAAAACAGCTGGACCTGGAATTATTTATACGCAGTCAAGGGCAAAAACAGAAAGTATTAGTGCGCAGTTATTGCAGCGTGGCATTGCAGCGGCGGCTTATCATGCAGGGAAAGAGATGCAGGATCGTCAGTTTATTCAACATCAATTTTTATCAGGGCATTTGGACTGGATTGTAGCAACAAATGCTTTTGGCATGGGGATACATAAAAATAATGTGCGGCAAATTATTCATGAATCGATGCCGTCAACCGTTGCGAATTATATGCAAGAAATTGGACGTGCTGGTCGTGATGGCGAAGATGCCGTTGCTTTTTTATTATTTTGTGAAGGCGATGAGCAGTATGCAAAGTTTATCGTATCGGAAGACTTGCCAAAGGAATTTCATGTGGATCGCTATGCGCAATATAGGGCGAATGGGGAGCAACCTAACGTTATGTTATCCAATGGTGAAATTTCAGAGGTCGCGTTTCGAGTTGTGCATTATTGGATGGAACGCGAAACGGTGGACCAACTAAAAGAAAGACTTGGCAATATGCAAATGGCAAAATTTGAAGAAGTGATGGCGATGTTGAAAATTGTCGAAACAACATCCTGTATGCGGGAACTTTTAATCGACTATTTTGGTCAACAAGTAGAGGACAAGCGTGAAAACTGTTGTAGTAATTGTGGCGTGGACCTTTCAGTGTTATTACAAGAGCGTGTGGAGCCGAAAAATCAAAATCCAATGACCGATTGGAAAGGCCGATTGCAACAGATTTTACTGCGTAATTTGTAAACTGTTGATGAACCGTTTACTTTATAGTAAAATTTCGTCATAATATGATTATTAGGCGTAATTGATAAGAGTTGGAGGATTGCAACTATGACAAAGGAAGATTACCGAGAAAAGGTAGAAGAACATCGTCAAGAAATCGATTTACATAATGAGACAACAACCGGAGTATCGCGTGTAAAACGAAATCGAAACACAAATACAAAAAAACAAAAAAATCCAATCATGACGGCACTCGTTGTCATCTTTATTTTGTTCCCATTAAGTATTTTAGGGTATGTTTGGTTATTTTACGAGCCAGAAGTTAAGGCGACGGATGGTAAAAATGTCGGTCAAGATGATACACACCAAGTCGTGATTGAAAAACAGGACCCAGATAAAACAGCTATTCCTGATGAAGACGAGTCAGAAGAAAAAGACGAAGCTAAAAATCAAGAACAGGCGGCTTTAGCAAAATCTGAACAAGAAAAGCAACGTTTAATCGCGGAAGAAGCAAAAAAAGCAGAACAAAAAAATTCTGCTGATGATAAGGCCGCAGAAGAAGCGAAAAAAGTTGCAGCACAAAGAGCGAAAGAACAAGAAGAAAAGAAAAAAGCAGAGCAACAAGCAAATGCACAAGGTTCAACACATACAGTTAGTCCTACAGACAATTTATACCAAATTGCGATTAAATATTATGGGGATGGAAGTCCAGCCAATATTGAAAAAATAATAAAAGCAAATAATTTACCAAATGACAATATTTTTTCAGGACAAAAATTGATTATTGTACCATAAGGTCGAGTATTTTGTATAATAACTATAGAAAAGACGAATCCGAACAAGGCATCGTCTTTTTCTTTTGAATTGGGGGAACGTATATGACCATTATTGCAACAATGATTGCTCTGTGTGTAGGTGTTTTATTGTATATGTTCAAACAAGCAAATGAAAACAATGTACGACTACATACAATCCGTACTGCTGGGAAGGACGAAACGATTCGTCTATTTTTTATTTCAGATACACATGCACGAAAAATTAATGAACAAATGATTGCGTCGATTACCGAGCCGGTAGATTGTGTTGTAATTGGTGGTGATTTTGTGGATAGAAGAACATCTAAACACGTCATGCACGAAAATATTCGCCTTTTGAAAACATTGGGGCCTGTGTATTTCGTGTGGGGAAATAATGACCGAGAGCAAGGGGAAAACGAACTGCGTCAATTATTTAAAAAGCATGAAATCGTCATTATTGAAAATGAATCAATAATCATCGAAAGTAAAAATAATGTAAAGATAAGTGCGGTCGATTTTCAGTTTGCATCAAGAGGTGTTGAGCGAGCAATTCAAAATTGTGACGAGCAAATGACGATTTTCATTGCGCATAATCCCCAAGTGTTCCCAAAAATCCATTCGGAATTTAAGCCGTTACTAAGCATTGGGGCACATTTACACGGTGGTCAAATTCGCTTAGGCAATTTCGGCATACAACCACATGGCTATTTTGCGGAAAAGAAAGGGCATTATGAGTTGGTAAGCAATGGCTACGGGACGACATTAGTGCCACTGCGGCTTGGGGCAAAACCAGAATGTCACCTGATCGAGATTAAATTTAATCCGAATACAATCAAATTATGACAATTCACAGTATGATGGGAATGGCTTTTCGATCTTCTATACATGTAGAAGCCTCCCAAATAGATTGAAGGAGATGTTTTTATGCAAAAGGTAGATGCAATCATTGTTGGTGGTGGACCATGTGGCTTATCGGCAGCGATTGAACTACAAACAATTGGTTTATCCCCGATTGTTATTGAAAAAGGAAATGTTGTGAATGCTATTTACAATTATCCGACACACCAAACTTTTTTTAGCACGAGTGAAAAATTAGCGATTGGTGATGTGCCGTTTATTATTGAAGAACGTAAACCGAAGCGCAATCAAGCGTTAGTATATTATCGTGAAGTGGTCAAAGCAAAAAAAATTCAAGTGAATCGTTTTGAAAAAGTGCACACTGTTGAGAAATTCGATAAGCATTTTATTGTTCAAACAGATCAAGCAACGTATGAAACTCCATATGTCATCATCGCTACAGGCTATTACGATCACCCTAATTATTTGAACATTCCAGGTGAGAATTTGCCGAAAGTACATCATTATTTTAAAGAGGCACATCCTTTTTTTGATACCAATGTGCTCATTATTGGCGGTAAAAACTCTGCCATTGATGCTGCGCTTGAATTGAATAAAGCCGGAGCACATGTAACGGTTGTTTACCGTGGGAGCGACTATTCGCCAAGCATTAAGCCATGGGTGCTACCAGAGTTTTTAGGGCTTGTGCGAGAAGGGGAAATAACGATTCATTTTAATGCAACGGTGAAGGAAATTCAGGATAAACAGGCTGTCATTATCGTTAACGGGGAAGTGCAAACGATTGCAAATGATGTTGTATTTGCGATGACTGGCTATCACCCCGATCATGACTTTCTGCGTGCCATGCATGTCAAAATCGATGACGAATCAGGCAGACCACATTTTGATGAAGTAACGATGGAAACGAATATAGAAAATTTATTTATAGCGGGCGTCATTGCTGCTGGAAATAATGCAAATGAAATATTTATTGAAAATGGTCGCTTTCATGGCGGTCAAATCGCACAAAAAATTGCAAGTGAGAGAAAATAAGAGGTGAATCGCTTGAAGAAAAAAGTCGTTTTAATTACAACGGGTGGTACAATCGCAAGTACCCGAAATGATAAAAATAAACTAGAATCTGGTAAGTTGAATGGCGATGCGATCTTAGCAATGTGTCAATTGGAAAATGACATCGATATCGAGTTAATTGATCTGTATCAAATTCCGTCGATGCATATGACCTATGACCATCTGAACTTATTGAATACAACGGTTCATCAAGTGTTTGAAGATGCAGCAGTTAGCGGTATCGTTATTACACATGGAACGGATAGCTTAGAGGAAACAGCGTATTTTCTAGAGCTTACAGTAAATGATGAACGCCCGATTATCGTAACAGGTTCTCAAAAATCGCCAGAAGATATTGGGACAGATGTGTATTCGAATTTGCGTAACTCGCTGTTAGTTGCTTTGAGCGAACAAGGGAAAAACATCGGCACATGCGTCGTGTTTAATGAACAAATACTTCACTCTAAATATGTGAAAAAAATTCACTCTTCAAGCATTAATGGATTTGGAGCGATTGGTTATGGCATGCTAGGCTATATTGATAATGATGAAGTGGTTATTTATCAAAAACCTACACAAAGAGAGTTTTATTCGATTCAGTCAAGCTACCCAAATGTTGAAATTATTTATGCTTATTTAGGGGCAAGTTCAATTTTATTGAATGCTTTATGCGAAGCGAAGGTTGAAGGTGTTGTATTAATTGGTGCGGGACGTGGTCAAGTCGTTCCAGCCATGATTAATCCGATTGAACGATTATGCAGCAGTGGGACGAAAGTTGTTTTAACGACGGCCACAGAAGAAGGACGCGTATTCCCAACGTATGATTATCCTAGTAGCGCCAATAATTTAAAGGATATCGGTGTTGTAATGGGTGGCGATTTTGACCCGAAAAAAGCACGACTTAAATTGATGCTAATGCTCGCAAATGGGATAACAGATTTTGATTCATTCATGCATTAAGCAAAGAAATTCTCGACTCGGCTGGAATTTTGCCGAGTTTTTTGTTTTTATTAACGATTTAGTTGTAACCAAATTAAACATGGTATACTATTAATAACTTGTTTTTGGAGAGGAGCCGGCCAAATGTTCATATTGTTATTATCCGCAGCAATTGCGCCGGGATTGGCCCTTTTGAGTTATTTTTACCTTAGAAATCAAATGGACACAGAGCCTCGGAGAACGCTTCTTCAATCATTTATTTATGGCGCGATCATTACGTTCCCCATTCTTTTCATCCAATTCGTATTAAAGGAAGAGCAAGCATTTTCAAGCGTCTTTTTTTCAAATGTCATATTTACGAGTACAATTGAAGAATTTTTTAAGTGGCTCGTCATTTTTGCAGTTATTTTAAAACATGTAGAGTTTGATGACCCGTATGATGGGATTTTATATGGCGCGGCCGTTTCGTTAGGCTTTGCTACGGTTGAAAACGTCATTTATTTAGTATCCTTTGGCATAGATCAAGCCTTTATGCGCGCATTTTTACCCGTATCAAGCCATGCTTTATTTGGTGTTGTAATGGGCTATTATTATGGAAAAGGGAAATTTTCGACAGAGGGTATCCAGAAAAAATATATCTTTTTAGCATTGCTCGCACCTGTGATCTTACATATTTCGTATAACTCCATTTTAATGATGAAGGAATACTTTTTATATGCGATGTTGCCATTCATGTTCTTTTTATGGTGGTTCGCATTAAGAAAAGTAAAGCAAGCGCACGAGCATTTAGTCGAGCATTTATCTCGCATGAACGGACATTAAGATTTTCATAGGATAAAATGAATGTAAACAATAAGCTAAGCGCTTCCGATTGAACGAATCAATCGGAAGCGTTTTTTTTTTTGGTTTTATGAAAGTTATATGCAAACTATTTTAAGTGTATCGTATTTTTTTACGTATAATAACTGCATAATTTTACATCCTATTAGAAAAGGGAGTGAAAGTGTTTTGAAAAAATTAATTTATTTAATGGCTATTGTTTCATTAAGTTTTTCAATTAATGCATCCGCTTTTTCAAATCAGGATGTTCAACGCGGAGCATTTGGAGACGATGTCGTAGAATTACAGGCGCGTTTGCAGTATATCAGTTTTTACCATGGAGCAATTGACGGTAAGTTTGGTTACGGCACGTATTGGGCGTTAAGAGAATTCCAAGAAAAATACGGGTTGCCAGTAGATGGGATTGCAGGAAAGGCAACGAAGGATAAACTGGCGAATAATTCAGATTTTGATAAAGCATATGTAGATAAGCAAATTAAATCAGGCAATCGCTTTACTTATTACGGCGGAACTCCATTAGACCAGCAAGTGAAAAATGGGGGCGGCTCTAATTCGACTTCCTCTATGCAACTGCCTGTGAAATATAGTGAACAAGATTTACAACTTATGGCGAATGCTGTTTATGGAGAAGCGCGCGGGGAAGCATATGAAGGACAAGTTGCAGTAGCTGCGGTTATTTTAAACCGCTTGGAATCACCTGAATTCCCAGATACTATTTCAGAAATAATTTTCCAACCATTGGCGTTTACAGCGGTTGCTGATGGTCAAATTTGGCTCGAACCGAATGAACGAGCGAAACAAGCAGTTTTGGATGCGATTAATGGCTGGGATCCATCTGAAAATGCACTGTATTATTTCAATCCTGTGACAGCTACAAGTAAATGGATTTGGTCGAGACCACAAATTAAACAAATAGGAGAGCATATTTTTTGCTTATAAGGTGATAGTATGAAAAACTTTTCGTATTTACTAGGTTTGTTCGTTGTTATACTCGCATTTGTTGCATATGATCTTTACGATAAAAATAAACAACTTGAACGTAGCGTGCATGCATCGTATACGAATGATTTATCTACCGCGACAGAAAAGTTAACTTTACTTCACCGTTCTGTATCGCAGTCATTATTGTTCCAAGATGAACGTGCATTAACGACCGAGCTGGACAATATTTGGAGACTTAGTAGTGAATTAAGAAAATCCGTATCCAATTTACCACTGCAAGATGAGGTTCAAACACAATGGATGCGTTATTTAGGGAGGATTGGAAACACCGCGAAAATGACAGCAGATAGTGGTGATTTCAATAATTGGCAATCTACAATGGAACCCGTTTCGGCCAATTTGAACGCATTTGCTGAAGAGTGGAATGTCGCAACCGTTTCGTTTTATGAAAATAACGGGGATTTTAATAAATGGTCCGCTAATAAAGCAATGGAAATTAAAGATTCACCATTTTTAGGGGCATCCAAGCAGCTTAAATCCTATAACGAAACGGATTTCCCTTTAACAGCAAGTGAGTCTGATTTTGAAAAGAAACGTGATTTGGAGCATTTATCGGATCAACCGATTACGAAAAAACAAGCGATAGAACAGTTTAAAAAATATTTCCCTGAAATTTCAGACGCAGCAATTACTGTAACAAAGAGTAGAGATGATGCACCGTATCCTTTTTATCATATCCAATTCATTCGAGGGACAAGAGTGGGCTATGCGGATATTACAGAAAAAGGGGGGCATTTACTATCGTTTCTAATGGAAAGACCAGTGGCTAAAAGTGCATTGTCACATGAAGAAATACTTGATACGGCAAAGAAATTCATGAAAAAAGTAGGCTATGAAGATGTTGTAATATCAGAAACACGTGAAAATCATGAAGCTTGGCATCTAGTATTTACACGCGTATATGGTGAAGATAATGCACTCGTCTACCCAGACAGCATACAACTGAAAATTGCCAAAGATAATGCTGAAATATTAGGAATTAGTGCGATGGAATATGTTCAAGAAGAAAAGATTCCACAACAAGCAGCACTTCCGATTAATTGGGAAACTTTTTTTGCTGACAATGTGAAAGTGGAAGAAGTAAAAAATATTTATACAGCGGATAATACGTTTACACTACGTAAATGCTATGAGGTCATTGCTCGAATCGATAATAATTTCCAAGACACCTTCCGAATTGTTATTGATGCGGAAACACATAGAGTGGTAAAAAATGAAAAATTAAAGTGATTTCTCGGTAAACAATATAAGGATTAGGTAGATAAATTTACCGTATCATGCGATAATGAAGCTACTAATCTTTATAGTACGAGGAGAAAAAAATGGAATTAAAAATGGGTACTCTTTTGACATTAGAACCAATCTATACAGAGCGTGTAGAGAAGTTCCGTTGTCGAATTGTGGAGCAACATAATAATGTAATTTTTATTGATTATCCAGTAAATGTACTAACGAAAAAAACAGCCTTTTTAATTGATGGAGCACAATTTCGAGTAACTTTTAGTACAGATTCGAAAGAAAATTATGCATTTACTACAGAAGTACTTGGTCGTAAAGCAGGCAATGTACAAATGATTTTGTTGTCGTGCCCACCTAAAGAAGGTTTTATTAAAATCCAACGAAGAGAATATGTTCGTGTTGAAACACCTGTAGATGTTGCGATTGAATTTAATAATCAATTTTATCAATTCAAAGCAGAAGACATTAGTGCAGGTGGTACAGCAATCCTCATTAAATCACCCGTTGGATTTAAAGAAGGTGACCTGGTAAAGGCATTCGTTGTTCTGCCATTTACAAATGGGGATATGAGTTATGTAGAGACGGATGCCATCATTGTTCGTATATTTGAAAGAGATGAGATTCGTATCGCTTCTGTCCAGTTTACGGATACAGATGATGTGGATCAGCAACATATTGTCCGTTTTTGTTTTGAACGTCAGTTGCTATTCCGTAAAAAAGAATTGAATGAAAAATAATGAAAACCGCCATTAAAAAAATGGCGGTTTTTATTGTTTTTAGTGGAGAAGAATCATGCATTGTATATGAAAAATCAAAGTGGATTATGATACAATATAGACGGAAAGTAGGGATTATTTATGATGAAAAAAATTCAAATTGCAATCGATGGCCCAGCTGGTGCAGGTAAAAGTACCATCGCAAAAATCGTCGCGGAAGCATTGAACTTTACTTATATCGACACAGGGGCAATGTATCGGGCAGTTACGTATAAAGGGATAAATGAAAACATACAATTACATGACGCAGAAGCTCTTGAAAAAATGCTGCGCACAACAACGATTACATTAAAGCCTTCAGAACAAGGACAACTCGTATTTGTTGATGGTGAAAATGTTTCTGAAGCAATTCGTTCAAATGAGGTTACATCCAATGTTTCACAAGTTGCAGCCCACGCTAATATTCGTGAGATTTTAGTAGCTATGCAACAACAACTTGCTGCAAATGGTGGAGTTGTTATGGATGGTCGAGACATTGCAACACATGTTTTGAAGGAGGCGGAGTTAAAAATATTTATGTCTGCAACGGTTGAAGAACGCGCACACCGTCGTTACTTGGATAATGTGCGTCGTGGGATCACTTCGACAATTGAGTCGCTGCAAGAGGAAATTGCACTGCGAGACAAATTAGACAGTGAACGTGAAGCGTCGCCGTTAATTCAAGCTGAAGATGCCTTATTTTTAGATACAACGAATTTATCGATCGACGAAGCAGCGCAAGCAATTTTAAAATTGGCACATGAAAAAACACTTTAGAAATGAAACGCAAGTTACGGTGATGCACCTTAACTTTTCCCTACATGTAAAAAAATTCTAAAAATAAAGGGATATTTTTTGTTTTTATCGAACATTTGGAATAAACTAATAAGTGGAATATGCGAAGGAGGGTTACATATGTCTGAAGAAATGAATTTAGGGTTAGACCAAGAATTTCATGAAGGAGATATTGTGAAAGGTGTTGCTGAGCAAGTTGAGGATAAGTCAGTAACAGTTTCAATAGAGGGTGCGCCTTTTAATGGAATTATACCGATTAGCGAACTTTCAAGCTTACACATTGAAAAAGCTTCGGATGTGGTATCTGTAGGAGATACGCTCGAGCTTATGATTACGAAGGTAGAAGAAAGTAATTTTGTTTTATCAAAACGCAAAGTAGATGCACTACAGGCGTGGGATCATTTAGAAGCAAAACTTGAATCTGGTGAAATTTTCGAGGCAGAAGTAAAAGATGTGGTAAAAGGCGGACTTGTCGTAGATTTAGGTGTACGCGGCTTCGTACCAGCTTCATTAGTAGAAGATCATTTCGTTGAAAACTTTGATGATTATAAAGGGCGAACAATGAGCTTTAAAATTACTGAATTAGATAAAGAAAAAGGGCGATTGATTTTATCACACCGTGCCGTTTTGGAAGAGCAAAAATCTTCTAAGAAAAAACAAGTGATTAGTTCCATTCAAGAGGGTGATATTTTAACAGGTAAAGTACAGCGTTTAGCGAGTTTTGGTGCATTTATCGACCTTGGTGGAATTGATGGCTTAGTGCATATATCTCAAGTTGCGCACGAGCATGTGGATGATGTATCCGCTATTTTACATGAAGGGCAGGAAGTAAAAGTAAAAGTGCTTTCTGTGGATCCATTAAATGAGCGCGTTTCATTATCTATTAAAGATACGCTAGCTGGTCCTTGGGTTAATATTGAGGCAAATGCTGCAAAAGGCCATGTATTAAAAGGTGTCGTGAAGCGTTTAGTAACATTTGGTGCATTTATTGAAGTGTTCCCAGGAATAGAAGGGCTTGTGCATATTTCGCAAATTGCCCATAAGCATATTAATACACCACATGAAGTTTTAAAAGAAGGACAAGAAGTTGAAGTGAAAGTGCTTGAAGTGAACGCACAAGAAAAACGTCTAGCATTAAGCATTAAAGCATTACAAGAGAGTCCTGAAAAAGAAGAGGACTTCGAATATGAGTTACCAGTTGAAGCAACAGGCTTCTCATTTGGCGATTTCATTGGCGATCAATTAAAGGGCTTTAAATAAACGATAATTCAAAACGAATTTAGGGAGTAAAACCTCTCCTAAATTCGTTTTTTTAACTTGATTCAGTAGGGGGAACTCCCCTGAATATAGGAACTCAGGCTAAGAACGCCGCGTCGGAATTGATTTTGAATGTTGCGAAAAAATGATATTACAAGCAATTTCGTGTATAATACATAAAAGATAAGTGTTTGGAAGGGTGAAGTACAGATGACAAAACCAGTAATCGCCATCGTAGGACGTCCGAACGTAGGTAAATCAACAATTTTTAATCGTATTGTTGGAGAACGTGTATCCATCGTGGAAGATATCCCAGGTGTTACACGTGACCGTATTTATAGTTCGGCTGATTGGCTAGCGCATGAATTTAATATCATTGATACAGGTGGTATTGAAATAGGAGACGAACCATTTTTAGAGCAAATTCGTCAACAAGCAGAAATCGCAATTGAAGAAGCGGATGTAATCATTTTCTTGACGAATGGTCGTGAAGGTGTCACAGCAGCAGATGAACAAGTTGCAAAAATTTTGTATAAAACGAAGAAACCAGTCATATTAGGAATCAATAAAATTGATAATCCGGATATGCGCCATATGATTTATGAATTTTATAATTTAGGATTCGGTGAGCCTTGGCCAATTTCTGGTTCACACGGCTTAGGTTTAGGGGATCTTCTTGACGAATGTGCGAAGCATTTCCCACAACAAGACGAAGAACAATATGGGGAAGAAACAATTAAATTCTCATTAATTGGTCGTCCAAATGTAGGGAAATCTTCATTAGTGAATGCATTCTTAGGACAAGAGCGTGTTATTGTTAGTGAAATTCAAGGAACGACACGTGATGCAATTGACTCGCCGTATACGCATGATGACCAAGATTATGTCATCATTGATACAGCAGGTATGCGTAAAAAAGGGAAAGTGTATGAAACGACAGAAAAATATTCTGTTTTACGTGCACTTAGAGCGATTGAACGTTCGGATGTTGTTTTAGTCATTTTAAATGCAGAAGAAGGTATTCAAGAACAAGATAAAAAAATTGCTGGATACGCTCATGAGGCAGGAAAAGCAGTTATTATCGTAGTTAACAAATGGGATGCCATTGCAAAAGATGAAAAAACAATGAATTTATATACAGAGCAAATTCGCGAGCATTTCTTATTTTTAGATTATGCACCGATTGTCTTTGTATCAGCTAAAACAAAACAACGTGTATTAACAATTTTACCGGTTATTAAACGCGTGAGTGAAAATCATGGAATGCGTATTCAATCATCAATCTTAAATGAAGTGATTGAAGATGCAGTAGCACGTAATCCGGCACCAACAGATAAAGGACGTCGTTTACGTATTTACTATGCAACACAAGTGGCAATTAAGCCGCCGACATTTGTTGTCTTTGTAAATGAACCAGAAATCATGCACTTCTCTTATGTACGTTTCTTAGAAAACCGTATACGAGATACGTTTGATTTTGAAGGTACACCACTACGTTTAATTACACGTGCTCGTGACTAATGAATCGGATTGATTAGGCGCGACTGGCACTTAATCAAATAAATTTATAAAAGAATATTTCTTTTTCACAGCAGAGGCGCTAGTTTATTTCGATGAACTAGCGTTTTTGTACAACTAAAGAGCTCGTATTCCGAGTTTGTATAATACTTTTCTAAACATTGGGGAATGACGGAGGATAATAATGAAAGAAAATGTAGTAGTATTAGGGGCTGGCTCGTGGGGGACTGCGCTGGCGATTGTTTTGGCAGAAAACGGTCATAACACATTGATTTGGTCTCATCGTGAGGATCAAGCAAACGAAATAAATGAACAGCATACAAATAAAAAATATTTACCCAATACAATTTTACCGTTAAATTTAGTAGCGACACATGACTTAGAAAAAGCAGCAAAGCATGCTTCAACAATTGTCATGGCAGTTCCAACAAAAGGAATTCGTGAAGTTTGTGCAAATATATCGCAATTTTTAACGGAAAAAACATTATTTACACATGTTTCAAAGGGGATTGAGCCCGATTCGCTAATGTGTATTTCTGAGATTATGAAAGAAAGTTTAAAACCTGAAATACTTGGGGATATCGTTGTGCTATCAGGACCTTCTCATGCGGAAGAAGTTGTTTTGCAACATCCTACGACAATTGCGGCAACGTGTGAAAACTTGGAAGCAGCAGAAAAAGTGCAAGATTTATTTATGAACCATTATTTCCGCGTTTATACGAATGACGATGTGATTGGTGTAGAAATTGGCGGCGCGTTAAAAAATGTTATCGCCTTAGCTGCGGGAATTACAGATGGCCTGCAATATGGTGATAATGCAAAAGCCGCGCTCATTACACGTGGGTTAGCTGAAATTACAAGATTAGGTGTCAAAATGGGCGGTAATCCATTTACATTTGCTGGCTTGACGGGTATGGGCGACTTAATTGTTACATGTACAAGTGTGCATTCAAGAAACTGGCGCGCAGGAAATATGCTCGGCAAAGGAATGAAGTTGCCGCAAGTGTTAGATGAAATGGGCATGGTTGTAGAAGGTGTGCGAACAACGAAAGCGGCCTACCAACTTGCGAAAAAATATGAAGTGACGATGCCAATCACATCCGCTTTATATGAAGTGCTTTTCAATAACATGGAACCAAAAGAAGCGGTTGACCAATTAATGATTCGAATGAAAAAAAGAGAAATCGATGAAATGTAGTAAAAGATGATAAATTGTCACAATTAGGGAGGTATGCGCGCATACCTCCTATTCTTTTAGTTGTGAAAACGCTATAATTATTAGCGGAATAGAAGTAACTAGTTATGAAAGGCGGTTTTATCGTTGCAACACATATTGCAGTTTATGAATCCTACATTTTTGATCGTTGCGTCAGCACGTGGCCCGTTAGATGCTATGGGTGCACTTGATATTATGTGGGTGTCATTTTATTCAATCGGTTTATTATTATTATCTGTTATTATGATTTCGGCAGTACGTAAATGGGTACATAATGCGTTTTTATCATTTATACTCCGATTAATTGCTTTCGGGATGTTTTTGATAGGTTCAATATTGATGGTACTCGTAGTCTTTACGTGGCCAAATTAATGATGGGGGAAGAACAAAATGAAGTGGTCTAAACTATGGCTTATTTTTTCACTTGTGACAATCGTTTTAGTTGGTTGTGGTTCGCCAGCTAATTTTGATCAGTCAAGTTTGCGTCCAGATGTGGATATGTTAGCAGGCGTGCAAAGAGCAGTGGATGAATTCCAAAAAGATACGGGTGTTTTACCAATTAAAACACGCGATCAAGATACGGATATTTTTATTAAATATTTAATTGATTTCGATAAGCTTGTTCCAAAATACATAGGCTCACCACCAGCTAATGCATATGAAAAGGGTGGTATTTTCCAATATATGATTTGGGACCCAGAAGAAAATCCGACAGTAAAACTGGTCGATTTACAGGCTCCTGAACGTATACGCGAAGTAAATATTCGTTTCTCAGCAACGAAATATCCACAGTTTAAGGATAAAGTAGTTGAGCATGTGTATACGATTAATTTTAAAAATATTGGTTATCAAGAAGATATAACAGTTCCAAGCCCGTATTCAAATAATGAATTGCCAATTTTAGTCACGTCAGAAGGCAATTTGTATGTGGATTATTCAATCGACTTATATCAATACATGCAAGACAATAATATTACTGCGACACCAGGAGAGGACATTCGAAAGTTATTAGTGGATGCCTATTCAGTCGTGCCTGCCTATTCATTACCTTACACGGTTGATGAAAATAATGAACCGGTCATTATGTATGATCCGTTGAAAATAGAAGAGTAATACTTAAGAGTTCTCGTGCATTTGATGCGCGAGAACTTTTTCATATTTAGAGAGAAGAATACATATAGTATTGTTGAGGGTGCTTCAAATGTGAACATCAAACAAGATTGAGAAATGCAATTCGATGTTCATGTGGAATGTGAAGTTTTGGAAAAGGGAGGAACGGCAATTAGCGATCAAATTTTTCAGCAACTCGCAGAACGAACAAATGGCGATATTTATATTGGGGTAGTGGGTCCGGTTCGAGTGGGGAAGTCAACATTTGTTAAAAAGGTGATGGAAGGCGTTATTTTACCGAATATTTCAAATGCAGAAGATCGTATGCGTGCAATGGACGAGTTACCACAAAGCTCTCCTGGACCCGTTATTATGACATCTGAACCAAAGTTTGTTCCAGCTCAAGGGACATCGGTAACAATCGGAGAAAGTGAGATGCCATTCCGTATTCGACTCGTCGATTGTGTAGGGTATGTCATTGACGGGGCAAAAGGTTATCAAGATGAGTCTGGGCCGAAATATGTGCATACACCTTGGCATAATGAACCGATTGCATTCCAAGAAGCAGCAAAAATGGGTACCGATAAAGTCATTCGAGATCATGCGAATCTAGGTATTGTCGTGACAACGGATGGTACAGTAAATGGTATGAGTCGAGCAGCTGCACAAGTTGCAGAAGAGCAAATTATTGAGCAGTTAACGGACATTGGCAAACCTTTTGTTTTGGTTTTAAATAGTTCGATACCAACCTCTAATGAAACGACCAATCTGCGCAATGCCCTTATTGAACGCTATGATGTGCCAGTAATCGCGATTTCAGTCGATAAGATGCAGCCAGCAGATGTGGCGTATATTTTACAAGAAGCATTATTTGAGTTCCCAGTAAATCAAATTGAAGTGGAAAAGCCGGATTGGTTAGAAATACTCGATGATCATCATGAATTAAATGAAACATTAACATTTGCTGTGGAGCAATTGCAGGATGGTCTAATGAAAATCCGTGATGTGGATTCAGCGAGTGCCATTTTACAGCAAATTGATTTTGTTGAAAAATGTAATGTTGAAAGAATGGACCCAGGTTCAGGAATTGCTACATTAAGAGTGGCAGTCGATGGGGAGACTTATAAAAAGGTTTGCCAGCAATGGTTAGAGAAGCCAGTCGACACGAAAAAAGATTGGTTATTATTTATTAAAGAAGCTGCCGAGGCAAAACAAGCGCAGAAGAGATTCCGAGAAGCAATTTCAGATGCGCGCGAGGAAGGATATGGTGTGACACTGCCTTCAATGGATGAATTTGTTCCGAGTGAGCCAGAATTAATTAAACAAAATAACTTTTTCGGTGTACGTATGAAGGCAAACGCACCATCGTATCATATTATTCGTATTGATATGGAAGCGGAATTTTCACCGCTTATTGGCTCTGAATTCCATAGCCAACATTTATTGAAAGATTTACAACATGCGTATGATCATGACCGTCAAGCGTTGTGGGAAACACAATTATTTGGGACACCATTACATGAAGTGTTAACAGAAAGTATTCGCTATAAAATGCAAGTCGTACCAACAAGTGCGAAAAATCGTATGCGCTTAATGATGGAACGGATGGTGAATGAAGGAGAAAAAGGTCTAATTACGTTTATTATTTAATTAGTAAATCAATTGATTCGACATAAAAAAATGTACAGGACAGTTCACTTTATAGGTGAAATGTCCTGTAATTTGCGTTTTTCCATAAAAAATAGGCAAAACATGCATGAATACAGTTGCGCCGCGGTTTTCTGTGTGTTACTCTTTTTACAGGATTTAGATTCATGACCCTTTGAGAGGAGGTGAATGGTGTGAATAAAACAGAATTAGTAAACGCTGTTGCTGAAGCGGCAGGTCTTTCTAAAAAAGATGCTTCCAAAGCGGTTGAAGCTGTATTTGATACAATTCAAGATGCTCTTGCAAAGGGTGATAAAGTACAATTAATCGGTTTTGGTAACTTTGAAGTTCGTGAACGTGCGGCTCGTAAAGGACGTAACCCACAAACTGGTATGGAAATCGAAATTGCTGCGAGCAAAGTACCTGCTTTCAAACCAGGTAAAGCGCTTAAAGACGCTGTAAAATAATTTTTACCGTCTAGCGTTACATAGAGCAGTCTTCAGAATTTCTGAAGGCTGCTCTTTTTAGCGATAAGACCGGATATGGTGTGACATCCACCGGAGCTTAACTTGATTCAGTAGAAGTAGGGACTTCTGCTTAATCAATTTAAAATGACAAGATATACATATGTAATATCACCTATAGTGGCATGCATTTATTGTCGAATTAAGTATACAGTTTTTGAACTTCTTGACGAGATATGCTACGATTCACTTGGTGAAATACAAACGAAAAGTGATCTACATAGATAGAACAGACAATTAAAAACTTAATGATTCCGTTTTGGATAATTTAGGAGGAAATAGTTTCATGACGAATGTTGATTTAAAGAAAATTGAAGAAGCAGTAAAAATGATATTAGAAGCGGTTGGTGAGGATGTTGAACGAGAAGGTTTACTCGATACACCGAAGCGCGTTTCAAAAATGTATGCGGAAATGTTTAGCGGCTTAAAGGAAGATCCACGTGAATATTTTAATACGGTTTTCCATGAAGACCATGAAGAGTTAGTACTAGTGAAGGATATCCCATTCTTTTCGATGTGTGAGCATCACTTAGTACCTTTTTATGGAAAGGCGCATATTGCGTATATTCCAAAAGACGGGAAAGTGGCAGGACTGAGTAAATTAGGACGTTGCTTAGAATCGGTTGCACGTCGCCCTCAATTGCAGGAGCGCATTACATCGACAGTAGCGGATACAATTATGGAAATGCTCGATCCAAAAGGTGTTTATGTCATTATTGAAGCAGAACATATGTGTATGACAATGCGCGGCTTAAAAAAACCTGGCGCAAAAACAATTACATCGGTTGCACGTGGTATTTACGAGCAAGATGATGTTAAACGTAATGAAGTTATTTCATATGTTCAGATGTCTTAATTAACGTCTTTTATGTTATGATAAATAAAGGAATTCTAATGGTGAGGAGATACAAATAATGGCACAAGATTATATTATCATTGAAGCAGAAGAAGATGGCGTTCACGTAATTGGACTTACACGTGGTACGGATACAAAATTTCACCATTCTGAAAAATTAGATGCTGGCGAAGTAATGATTGCGCAGTTTACAGAACATACATCGGCTATGAAAATTCGTGGGAAAGCAAAAATTCATTCGACACACGGTATTGTTCAAAGTAACGGGAAGAAATAAACGATTGAAACAACACTGAAATGGAGTAATTTCTATGAGTGCAACATACATTACACAATCTATTCAGCAATTAAAATCAAATATTTTCATGCATGTTCGTCATAGAGCATTACTACAAAATGTCGGAGAACCCATCTTGAATAAGGAACAGTTGTTTTTTATTCAGCTACCGTTTTTAGATGGGAAACCATCAGATGACGACCGTAAAATAAGCGCAATAACGGTTGGGATTGTGCATGCCTCCCTTTGTGAACATGAAAAAATAAAAGAACAAAATGCGACTGGTAAACAGCAACAACTAACAGTGCTTGCTGGTGATTACTATAGTGGTCGTTATTATCAATTATTAGCGCTATCTAAAAATATCCAACTTATACAAAAGTTATCTAAAGGCATTGTCAATCGCTGTGAACAACAGATTAAAATTTACGAACCTGTGAAAAGACCGCTTCACGAGTGGATTGACAGTATAAGCATCATTGAATGTGAATTAATTGAACGATATTATGAAGCATATGAATTTACACAATATAAAAATGTTATGAAAAAAACGTTAACTTATTTACGATTGAAACAGGAGTTTTCGTTGATTAAAAATGGTGAGGAAAGCTTTTTTTCTAAGCAATTACATAATGACAAATTCAACTCACCGACTATTCAAAAAGAATTGCAAGAAGAACTTATGAAGAGGCAGGACGAATTGAAAAGGATTGTGGAGCACACACCAATACAACCCGAATTAAAACAATATATCGAGCACTTGATCACTTCATAAGTGAATAAGAAAGGTTTTGAAAACATGACAAAATCGAAAGAACAACATGTTCATGAAGTATTTGAGAGTATTTCAGAAAGCTACGATAAGATGAACTCTGTTATTAGCTTCCAGCAACATATCAAATGGCGCAATGATACGATGAAGCGCATGGCTGTTAATAAAGGTTCAAAGTGCTTGGATGTTTGTTGTGGCACAGCGGATTGGACGATTGCTTTAGCACAAGCTGCTGGTGAAGAAGGCGTTGTTAAAGGGCTAGATTTTAGTCAAAACATGTTGAATGTAGGACTTCAGAAAACAGCTGCCATGCCACATGTGGAGTTAATTCATGGGAATGCGATGGAATTGCCATTTGAAGATAACACATTTGACTTTGTAACAATTGGCTTTGGATTGCGTAATGTACCAGATTATTTGCAAGTGTTGCGAGAAATGCATCGTGTCGTAAAACCTGGAGGAATGGTCGTATGTTTAGAAACATCACAATCGGAAATTCCTGGTTATCGTCAACTATTCCGCTTCTATTTCAAATATATTATGCCGGTGTTCGGAAAGCTTTTTGCGAAAAGTTATAAAGAATATTCTTGGTTACAAGAGTCTGCAAATGATTTCCCAGGTATGAAAAAATTAGCGCAACTGTTCAAAGATGCAGGTATGCAAAATGTAACATATAAAGCTTACAGTGGTGGGGCAGCCGCAGTGCATATAGGCTTTAAAAAAGAATAATAGTGAGAGTGGGTTTTGACGCGTGGAAAAGATGAAGCTAAAAATACTATACGCTGATATTAAATCAGATATAGAAATCATCGAAAAAGAACTAGAAAATGCGCTAAGTTCATCTTCTCACTTATTGAATGATGCCTCACTTCATTTATTGCAAGCGGGTGGAAAACGGATTCGACCGGTATTTGCGTTACTAAGTGCGAAATTTGGTGACTATAATATTGAGCGAATGAAAAATATTGCCGTACCGTTAGAATTAATCCACATGGCATCATTAGTGCATGATGATGTCATAGATGATTCGGATATGCGTCGAGGTAGACACACGGTAAAAGCGCAGTGGAATAACCGTGTCGCGATGTATACAGGGGATTTTATATTTGCGAGAGCATTAGAATATGTCACAATCATTGAAAATCCTCAAGCCCATCAAATTTTAGCTGAAACAATGGTTGAACTTTGTAATGGTGAAGTCATTCAAATTGAAGATAAGTTTCGTTTAAATCAAACGGTTAAAGATTATTTCCGCCGTATTAAGCGTAAAACAGCACTGTTAATTGAATCAAGTTGTGAACTAGGGGCGGTCGTTAGTGGAGCAGATGAAAAAACGACACGTCATTTAAAACGCTATGGCTATTTTGTTGGGATGAGCTTCCAAATTATTGATGATATATTAGATTTCACTGCTACGGACAAGCAGCTAGGCAAACCAGCAGGCAGTGACTTCATTCAAGGGAATATTACATTACCTATATTATTGATGAAGGAAGATCCTCAAATCGTCCCATATATAGAAAAAGTATCAACGGGTGAGCTAACAGAAGAAGAACGCCAAGCGATGTTACAACTTGTGCGTAGATCAAATGCGATAAAAGAAGCGACAAAAGTTAGTAATTTATATTTAAAAAAGGCTTTAGCTGAAGTTGAAAAATTACCAAATAATCCTACAAAGAAAAAAATGCGCGATATTGCATTGTTTATGGGGAAGCGAAAATTCTAGCAAAATCGAGCACTCTGCTAATATTTGTTGCAGTTTGAGCTTGTCTTTGGTAATATTTATCGGTAGGTGTAAAACCTTTTATCTAATTTTAAGGAGTGTTTAACAACATGGCAATCGAAAAAACATTTTTAATGGTTAAACCAGATGGCGTAGAACGTCAAGTAATCGGTGATATCGTAGACCGTTTTGAGCGTCGCGGTTTTGTATTACGCGGAGCAAAATTAATGACAGCTTCTCGTGAATTAGCTGAAAATCATTATGCAGAACACGCTGAGCGTCCATTCTTCGGTGAATTAGTAGACTTCATCACTTCTGGTCCAGTATTTGGTATGGTTTGGGAAGGCGAAAACGTTATCCAATTAGCTCGTATCATGATGGGTGCTACTAAACCAGAAGATTCAGCTCCTGGTACAATCCGCGGAGACTACGCTGTAACTTTATCTCACAACGTAATCCACGGTTCTGACTCTTTAGCTTCTGCTGAGCGCGAAATCAACTTATGGTTCGGCGAAGGTTTAGCTGAATAATTAAAATGAATAGATAGCGTTCACTTTCATAGTGGACGCTATTTTTTACATAAAAACTATCAGAATAATGAAACTATAAGGACGAGACTAACGT
Organism: Solibacillus cecembensis; assembly: GCF_050272495.1. Taxonomy (NCBI): domain Bacteria; kingdom Bacillati; phylum Bacillota; class Bacilli; order Caryophanales; family Caryophanaceae; genus Solibacillus; species Solibacillus cecembensis. Next base: position 35,049 of record NZ_JBNNMF010000016.1, on the reverse strand, counting down.
ATATTAAATAAAAGGGAGAGGATGAAATGGTTTTTTGGATTGCTATTGTCATTATTGTTGTAGTGGGAACTTTGACAGATACGTATACGAAAAATAAGAAAATAGAGTTGAAAAGATTAGACAAGGAGATTGAATTAGAACGTCTAAAATTAGAAAACTATGATAAAGAGACAGAAAAAATGCGTCTAGAATTAGAACATTCGAAGCAACAGTTGTTAGAAACTAGGAAACCTTCATAAATAAAGTGGAATTGTATTTCAGTTGTTACTATAATCAGCTATAATAGGCTTACGATATACGAGGGGACAGATGAGAATGTCAGGTTACGAACAGTTCATAGATGGCATTAAACGTAAAACAGGGATTGATTTAGCACTGTATAAAGAAGCACAAATGAAGCGCCGACTTACTTCGCTTTATGAGAAAAAAGGGTATAAAGATTTTGTGGACTTTCTTCAAGCACTAGAAAAAGACCGGGATTTGATGAATGAATTTTTAGATCGAATGACGATTAATGTTTCTGAGTTTTATCGCAATGGCAAACGATGGGAAGTACTGCAAAATAAAATTTTCCCGAAGTTACTTCAAACAAACAAGCGACCAAAAATTTGGAGTGCTGCTTGTTCTACTGGGGAAGAGCCATACAGCCTAGCAATGGTGTTGTCGCATCATATATCATTATCTCAAATCGGTATTTTGGCAACGGATTTAGACGAGAACGTCATTCAAAAAGCCAAGCTTGCGTTGTATCCAGACCGTTCTTTAGCAGAAGTCCCAAAAGATGTACAAGCGAAGTACTTCGAAAAAGAGGGACAATTTTTTAAAGTTAAGGATGAGATTAAACGCACGGTTACATTTAAAAAACATAACTTACTAAAGGATAACTATGAATCCAATTTTGATTTAATCGTTTGCCGAAATGTGATGATTTACTTTACAGAAGAAGCGAAAGATCAAATTTATGAAAACTTCAGTAAAGCATTGCGCCCAGGTGGTATTTTATTTGTTGGTTCAACGGAACAAATTTTTAATCCAGCACGCTATGGTTTTGAAGTGGAGGATACATTCTTTTATCGAAAAAAATAATAGCATAAAAATGCGCTGTATGTGTGTTGCGAAAGTTTGGAGAGGAATCCACTTTTCAAACGAATAAAAAACGCTTTTCGTACAATTTGCGAATAGGCGTTTTTTTGTTCAATTTTGCTCGTACATGCCTGGTATTTTATCTTAAATGTTCAGAATGTTCTAAAATAGCTACATATCCGTATGGAAATGGTGCTGATATTTATCTTGAAATATGTTATAGTGAAAAATACATACTTTAACGAGTTGAAGGGAGAAAGTGTTTAATGCGTTATTTAACAGCAGGTGAGTCACACGGACCACAATTAACAACAATTATAGAGGGGTTACCATCACTATTACCGGTGACAGCAGAAAAAATAAATTATGATTTAAAACGTCGACAAGGTGGACATGGACGAGGGCGTCGTATGCAAATTGAAACAGATACAGTCGAAATCGTTTCGGGCGTTCGCCACGGAAAAACATTAGGCTCTCCAGTAGCGCTTGTCGTAACAAATGATGATTGGAAGCACTGGACTAAAATTATGGGGGCTGCAGAATTACCAGAAGATATCGACCCATCGGAAATGAAGCGTCAAATTTCCCGTCCACGCCCAGGACATGCCGATTTAGTTGGTGGGATGAAATATGGTCACCGTGATTTACGCAATGTTCTAGAGCGTTCAAGCGCCCGTGAAACAACAGTGCGTGTAGCAGTTGGCTCTGTTGCCAAAGCTCTATTAAATGAGCTAGGCATTTCGATTGTTGCGCATGTGACGGAAATCGTAGGAATTAAAGCGGATCCAGCACTTCTTGAAGGAAAATCAGCAGACGAAATTCGTACGATTGTAGAAGAAGATCCTTGCTACTGTGTGGATCCAGAAGCATCGGCAAAAATGGTCGAAGCAATTGATGATGCGAAAAAAGCAGGCGATACAATTGGTGGGGTCGTTGAAGTCATTATAGAAGGATTACCAGCGGGCATTGGGTCTTATGTTCACTATGATCGTAAATTAGATGGGAAATTGGCTGCAGCGATGTTAAGTATCAACGCGTTTAAAGGTGTTGAGTTCGGCATCGGCTTTGAAATGGCCCGTAAAAAAGGTTCGGAAGTACATGATGAAATTATTTGGGATGAAGAAAATGGCTATACGCGCACGACAAACCGTCTAGGTGGCTTAGAAGGTGGGATGTCAACTGGAATGCCAATCGTTGTACGCGGTGTCATGAAACCGATCCCAACGCTATATAAACCGCTACAAAGTGTAGATATTGAAACGAAGGAACCATTTAAAGCAAGTGTTGAACGTTCAGATAGCTGTGCAGTACCAGCAGCGTCAATCGTGGCAGAACATGTTATTGCTTGGGAAATAGCGAGTGTTATTGTTGATCAATTCCACAGTGATCAATTCCCTCAATTAAAAGCACAAATTGATGCGATGCGTCAGTACACAAAGGAGTACTAATATGAAAATTCCAGTTCGTGCCGCATCTCATTCGTATGTAGTAACGATTGGGAATGGCATTTTACAAGATGTCGTGCAATCGCATAAAACACTGTTTGAAACGGCAGATAAAATCATTGTATTAACGGATGAATTTGTTTGGGCGGCACAAAAGGAATATTTCGAAGCGAATTTTTCTTATTCCTTTGAAGTGCTTGTCATGCCCGCAGGAGAACAATGCAAAAGTTTTGAAAATTATCAGCTAACGCAAACATTTTTACTAGAAAAGAAATGTACGCGTAAATCCCTCGTTATTGCATTTGGTGGGGGTGCTGTAGGAGATTTAGCTGGATTTGTTGCCGCGACGTATATGCGCGGAATTCCGTTTATTCAAGTGCCAACGACGATTTTAGCTCATGACTCTGCAGTAGGTGGGAAGACAGCGATTAATCATCCGCATGGCAAAAATATGATTGGTGTGTTTTATCAGCCACAAGCGGTTATTTATGATACGAAATTTTTACGCAGTTTAAGTGAAAAAGAAGTACGTTCAGGAATGGCTGAAGTCATTAAACATGCGCTTATTTCCGATGCTAAGTGGGTGGAAGAATTAGTAGAAGGTCATTCCATTACAAATTTACCAGAGCAGTTGCTAGGAGATTATTTAGCACAAGGTATTCAAGTGAAGGCTGACATTGTGGAACAAGATGAGACGGAGCAATCCGTTCGTAAATATTTAAATTTAGGTCACACATATGGTCATGCAATCGAAGCGGCTGCGGGTTATGGCAAAGTCGCGCATGGTGAAGCAGTCATGATTGGTCTCATTTATAGTTTATTATTAAGTGAACGCCACGGAAAAATCGATCATGCCTTTACAAAGCGATTTTTACAATTTGCCATCGACAGTGGCTATCCGTTTGAAGCGGTTCAACAATTTACGTTTGAACAGCTTACGGACTATTTATTAAAAGATAAAAAGGCAGACTATGGTGTATTGCAGTTTGTTTTGTTAGAAACAGTTGGAAAACCATTTGTTCAAAAAATTGAGTTAGAAGAATGCGAAGAAATCGATAAACAGTTAAGACAATTACTAGTGGAGGTGCAAGCATGATTCGTGGAATACGTGGCGCAATTACGATTGATGAAGATAAAGCTGAGTTAGTATGGGAAGAGACAGCTAAGCTTGTACAAGAAGTAGTGAAACAAAATAAAGTAGATCCTTCAGATATTGCATCTGTTACCATTTCGACAACACCAGATATTCGCTCAGCATTCCCGGCGAAGTCTGTTCGTTCAATGGAAGATTGGCAATACGTACCGATCATGTGTATGCATGAGATGGATGTACCGGGTGGACTTCCGCTTTGTATTCGTGTGTTATTACATGTCAACACACATACACCACAGCATGAAATTCATCATATTTACTTAAAAGATGCCGTTAAATTACGACCAGATTTAGTGAAATAACAGCAAATTAAGAGGAGTCGGTCAAAGATGAAATGGAAACAACAATTACATGGGATGAAAGCTTACCAACCAGGTAAACCAATAGAAGAAGTAAAGAAACAGTTTGGATTAGATGAAGTTGTAAAACTTGCATCAAATGAAAATCCATTTGGTAGCTCACCAAAAGTAAAGGCATTTTTACAATCGGATGCATCTAATCATGCGATGTATCCTGATGGTTATGCACAAAACTTACGCACAAGCCTCGCCAATTTTTATGGAGTAGAAGAAGCGGAGTTAATTATCGGCAACGGCTCGGATGATTTAATCGCGATTATTACACGTGCGTTATTATATCCAGGAGTGAATACGGTCATGGCCGATCTATCGTTTTCTCAATACTGGCATAACGCAGAAATTGAAGGCGCAGAAGTACGTAAAATTCCGATGAATGATGGTGTGCATAATTTAGAAGCAATGCTTGAAGCGATTGATGAAAATACATCTGTAGTATGGGTTTGTAATCCTAACAATCCAACAGGAACAATTGTTTCAGATGAAGCGTTGCGTGCGTTTTTAGCCGCAGTACCAAAAGATGTTTTCATCGTATTAGACGAGGCGTACATAGAGTATGTCAATGATCCAACAACTGAAGACACATTGCATTATTTCCGAGAGTATTCGAATTTAATTTTATTGCGCACGTTTTCTAAAGCATATGGCTTAGCTTCATTCCGCGTAGGATATGGAATTGCGCAAGCAGAAGTGATTGCGAAGCTTGATCCAGTACGTGCCCCATTTAATAATACAATTTTAAGTCAAAAGGTTGCGCAAATAGCACTTGGCGACCAGGAATACATTGCAAGTTGCCGTGTGGCGAATGAAAAGGGCAAGCAGCAATTTGTCGCGTTTTGTGAGTCACAAGGGTTAAAGTATTTCCCTTCTCAAACGAACTTTATCATGTTTGAAGTGAAAATGAGTAGCCAAGTTGTGTTTGAAGAGATGATGAAGCGCGGATTTATTATTCGTAGTGGCGTGGCACTTGGTTTGGAAGGATTTATTCGTGTAACAATTGGTACCGAGCAGCAAAACGAAAAATTCCTACAATTGCTGTCTGAAGTTTTGAAAGAGCAAGGGGTTTTTGAATGACACGGAATGTTTTCGTAATCGGACTAGGGTTAATTGGTGGTTCGGTTGCATTAGCTCTGCAAAAGGCTCCGCATACGAAAGTGTTTGGCTATGACGCACATGAGCAAACGAGAGAATTAGCGAGCACGTTACATGTTGTACATGAAGTGGTAGAAGATCCTGTACAATTTGCTGAGCAGGCTGATGTTATTATTTTTGGGACACCCGTCAATATAACGCTCGATTTTATGGAGCAGCTAAAAAGTTGGAATTTAAAACGCAATGTCATTATTACGGATACTGGTAGTACGAAAGCCCGTATTATGGAAAAAGCGCTTGAATTAAGAGAATTGGGCATCACTTTTATTGGAGGGCATCCAATGGCGGGCTCACATAAAAGTGGGATCACAGCAGCGAAACCGTATTTATTGGAAAATGCCTATTATATGTTGACACCAACTGAAGGCGAAGAAATTGAACGAATTGCGGCGCTCGACGATTTATTAAAATTTACGCTCGGGAAAATGGTTGTAGTAGACGCTAAAGCGCATGATCATATGACAGCTGTTGTTAGCCATTTCCCACATATTGTTGCGGCTTCCTTAGTTCATCAATTGAACTTTGAGAAAAAAGCATTCCCAATGACGTCTTCTTTAGCGGCTGGGGGCTTCCGTGATATTACACGTATTGCTTCCTCCAATCCAACATTATGGCGTGATATTACATTACAAAATAAAAAAGAGTTAGTCGGACAATTGGATACGTGGCTAGATGAAATGGGACGTGTAAGGCAGCTGCTTGATCAAGGTGACGCGGAAGAAATTGAGCGCTACTTCTCTGACGCGAGAGACGTTCGTGATAAGCTGCCAGTTGCCAATGGTGCATTGTACATGCCTTATGACTTGTATGTGGATATTCCAGACTATCCAGGGGTTATTTCTGAAGTGACCGGTTACTTAGCGGAAGAAAAAATTAGCATTATCAATATTCGAATTGTTGAAACGCGCGTCGATGTGTTTGGTATTTTAGTAATCAGTTTCCAAACAAATGAAGACCGTGAACGTGCTGTGAAATGCATCGCGCAAAAAGCAAATTATGATACACATATATCTTAATGAACAACACATCTCGCTAAAATAACTTGCGAGATGTATTTTTTCTAGGGAGGGATTGTTATGAGTTCAAAAGTAATGCAATACAAGGAGCCAGCACTTCAAGGGGAAATAACGATACCTGGTGATAAATCAGTTTCGCACAGATCAATTATGTTTGGTTCAATCGCACAAGGAAAAACAACTGTTTCTGGTTTTTTACTTGGAGAAGATTGTTTAGATACAATTGATTGTTTCCAAAAGCTCGGTGTCGACATACAAGTAAATGGAACAGATGTCACGATTGAAAGTCCTGGAATGGATCGTTGGAAGGAGCCGAGTGAAGTGTTATATACCGGTAACTCTGGTACGACAACGAGGCTTATGCTAGGAATTTTAGCAGGGACAAATGTGCATACGATCATGACAGGTGATGCATCCATTGGAAAGCGTCCTATGCGTCGCGTAACGGATCCATTACGTCAAATGGGTGCGCAAATTGCAGGTCGAGAAAATGGCCAATACACACCGCTAGCGATACAAGGAACGACTTTGCAGGCAATTGATTACACAATGCCTGTCGCGAGTGCACAAGTGAAATCTGCGTTGTTATTAGCGGGCTTACGAGCGCAAGGAACGACGATTGTACGTGAAAGTGAAGTGTCACGTGATCACACAGAACGCATGCTACGCCAATTTGGCGCGGCGATTACAGTGGAGCAAGGGGTCGTATCATTTGAAGGCGGACAGCAGCTTACGGGCACGCACGTCGACGTTCCAGGGGATATTTCATCTGCTGCCTTCTTTTTAGTTGCTGGAGCGATTGCGAAAGATAGCCATATCACCTTGAAAAATGTCGGGGTAAATGAAACGCGAAATGGCATTCTTGAAGTGCTTCAAAACATGGGGGCAAAAATGGAAATCGAGCTGAATGACGAAAATGCAGCTGAGCCAACAGCGACAATTACGATTGCCACTTCAAATTTAACAGGAACGACCATTGAAGGGGCGATTATTCCTCGACTAATTGATGAAATTCCGATTTTAGCGTTATTAGCAACACAGGCAACGGGAAAAACGATTATTAAAGATGCAGAAGAGTTAAAGGTAAAAGAAACAAATCGCATTGATGCGGTCGTAGCGGAATTAAAAAAACTAGGCGCACAAATTGAAGCGACAAGTGATGGCATGATTATTGAAGGGCCTACGAAATTACACGGGGCAAGTTTAAAATCCTATGGCGATCATCGAATCGGTATGATGGCAGCCATTGCAGCAATAGTAACAGACGGAGCTATTGAGCTGGATGACGCAGAGTGCATCGCCGTATCGTATCCAACATTTTTTGAACATGTCGAGCATTTGAAAACAAAGTAAACGAATAAAAAGTCATTTTGATGCATGGTCAGGATGGCTTTTTGTGCTACATACAACAGGACATACTTATAGGTACTAGGTGCTAAGGATAGCTATACTAAATTGAAAGTCGTTCAAAATCGGATTTTTACGTTAAAATAAATCCTTTTTCTTGTGAAGCATGGGAATGTCATGTAGCATAATATTGAAAAAGTAGGAAAAGGTGAATGACAAAATGAATGAATTATTACAAGCAATCCAAGAAGGAAATATCGAACAAATTGACCTTCTCCTAGAAACATTTTTACTAAATAGTGAACCTTCCGAGCAATATGAGATTGCAGAAGCGTTGATGCATTTTGGTTTTTTAAATGAAGCCAACCGAGTATTTGAACATTTACAATTTTTATTCCCTGAAGAAGATCAAATAGCGATAGATAAAGCTTCAGTCCTTATTGAAATGGGCGAAGAAGACGAGGCACTTCATTTATTGATGGGGATAAGCGATGAAGCACCCGAATATCCGCAGGCATTATTAGTTCTTGCGGATTATTATCAAATGCAGGGGTTATATGAAGTAGCAGAACAGCGCATTAATGAAGCACTGCAACTAGTGCCAACAGAACCGCTATTACAATTTGCGAAAGCGGAACTCCTTTTTGAAACGGGGCGTTTTTCAGAAGCAGCGCGCATTTATGAGGAGCTTTATACAATTGATAAAAAATTCGCCGGAGTAATATTGGCGCAAAGATTAGCGGAAGTATATCGCGCAGGTGCAGGCTATGAGACGGCACTTGAATATTATATGGAAGCGCTTGAAGAAGAAGTAACACCAGATTTACTATTTGGTTCGGGTTACGCTGCTTTCCAAATACAAAAATATGAATTAGCGATTAAACAGCTGGAAGATTTAAAAGAATTGGATCCAGATTATTTCTCAGCGTATTTATTATTAGCGGATAGTTATGCCATGCAAGACGATAATGTACGCGCATTAAAGGTAATAAAAGAAGGAATCAAGCGTGATGAATATGATAAATCCTTCTTTTTATTTGCTGGAAAAATGGCGTTAAAAAATAGTCAACCCGATGAGGCAATCGGCTTTTTAACAGAAGCAATTGCGCTAGACCCTGAATACATGGAGGCAATTTTAGTCCTCATGTCCGTCTATAGTTCACAAGACAAATATGAAGAGATCATTGATTTATTTGAACAGCTGCAACAAAATGAATTTGAGTGGGTATCACTATATCCATTTGTTGCGCATGCGTATAATATAAATGAACAGTTTGTAAAAGCATATGAAATTTACAAACTTGCATATATTGAATTCAAAGACGATGAGGAATTTTTAGAAAAATATTGCTTATTCTTATTGGAAGATGGCAAGCAAGCCGAAGCAAAACGGATTGCCGAGCAGCTGGTGGAATTACAGCCAACTGAACAGCAATGGCTTGATTTATTGGATCGCTTTGAATAGAAGGAGGATATAATGGTGACTTACTCCGTACCACTAAATGATAAGAAAGTATTCATTAAATGGTTCTTGAAAAATTTTCAATTAAAGCGTAGGGAAGGGGTTTGGATTTTAAATTATTTGCTTAGCAACGATGAATTGCTATCGAATATTCATTTTGTTGATGATGCACATTATTGTCCAAGGGCCATTGTCATGTCGACAGTCGAAACAACAGCTATTCCATTCCGATTTTATAAAAAAAATATTATGACGTCAGATGCGGAAAAATCGTTTCATGATTTGCGATTAAATCCCCAAGAATTAATGTATGTTCAATTAAATTTTCCAAATGTTCCACCGAACCCTGTATATTTAGCTGTGTTGGAGGAAAATCCATATATGCCAAAAGATTTAGTCATCCATGAAAAAGATCGTCTAGCTGCACAACGATTATTGGAAAACAGTGTTATGGCATTCCAAGAACAGCAACTTTTACGGGACATTGATGAAGCATTGGACGCAGGGGATAAAGAGAAGTTTTTTGAGCTATCAAACTTATTGCAAGCTTTAAAGGTTATTAATAAATAGCTTTTTTCTAGTAAGTAAGAAATATAAACTTTGAGGGAATCCAAACTAAAAGGACATTACCTTACGTAATTTTTGTAAGGGGATGTCCTTTTTGACTATGTTATAAAATGGTACAACACCAAAATCTGTTCTTGTGATAAAATCACGAAGTTTTGCAAAATAATTCCTTTACGAATACTAAAACATTGAATTATTGCATTAGTAACCGATGAAAATCATTGGAGAGTTTTTTGTGACGGATGAATTGTCTATTAATGGAGTGAAAATGTCTATTATCACTCACCGATTAAAAATTGGATGAAGTATAAGGGAAATCTGCCTAAGAATGCGCCGCCTCCCACGGCAAGCTGCGCAATAAATGCGGAGAGTTTCAGTAGGGAAATGTTATAAAAGCTGGCCTGCTACATGCGCACAAAGCGGTGTGACTCACATACTTAGCCAGCCTAAACAAGCACGCACTTTATTAGTAATCTTACTTTTGTAGAAGGGTATTCTATATAGTCAAGCATGTACTTTGGTCAAGAGCCAAAAAATAATAGAAAATTTTAATATGATGAAGCACCTAATTCGAGTTTAGGAAAATAAACTTGGTTATCTACATATGCTTTTTGTATTTAAAATAGGAGGATATTTAATGAATTTCAATGTAAAGGATATTGAACAATTTCAAACACAAAAACAATTTATTGATACGGCTATCGTGCCATTAATGCAATTAAACCTATCGGACGAAGGTATGAAACAGAGTAGCTCAGCGGTAGAATATTTAATGACATTAACAATGTTTATCGAACAGCAGTTTAGAGGTAGAGTAATGTTAATGCCGCCATTTTCATATACAGACCGAACAAAAAATGAATTATTACCGATGCAATTGCAAGAGGAATTACATAGTACGGGTTTTAAATCTGTCATTTTTATTACATGTGACCATTTTTGGTCAAAGAAAAATGAAAATTTAAACGTTTTATGGCTACCAGCAATTCCATTGGAATCTATGGATAAAACGGTTAAACAACGCATTTTAGAAGACCAGCTAAAGCAAATAATTCCGGTTTTAACAGAAGCATGGGTATAATATGATTCCATAGTTTCATGAAATGTTCACAAAGTCGCCAAATGAAATGAAAGCGTTATTGACCAACCTATTTTATTGATATATCATAGATATGTCCTAGTTATTTACTATTTATGAAAGTATATGTCCAATGGGCTGACCTTTTAGTAAGAGGGGGGAAAAGAATGAGTAATAATCGAGTTACACGACGTCAATTTTTAACTTACACAATTACTGGTGTAGGTGGATTTATGGCGGCTGGTATGCTAATGCCAATGGTTCGTTTTGCAATTGACCCAGTTCTTCAGACGAAGGCAGAAGGGAATCTTGTATTAACAAGTCAAAAAATTGCTGATATTACAGATGTACCTGTAAAGGTGGACTTTACGTTCGAACAAACGGACGGATGGTATAAATCAGATGTAACAGAAGCAGCATGGGTATATCACGACGGCAATGAAATCGTAGCATTATCACCCGTATGTAAACATTTAGGCTGTACTGTAAACTGGGAAGGTGACCCAGCACATGCAAATCAATTCTTCTGCGCATGTCATGCAGGACGTTACGAGAAAAACGGTAAAAATGTAAAAGGTACACCACCACTTGGGCCGCTTGATCAATATGAAGTGGCAGAAAAAGATGGTTACTTAATGCTTGGGAAAAAAATCGCAAACACTTTCAGTTAATAAGTTAGGGGGTACGACACAGTGCTAAATAAAATTTATGATTGGGTCGATGAGCGTTTAGATATTACTCCTATTTGGCGTGATATTGCCGACCACGAAGTGCCAGAGCACGTTAACCCTGCACATCACTTTTCAGCATTCGTTTACTGTTTCGGTGGATTAACATTCTTCATTACAGTAATACAAATTCTATCAGGTATGTTCTTAACAATGTATTATGTACCAGACGTAGAAAATGCTTGGAAATCAGTTTACTATTTACAAAACGAAGTAGCATTCGGTGAAATCGTTCGTGGTATGCACCACTGGGGGGCTTCATTAGTAATCGTAATGATGTTCTTACATACGCTTCGTGTATTCTTCACTGGTTCATATAAAAAACCTCGTGAGTTAAACTGGTTAGTAGGTGTAGGTATCTTTGCAATTATGTTAGGTTTAGGTTTCACAGGGTATTTATTACCTTGGGATATGAAAGCGTTATTTGCAACGAAAGTAGGTATTGAAATTGCCGCTTCGATGCCATTTATTGGTGGAATGATTAAAACGTTACTTGCAGGGGATGCAACAATCCTTGGTGCACAAACGTTAACTCGTTTCTTTGCAATTCACGTATTCTTCTTACCAGCAGCATTATTTGCATTATTGGCAGCTCACTTTATTATGATCCGCCGACAAGGTATTTCAGGTCCACTTTGATCTGAAACCAACTGTATGATTTACTAAAGGAGGGGACACTATGCAACGCGGAAAAGGTATGAAATTCGTAGGCGATTCACGTGTAAAAGCGAACAATCGTATGCCGAATGTGCCAAAAGATTATTCCGAGTATCCAGGTAAAACAGAAGCTTTCTGGCCAGACTTTTTATTAAAAGAATGGATGGTTGGTGCGGTATTCTTAATTGGATATTTACTATTAACTGTCGCTCACCCTTCACCACTTGAAGGACCGGCAGACCCAACAAATGCATCATATATTCCGTTACCGGACTGGTACTTCTTATCAATGTACCAATTATTAAAATATTCTTTTGCATCAGGTCCATATAACCTTATCGGGGCAGCAATTATTCCAGGTATTGCATTTGGAGCTTTAGCATTAGTACCATTTTTAGATACAACGCCAGAGCGTCGTCCATCTAAACGTCCATTACCAACAGCATTCATGTTATTAGCAATCGCTGCACTTATTTATACAACTTGGGAATCTGTTGCAGCAACGAACTGGGAAGCTGTTAAAGCGCAAGGTGTTATTTCAGACAAGCATTTAGGTTTATTACCGGATGTTGAAGTTGATGAAACTTCTGAAGGTTATGAAATTTTCCAAGCACAAGCTTCTTGTATTGGATGTCACGGTGGCGACTTAGCTGGTGTGTCTGGTCCAATGTTACTAGGTAATGAATTAACAGCTGAAGAAGTATCTGAAGTAATCGCAAATGGTCGTGGTGGTATGCCAGCAGGAACATTTAGTGGTACTGATGAAGAGCTTCAAGTATTATCTGAATTCATTGCAGGTTTAAAAGAAAAATAAGCATTATGTGAGGGCCAGAGTTTTGGCTCTCTTTTTTGATTGCTAATAATGACTGTCCGTATATTAAAGGACGAAGCACATATTAAAAAGTTGCGCAATGTACATAATAAATTAAAACATTAATCAAAAGTTGCATTTTCCACGAATGTGGGCAAAAATGAAACTTATTGAAAACTTTTTCGTATAAAGTAGGGGAGAAAATAATGAAAGCATATATGACACAATGGTGGTATTTGTTAAATCACAAAGCTTTTTTATTTTTACTTTTAGTCATTAATATTTTGGGAACGATATATGGATACTATTGGTATGGTAGTCAACTTGCTGATACTAAGCCGATTTTCTATATTTTCGTACCGGATTCTCCAACGGCAAGTCTCTTTTTCTGTTTTGTACTAGTTGGATGGTTACTTGGTAAGCATTTTAAATTAATGGAAGTATTAGCTTTAATTACATTAGTTAAGTATGGGCTTTGGGCAGTTGTGATGAATTTGCTCACACTAGCTGAAACGGGTGAATTAGGTGGGCAGGGATGGATGCTTGTTGCCTCACATTTTATGATGGCTGTGCAAGCTGTACTTTATTTACCAAAATACCGATTTGAACTATGGCATGTAATAGTGGCTGCTATTTGGACGCTTCACAATGATATTATTGACTACTTATTTGGGCAGATGCCATTTTATCGTGTAATCTATCAATATCCGAGCGAAATTGGGTATTTTACATTTTGGCTATCTATTGCATGTATAATGCTCGCTTTTTTCGAAAGTCGCAAGCGTGAATATTTGCAACGACTGTAAAAACTATTTAATATTGAGTATGAATTGTAAGAAATAGAAGGGATGTTCAATTAAATGGGAATGTATATTGTTTACTTTGCGATTATTATGTTACTACCGCTATACGCTCAGATGAAAGTTAAGAGCACATATAAAAAATTCGCACAAGTACCAGCACAAAAAGGAATGACGGGTGCACAGGTAGCACGTCAAATATTAGATCAACATGGTTTATCAGATGTTCGTGTCGTGCCTACACAAGGGGTTTTAGCGGATCATTACAATCCTGCTACGAAGACAGTCGCACTATCTGAAGATAATTATTATAACTCTTCAATCGCAGGAACAGCTGTTGCTGCGCACGAAGTTGGTCATGCGCTTCAGCATGCGGAAGCATACTCGTTCTTAACATTACGTGCAAAATTAGTACCAGTAGCAAATATTTCTTCGAATGCGTCTTGGATTTTTGTACTTATTGGTATTTTGGCTACTAATCCAACTTTCCTTTTACTAGGTATTGCTTTATTAGCAGCTGGTGTTGTATTCCAAATCGTTACATTACCTGTTGAGTTTGATGCGTCAAAGCGTGCGATGAATGAAGTTGTTTCGTTAGGTATTATCGGAAATAACGAAGAACGTTCAGCTCGCAAAGTATTAAATGCAGCAGCAATGACATATGTAGCTGCGGCTGCAGTAGCAGTTCTTGAGTTAGTGCGTTTAATTTTAATTTACACAGGCATGAATAATTCGGACGATTAATCTACCGGAAAATAAAAAGGGGTGTTAGGCAGTTAAAAGCCTAACACCTTTTTGCTATTGAATTTATCTTGTCCGGTAACATTTCATATCGGTGGGGGTATAAATAAACGATTTCCGACCAAGTAGATGCTAACCTAAGATAAAACATTGGTATATTAAAAGGTAAATTCATTAATACTAGGTCCCAATTTAGTGTAAAATATAATATAAGTGTGATTCCGCTAATTCCATCTTATTATGTTTCAATTTTTGAATTTTGACAACAAGTAGTGAAATCGATACGATGAAAAGTAGTATTTTAAAATAAATAAAAAATAATTGTATACATAGTTGAAAAGGAGTTATTAGTTATGACAATCAAAGTAGCAATCGCCGGTGCAAGAGGGAAAATGGGGGTAGAGGCCGTTCATACAATGATGAAGCAAGACGGTATGGATTTAGTCGCTGTTTTAGATTATAAAAATGGTGCGGCAACATTAGGTGGATTAGATTTATTTCCGGATCATTATACGGCGCCAATTTATACTGATTTTGAGCGATTAGTGGCAGAAACAAATCCGGATGTATTTTTGGATTTAACGAGTCCGGAATCGGTATATGAGCATACGAAACAAGCGTTGCAATATAATGTGCGTCCTGTTGTTGGTACGACAGGTTTTACAGAGGCACAGCTTGAAGAGTTAACGGAATTAGCAAATGACAAAAATTTGGGTTGTATTATTGCCCCGAATTTCGCAATTGGTGCGATTTTAATGATGAAATTTGCGAAAGAGGCTGCCAAGTATTTCCCTGATGTTGAAATTATTGAAATGCATCATGATAGAAAACTGGATGCACCGTCTGGGACAGGCATTAAAACAGCACAAATGATTAGTGAAGTGCGTGCGGAAAAACAACAAGGTCACCCGAATGAAAAAGAAACACATACAGGTGCAAGAGGGGCCAATTATGATGGCATGCATATCCATTCTGTCCGTTTACCAGGATTAGTGGCACATCAACAAGTCATGTTTGGTGGAAATGGTGAATTACTAACAATTCGACATGATTCATTAAATCGTGAAAGTTTCATGGGCGGTATTACGTTTTGTGTAGAAGAGGTTATGAAAAGAGATACATTAATTTACGGTTTAGAAAATATTATTTAAAGAATGGAATGAATCCTATGAAAATCGCATTAATCGCACATGATCAAAAAAAGGATAATTTAATCCAATTTGCAATCGCATACCGTGATATTTTAGCGCAGCATGAGTTATATGCAACTGGTACGACCGGTACAATGATTAATACAGAAACTGGTCTACCAATCACGCTATTCCGTTCGGGTCCTTTAGGTGGGGATCAACAAATTGGGGCAATGATTGCAAATGATGAGATGGATATGGTGTTTTTCTTCCGTGATCCATTAACGGCACAGCCACATGAACCAGATGTGATGGCGCTCGTTCGATTATGTGACCTTTACCACATTCCATTAGCGACGAATATGGGCACAGCAGAAATCATTCTGAAAGGTTTACAAGAAGGTTTTGTTGATTGGAGAAAACTGAAAGAGCGCAGACAATAAGCAAAACATTTCATTGAAAGTCAGAAAGGAAGAAGAGGCGAATGCGAAAATTAAAAATTGGTATTACATGCTATCCCACAGTTGGCGGTTCTGGCGTAATTGCAACTGAACTGGGCAAAATGTTAGCTGAACGTGGACATGAAATTCATTTCATTACATCGAGTGTACCATTCCGATTAAATAAAATTTATCCAAACGTCTTTTTTCATGAAGTGGAAGTAAGTAATTATTCCGTTTTTCAATATCCGCCATATGATATCGCCCTTGCTAGTAAGATGGCGAATGTCATTAAGGAAGAGAAATTGGATATTTTACATGTACATTATGCCATTCCGCATGCAGTTTGCGCAGTTTTGGCACGCGATATGAGCGGCGAAAATATTGGGATTGTGACAACGCTTCATGGAACGGATATTTCGGTATTAGGGGAGGATTCAACGCTTGCTCCTGCTATCAAATATGGCATTGATAAATCCGATGCGGTAACGGCCGTTTCGAATTCATTAAAGCAACAAACGTATGAATTAATTGATACGAATGTACCGATTGAAGCGATTTATAATTTTGTGGATGGCAATGTGTTTCGTCCCGTGGATGCAGGTAATCTAAAAGAACAATTTGGCATCGCTAAAGAGGAGCGAGTGCTGATTCATGTCTCAAACTTTAGGAAAATAAAAAATTTACCAGATGTTGTCGAATCATTTTTAAAAATTCGTGAAGCCATGCCTGCTAAATTATTATTAGTTGGGGATGGACCTGAAAAACAACGTGTATTGGAAATTGTCAAGGAATCTCCGTATGAGTGTGATATTTTATTTTTAGGAAAGCAAGAAAATATTACGGAATTATTTGCGATTAGTGATTTGAAACTGCTTCTATCAGAAAAAGAATCATTTGGCCTAGTTTTACTGGAAGCAATGGCGTGTGGTGTGCCGGGTATTGGTACGGCAATCGGAGGAATTCCAGAAGTAATTGAACATGGGGTGAATGGCTATTTAGTGGAGCTGGGTGATACAGACGCGGTAGCAAGTTATGCCATCGAATTATTAAAAGACGAACAAAAATTAGCCGCATTCCGTCAATCTGCACTAGATGCAGTCCAAAATAAATTCCATCAAGATTCGATTATCGAGCAGTATGAACAAATTTATGAACGATTGGCGGCAGCAAAATGAAGTTTCCAAAACAATGGAAATCCGCAATAGACGTCATTACAAAGATAGAAAATGCGGGTTATGAAGCATTTATAGTCGGTGGTGCTGTTCGCGATTATTATTTACAAAAGGACAGTTCGGATGTGGATGTTGCGACGAGTGCATTACCGCAAGAAGTGCAAGCCATTTTTTTACAAACGGTGGATGTCGGAATTGATCATGGAACGGTTTTAGTACTTGATTGCGGAGAACCAATTGAAGTGACAACGTACCGCACAGAATCTACATATAGCGATCATCGCAGACCGGATGAAGTGAATTTTGTACGGGATTTGCCTGAAGATTTAAAGCGTAGAGATTTTACGATGAATGCGATGGCGCTTCGTAACAGTGGGGAGTTCGTCGATTTATTTAATGGACGTCAAGATATTGATGCTCAGATTATTCGAGCCGTGGGATTTGCTGAGGAGCGTTTTCAAGAAGATGCATTGCGTATGTTAAGGGCGATTCGATTTAGTGCGCAAATGGATTTTTCGATTGAAGAAAATACGTTAAAAGCGATTCAAAATCAAGTAGAGTCTATCAAATTTATTGCCATGGAACGGATTCAAGTGGAGATGTCTAAAATTTGGACTTCACCAAATCCAGTGCGAGCGATTCATTATATCCAGTGGTCACAGCTCGATGCTTATTTACCAGGCGAATTTGATGCAATTGAATGGGAAACGTTTCAGTCGATGAACCGACAAGTAGGCTGGGCTTATTTTTGTTTAGTAAATGGGCATGATGTGGCATTACTATCTGCATACCGTTGCTCAAATAAGGATAAGCAATTTGTCAAACAAGTGCTTCTAGCGTATGAAAAGCTGCAAAATGAGGGCTGGCAACGAATGGATTATTTACAATTAGAGTTGGAGATTTTGCATACAGCACATCTTTTTGCGACTTGGCAATTTGTCCCGACGACGATTTCCTTTGAACAAATCGAAAAAATGAAGCATTCCTTGCCAATCCAACATAAAAGTGAACTTGCCATCAGTGGAAAAGACTTACTGCAATGGACGGCCAATAAAGCAGGACCATGGTTACAAACGACATTGCAAGCGGCTTTGTCAGCGGTCGTTAATGGTCAAGTAACAAATGATAAAGAACAGTTAAAGGAATGGTTTCATGCATTTAACGATGAAGGATGAAATATTACAACGGTTTTTAAAAGCAAATGGTGAGCCAATTTCAGGGCAGCAGCTCGCGGATGATTTTCAAGTTTCGCGTACAGCGATTTGGAAACATATGCAAACGCTCCAACAGGAAGGTTACGAATTTGAGACGATTAAGAAGCGCGGCTATCAACTATTGAGTGTTCCCGATAAAGTGGATGTAGGTCAATTAAAGCAATTATTACAAACAGATCGCTACGGTCAAACAATTCATTACTTCGACAAGGTAGATTCGACACAGCTCGTTGCCCATGAACTTGTTCGTGCAGGGGCAAAAGATGGCACGATTGTTATCGCGGAACATCAAACGACAGGTCGTGGTCGTATGTTGCGGGAGTGGGAATCAACAAAAGGGAAGGGCATTTGGATGACGATCATTATTCGTCCAACAATTCCCCCACATCAAGCACCGCAATTTACGCTTGTGGCAGCTGTTGCGATTATTAATGCGATGAAAGCGATGTTCAAAAACTTTACACCCGAAATTAAATGGCCCAATGATATTTTGATTAATGGAAAAAAAACGACAGGCATCTTAACTGAAATGATTGCTGAGGCGGATCAAGTGCAAGCGTTATTAATCGGCATTGGCATTAACGTCAATCAGCAAATAGCGGATTTTCCTGACGAGCTTCAGTCCATTGCTACGTCCGTTTCGATTGGTGAAGGGGAACAAGTTGACCGTGTGCAGCTTGTAGCACATGTCCTGCAATTTTTGGAGAATTATAGCGATCATTATGTCAAACATGGTTTTCAATTTATTAAAGAGCTGTGGGAACAGTCTTCTGGAACACTTGGTAAACAAGTAAAAGCGACGAGTTTGCGTGAAGTTGTGGAAGGGGAGGCCATCCGAATAACGGAAAATGGCGTCCTCGAAATTCGCCAAGCAAACGGTGAAATAAAAGGCGTTTATTCAGCTGATATTGAAATTTTAGATTAATAAGTAAGGATGCCACGGAATCGTTGTGGCAGTTGCAAAAAAATTAAATACTGTACGTTTTCTTCCAAACTTGTTATAGTGAATTTAGGACAATATCTAATTTTTGGAACCTTAATGGTTTCAATAGAATTGTACCTAATTAGCAAGACAAGTGAACGATAATAAAATATCTGCCTTGATCTGTATGGACAGGGACGGAAGAAAACACGCGTTTAAAAATTTTTTTCTCGTAAGACGCTACCCTTCTGTCTAATTTTAGATAGAAGGGTATTTTTGTTTTCTTCCTTATAAAAAGGAGGAGTAACATGAAAACAGTAACACAGTTTATCAAAATGAAAGAACACGGCGAGAAAATTGTCATGATTACCGCGTATGACTATCCGGGAGCAAAATTTTCAGAAGCAGCGGATGTCGATATGATTTTAGTTGGTGATTCTTTAGGTATGGTTGTACTTGGCTATGATTCTACAATGCCTGTTACAGTGGACGATATGATTCATCATAGTAAAGCCGTTCGTCGTGGCGCGCAAAATACGTTTATCATCGTCGATATGCCTTTTGGTACGTATCATGGCGATCCAAATGATTCATTAAAAACAGCAGTACGCATCATGCAGGAAACCAATGCCAATGCAGTCAAGGTCGAGGGCGCTGGGGAAGTCCTAAAAGTGATTGAAAAGCTGACGCAAGCGGGGATTCCTGTCGTGGCCCATTTAGGTTTACTTCCACAATCAGCAGGTGTATTAGGTGGCTATAAGGTGCAAGGGAAAACAGCGGAGCAAGCAGAAAAATTATTGCAAGATGCCCGTGCAGTGGAGCAAGCGGGTGCATGTGCGCTTGTATTAGAATGTATTCCTCACCAACTAACGCAGGCTGTATCCAACATTTTAACGATCCCTACAATCGGTATTGGTGCAGGAATTGAAGCAGATGGACAGGTGCTTGTCTACCATGATTTATTGCAATATGGAAATCATCATATACCTAAATTTGTTGAAGGATTTTCCCAGGTCGGTGATGAGATTGAGCGCGGCATAATGGCTTATACAAAAGCTGTAAGGGATGCGACTTTCCCGACTTTAGCCCATAGCTTTACGATGAAAGAAGAGGAATTAACGCAATTGTATGGGGGCGTAAAAAAATGAACGTAATCCATACAATTGAAGAATTAAGAGCGATTATTTTAGAAAACAAGCAAAAAGGAAAGTGCATCGGATTGGTGCCAACAATGGGTTTTTTACATGAGGGGCATTTAACACTTGCGACACAAGCACGTGCAGAAAATGATATTGTCATGATGAGTATTTTTGTCAATCCAACACAATTCGGTCCAAATGAGGACTTTGCATCCTACCCGCGCGATTTACAGCGGGATACAAAGTTGGCAGCATCGGCAGGGGTAGATGTTATTTTTGCTCCTTCAGTTGAAGAAATGTATCCACATGATGGGGGCATCTACATTCGAGCTGGTCAGCAAGCGACCGTATTATGCGGAGCAAGTCGCCCGAGTCATTTTGATGGTGTGCTACAGGTCGTTGCGAAATTATTTAATCTTATTCAACCAGATTTTGCTTACTTTGGCCAAAAAGATGCACAACAAGTGGCAATCATTCAAACGATGGTACGCGATTATAATTTTCCTGTAGAACTGCGGATTATCCCGGTTATACGTGAAGAGGATGGACTTGCGAAATCGAGTCGTAATGTATATTTATCCGCAACCGAGCGTGCACAAGCACCAGCCATTCAGCAAGCTTTGCAATTAGCGAAACATGAATTAATGGCATCGGGAAATGTTGAACAAAGCATACAGCTAGCGAAGAGAATCATAGAAGCGAAATTGGAAGGGAAAATCGATTATTTGACGTTCCTGTCGTATCCAGATTTAACTGAAGTGACGGCAGAAACCCAGCAGGTTCTACTTGCTGCGGCTGTATATATTGGTAAAACACGCTTAATTGATAATGTCATTTTTTCGTTAAAAGGAGACCCAGCTTATGTTTAGAATGATGATGAATAGTAAAATACACCGTGCGCAAGTGACACAGGCCGATTTAAATTATGTCGGCTCGATTACAATTGATCAAAATATTTTGGATGCGGTCGGCATGCTACCAAACGAGAAAGTGCATATCGTCAATAATAATAATGGTGCACGATTTGAAACGTATATTATTGCAGGTGCGCGCGGTTCAGGTGTGATTTGTGTAAATGGTGCAGCTGCAAGACTTGTTCAAAAGGGCGATATTGTCATTATTATTTCCTATGTGTACGTGGATAATAAAGAAGTAGCCGATCACCATCCGACCGTAGCGATTATGGGGGAAAATAATGTGATTGAGCAAATGATTGACTACGAACCCGAAGCAACAGTAATGTAATATTCATATAAAAAGGAGCTATTTTGATGGGAAATCAAAGTAGCTCTTTTTTTTGTGGAGTTGTGTCTGGTAAATTACAAATATTACATTTATGGGAAAACCGAAATAATTTGTAATTTGCAAAAAATATCCCTGTAATATTTCTGAAATATTAATTGAGTAAACTGTAAAGAGTTAGTATTTGTTAAAAGTACAAATGAGACGGGGGAAAAGACTTAAATGTTTCTAAAAAAAATGATTTTAAGCCTAGCCTTAATTTTAGTTAGTACGGTATTAATAGGTCAAACAACAAGTGCAGCTACGGAGGAAACTCTCGAAGATTATGAAGTAGTTAAAACATTGAATGTTGAAGCAAGTGCATTTACGGCAAACTGCTCAGGTTGCGCGGGTAAAACGGCTTATGGCATTAATTTAAAGGAAAATCCCGACATCAAATTAATCGCAGTCGACCCAAAAGTCATTCCACTTGGTACGAAAGTATGGGTTGAAGGATATGGAATTGCCATTGCGGGTGATACAGGTGGTTCAATTAAAGGAAACAAAATTGATATTTTTGTGAAAACAAAAACGATTGCTTATAATTGGGGTAGAAAAACTGTGGAAATTAAAATCTTAAAATAAATTGGTAAAACACAATGGAAGGTGACTCTTCTGTTGTGTTTTTATTTTCGGTGGATAGAAATGTGAAAGTGATGGATAGAACAATCAATCATCCAAACTGCCATGTAAAATTTGTATAGAAATCCAGTAAATCGAACAGCAAGTTTGGTAAAATCAAAATAAAATGAAAATCGGAGGGAAGATAGATGAAGCAAACGGTATTATGTATTGGGGAAATATTAATTGATTTCTTTTGCCAGCAAGTAGAAACCGATCTACAGCATGGGAAAACGTTTGAAAAACATGCAGGGGGTGCTCCAGCTAATGTGAGTGCAGCAATTGTAAAGTTAGGTGGACGAGCAGAATTTTGTGGCAAAGTTGGAGCGGATGGATTTGGTCATTTTTTAGAAAGCGTATTAATAGAAGCAGGCGTTGGTGTGTCGCATTTAGTAAAAGACGCGCAAACTCCGACAACGTTAGCTTTTGTTTCGCGCAAAAAAGATGGGGAACGCGATTTTCAATTTTTTCGTGGGGCAGATGAGCAATTGCTGAAAAAGGATATCGCAATCGAAATGCTGAAGAACTATCCAATTTGCCATTTTGGCTCTGCGACCGCGTTATTATCACCACCATTTTGTAATGTATATCGAGAGGTTTTTGAAGAGGCGGTTCAACAGCAACATTTCGTCTCATTTGATCCCAACTACCGAGCGGATTTATGGCCAAATCAACAACGCGATTTTGTTGAGAAATGCAAGCCGTATATTGAAAAGGCGGATTTCATCAAGGTGAGTGAAGAAGAATTATTTATTTTGACGAATGAAAAAAATATCAACACTGCGACAGAAAAATTGCTTGAAATGGGAGCGAACTTAATCGCTGTGACACGAGGGAGTAAAGGAACTCTTATAACGAATGGCAAGCAATTGCAGCAAGTGCCTTCAATTCCAGTGAAGTCAATTGATTCTACCGGAGCAGGTGATGCATTTGTTGGGGCGATGCTCTTTCAATTCAGTTCACTAACAAACCCTAAGCAAATTGATTTTGAAACAGTGTGTGTGATGGTGCGATTTGCGAATTATGTAGGGGCCATTGTTTGTGAAAAGGTTGGTGCGATTGCTGCATTACCTACTAATGGGGAAGTTCTAATGAGGAAAATTTAACAATACAAACCCCCATAGGACTACTCGAAAAGAGTAATCCTATGGGGGTTTTGTTCTTAAAGCCAATTCGTTTCATAAGCTCGAACTGGATTATTCGGATTTGTGGGTGATTATCCTATAAAAATGATGGTGTGGATGGACATGGTAATGAGATGCTCGGTTGCAATAACTTACATGAAACTGTGTTTTAGTTATTTTTTATTCGCGTACTTTTCGAGAAAAATCGCATATGTGATGTCCTTTTATTCGATTGTAATACCAGCACTTGCAGTACCTGTAAGTACCTGAATTACAGTAACTCCTGACACAGTAATTGAATACACCATTACTAAACGGTCACCCTGTGCTACAGGAATAGGCGCTAAGTTTGCTGAAGCAGCAAAAATTTGACCTATAGAGACAGCACCTGTGATTGATGGACTTAAATTAACAGATGCAGCAGTCGCAGTGTAGACAGCACTTGTTCCAGTAGCTTTATAGATTGTAGCATTGATTGTAGTTGTTCCGACAAGAGCAACGCCTAATAACTCTTTAAAAGAAGCAGAAATAGCAGTAATATTACCTGCACGTGGAACGACGAAAGCTTCAGTTACAACTGAAGATAAGTCTATCGTATTACCTATAAGAGCTACACCAGGAGTCGCAGTACCAAATCCGATTTGCTGAGGTACACCAACTAAACCAAGCGCAACCGTAGCTAATACAACAGGAGTTAATCCAGAAGAGAATGGAATGATGGAACCTCGGTTAACTGGTGGGACGATACAAGCTTTGTCAACTGCTAAAAATGGTCCAATTGCATTTTTACATCTATCGTGATTACCTCCGCAACCACAACCACAACCACATCCGCCATGTTTCATATGATTATTTGAGAACATTTGAACACCTCCTTTCTTCATTATCATATTTTCAGAAATGAAAGTGGTAGGGGCTATTAACTATGGGGACGTGTTAATTTTTAAACTCTCTTATTATGGGGGTTTTCTTCAATTAAATCGTATTGTTCGTCGCACAATATGTATATTAAAAGTAAATGTAGTACTGTTAAAAAGTAGTCGCTATGTTTGTCCTTCAAAAAGACAACAAACTCCCACTTAAGAATTTAAGGAATCCTAGGTGGGAGTACAATTGTCCGTAAAAAATGTAATGAATGTAAACTAAAAGCTGTGTGATATGAAGCTCTACTCATTTATATTTCACTATATAGGTGTTCTTAATGTAAAAGAGTATTGAGAAATTAAGTTCTATCGTTTTGAATGAAATATAATTTAACTCCTTCTTCTAAATAGGTTGAAAAATGAGCTAAATCCTTCTTTTTTGTGTTCCTCGGGCACCGTTTCATTTAAATCATTCAAAGGCTCTTCTTGAATGCCATTAATTTCAGAGGATTCGGTTTGAACGCTTATTTTTTCAATTGGAAACTCCAAGGAAACTTCATTGATTTCTTCTACTACCGCATCAATACAAGCTACTTCTTCATCTATTGGAGCAGCGGATTGATCGGTTTCTTCTATTATTGGATTAATAATTTTAACTTCATTAGCTTTTAGATCAGCAGAAATGTTTATTTTTTCTGATATTGAATCAATACTCTTAACGTCATCAACTATTGGAGCAACCGAAATATTATTTTCGTTAGCCGTAGTATTTGTGCTTTCCATTTTATCAATTATTTGAGCAGTGGAAGGCTCGATTTTCTCGGCTGCCGTAATTGAATTTTCTCTGTCCTCAACAATTGGAGCTGTTGAATCAACCATTTCTTCTGCTATCGAATTAATACCAACCACCTTATCAACTGTTTGAACAATAGAATTACTTGCTTTACTACCTAAGTCAATTAGTGGATTTTCCGTAGGTTCATTTTTATAAATCGGTATTTCCTGTACCGAAGATTCATTTTTAAAATGAAATGAGGAAGTATTTGAAATGTTTTTATACAAACCATTGTACATATGGCTTGGATGCGTACTAGTGGATTGAAAGTATTGGTGATTAAAATGTCGTTCTTCTGGTGGATTCTGCGTAACGGGTTTGCTTGCAACGGGTTTTTCAATAAAGGCATCTGGCTTCGTGTTACGAGCGAGCCCTGCTAATTTTTGCAATTGCATATAAGATGGCGAATTATTTGTAAGTAAAAAAGGCTCTTTCACTTGAGGGATTTCCTCAGGAATTTTATAAACTTCATTGGTAACGAATAAGGGGGTATCCATTTTGCCTTGAGTTCTATTTATGTCTAAATGTTCATCAACCTCAACTTTTACTTCCTTTTTTATTAACAATGAAATTTCTTGATTCATCTCCTCAACGGTTTGGTTAAGTATGTCAATTTGATTGGCAATTTGTTTTACTTTTTCACCATAGCCGTCGAATTGTATGCCTTGCTGTTCTTCTATTGTTTTAGAAAGCCCTTCAAGATGTGCAATTTGTATTTTGAAGCCGTCAAATTCCTCCTTCTTATTAAGAAACTCTTCTATAGAAGTCCCCTTTTTTAATGTCATTAACGTTTCCCTATATACAGCGATTTTTTGTTTTAATCTTTCAATATTTTGTGTGGAGTACAATTTTGTATCTTCCATTGTATTTCACTCCTTCCAGTCCATTCATATTTTATTGGAAATATACTCGTTATGTTACAAATGTCTCGATGTTTTGCGTTTTTTCTGTTTGCAATCAGTTAGAAAATCCTTCCTAAAGGAAGAGGAAAAATTCAAAATGAAGTTATCTAAAAGCCCATGCACCAATTATGGAAACCGCATATGCTACAAACGAAAGACAAAAAAAATTATGGAGGTGCCAAAAAAGATGCAAGAGATTAAGCCATCACATGATCGACGCGAATATATTTGTATCAACGTTGACAAGGTATATGACTGGGTTGTTAAGGAGATGTCATTTGATATTTCTCCAGCTGGACCAATTTCGTTTCCAGGTGTACCGGCAGGAGTCAATTTTGCTGGAGCAGCTGTTACATGTAAAGTAACACCAGCTGCGACGAATCCAATCGTTATTTTGAATCGTGAGGATCGTACATTTACGATTGAAGGTGCACGCGTATGTTTGCAACACCTGAGTGTTCAAAAGAACTTTGAAGTTACCCTTATCGTTACATTACCGAATGGAACAATGTATACGAGTGCAACAATTCCTGTTACGCGTTGTGAACAAGTTACATTGTGCGCGCCTAAAGGGACAGATGTAGAAATTACGTACACAGATTTAGATTGTTTCGTATGTACGACAGGTACGCTTACTTCTACAGCAGGTTTTATTTCGTTTACAGCTTTATCAATTTCGGTATCAGTTTGCCAAAGTATCCAGTCAACGTTCCCAGTAACTGTTGAATTCTTAGCAAATTACTGTGAACCACGAGCAGATTTACCAAGTTCATGCTCACCAACGGGTCGACCAAAGCAATGTCACGGACTATTCCCAAGTACCCATTGCTAATTGTGCTAACACAGCAGAAAAAAACATATGATAAAGAGAGGGATTACCCTCTCTTTATTTTTTTGCGTTCAATGGAATAATGGATGTCAGTTACATAAACTTTAGACTGTATGATTGTGAATTAAAAAAGGGGGAGCTAATTGTGGTTATCAACCAGGAACATTTGGAAGTGAAAATAGAAGAGCTTCAAAATCAAACGACAGCCTATGTATCTGAAATTAGGCAATTGATAGAAGGACTGTCGATTGCTCCAAATGCCAATGTTTTGAGTTATTTTACGGCATCATTAAATATTTCCCATGACACAGAACAAGAAAGCTTATGTTTAGGTAATTACCATATTCGTAATATTGGCAATGAGCCGTTAACAAATATATATTTTTGCATTAAGTTACCTGAGAATTCGCCATTTACCTTCTCTGGGCAATATGTTTATGAACACTTCAGCCAAAATTTAAAAAATTCGGCGAGTTGGGAGCGAATGAATGAGCGGGCAAACAAAGAAGAATTTTGGTTAAAACCATTAAATATTATGTCTATTGAACCGAATGAGACCATCATATTTCCAAACTTTCAACTAAAATGGGCGAATAGTACATCGTATGCAAGCACAATTACCGGCGTTACGTATTGCGATCAATTGAATGAGGGCGTGCCTGCGATTAATCCAATCAATCTGAGTGGTAGCGGTTTTATACAGGAGGAAGAACATGAGTGAAATTAATAATCAACAAACGGAAGGGCTCACGGAGGGCATGATTGGTGAATTTATGAAGGAGCATTTGACACATGTAAAAAAGTCTAATAGTGAAGAAAATAACAGTTTTGTATTTTTTGAAAAAAGTACGCTGAATTTATTATTAGAGCATCTGTTGACAGGGGATAAGCGAAATTCAAATGCTGTTATGAATGACCAATTTGGAGAAGTTGTTATGGTAAAGTTGGATGAAATGATTGAAAACAACCAAAAGGAATTTGAAGATATTATTAATACGCTTAAAAAATTTTTATAAGTAGGAGGCACTACGGTGGATAATGAAAGCGTCAATATGAATGATACTTTCCAAATGCAACAATTGATCATTTTTTTGAAAGCGGAGTTAGCCAAATATAAAAATGAAGTAGCTAAACACCAAGAAAGCGATTATTATTCACTTGTAGTAAGACTCGATGAAGAAAATAGTCAATTGCAAAATCAAAATAAAGAATTTTCTATAGAAATTTTGAAGCTAAAAAAAGAATTTGAAAATAAAACGAAAAATCATAATGAAATCATGTATAAGCAGGAATTACAACGGCTAAAACAAATTGCGTCCATTGAATCATTATTGAAAGATAAGGAAGAGTTAAGGGCATTAAACAAGCAATTGTCGGAGGCGTTGGAAGCTGCACAAGGTGAAATTGAAACGAAAAAAGAAAGTACAAACGTCATTCGAGAAGTGGATTTTAAGATGATAATCGAAAAACTTGAACAGCAGTTGGTTCATTTCACCGAACAAGCGGCTAAAAAGATGACTATTGTTGTTAACGACTTCGAAAAGGCTCATAAAGAAGGCAATGAATCGAATCATATGAAAGCATATTTAATAAAAGAAAACGAAGAAAAAAATGAGGAAATTACAAAGCTCCAAAACGAAATAAACAGTTTAAAACAACAAAATGAAACTCCGCTGCAAAATGAGTCATCCAATCAAAATGGGAAATACGCCAAAAACACGCATTTGCTTGCCTATTTAGATACACAAATGAAAAAGATGTTGGAGCAATCTATTGAATTCGAGGAACAATTGGATGTGAAATTGCGTATTCTTAATGAGCTGGAACAAAAATTAAATCAGCTTACGGATGAAATTGAGGGGCGGTAAATGTAGTTTATAGTCAGGATTCTGGCCAGTTGAATATCGTTATATGCGATGGGTTAAATAAATACCTGCCATTTCGGTAATATTACGGATGGCAGGTATTTTCATGCATTTTTCAAGCATGGATTAATAAAATGCTTCATTCTATATTTGCCAGTTATAAAAAGAACTAGCATAAAATAGGCCTAATTTTCAGCTTCCTTGTTGTTAATTTCAACGGGCTTCAATCGGAAATTTAAATAAAATGAGCCGAGTGCAGAAATGCATAAACAGGCTGAAAATGTCCAAACGTTAAAAAACAAATTGTTTGAATATGGATTTAAATAGCCAATTTCATATTCAAAATGCGGTTGTATTTTTTGTTTGAATTGGATAATTCGATAAACGGTAAAACTAAAAAAAAAAACAAATGTTAACAAGTAGATTGTTTTTAATATATCAAAATTTAATCGGAGGCACTCATGAATTTTTTCAAATACAAACATTATTTTAAAAAAGAAATATAAAATAATCAAAAATGGAAATGCGATAAAGAATAATGCATCATTGCCCCCAACATTCGGATTAGCTGGATTAAATGGAGCTGTTAAAAAATTAGCCATTGCAAATGCGGCAATTGTAATGACACCTGATACAATGACCCCAATACAAAAAAGTATCTTCATAAATGCTTTCCTCCTACAATTTCATTTCCTCTAAACAAAAACGATTGATTTCTATTGTTGCTTAATGCGATACGTTTTATTTTCTACTTAACGTTCGATTTCACCTCTAAAAAACAAAGAAAACCTAAATTGGTGATTTGAGTATATTCTGTTTGTAATTAAAACGAACGATATACTATATTTTCAAACTGATACATAGTACAAAGAGGCCTGTAGTTGTTATTACGGGGCAACTGGTCGAGAAGTTTGTGAATCAAGGGGATTTTGTGTACATGCTTGATTTAGATTAAACAAATATCGATGAGGCCCTGCACCAGTTTTCCGGAAGCGCAAGTGGTTTCGCAATGAAGCAGCGGTATAGAAAATTTCATCATTTTTCTTTCTATTGTTAGTGCATATTTTGGTAAATACTCTAAATTGAAGTATTAAACAAACAAAAGTAAGTAATACTAAAAATAGAAATACATACCACCATTCATGAGGGTATAGTCAAATGGTGAAAATAAAAATGGATTTTTCAAGGATGAAGAAAGCGAGGAATTATGTGGTTTTCAAAAAATAAAAACAAAAAAGCGTCAATTCCTCAAAGCCCTTTAACGAGCCCTGCTGAGGAACCCAAACAAAAAGTGGTCATAAAATTAAAAACTTCTCTTCAACAAAACATAAAAACGATACAAGAAGCTCTTGGAAAAAGTTCAGATATTGTTACGCGTGAAATACGCATTGGGAAACAAGGAAACATTAAAGCAGGTATTTTATATACTGATGGATTAACCGATACAGCTTCATTACAAAATTTTATATTAGAAACGCTTATGTTAGACCTGAACAAAATTGATTTGCAGGAAAAAGCTTCACCCGAGCAAAATCTGATTAGCGTATTAAAAGATGTTGCACTGACAGTAGGAGAAATTAAAGAAATAACGAGTCTTGAAGTGATAATAACGAGCCTATTGTCGGGGGATACAATTCTTTTAATCGATGGATATTCACAAGTTTTAGTCATTTCCAATAAAAAATGGGCAGAACGCGCGGTTAGTGAACCAACAGCCCAAACGGTAGTAAGAGGACCTCAAGAAGGATTTAATGAAAATTTGCGTGTCAATACGGCCCTCATTCGTCGGAGAATTAAGGATCCAAACCTAAGGATCGAGTCAAAGGAAATTGGAATGCGTACGAAAACGAATATTGCCATCGTTTATATTCAAGATATTGCAAATGAAAAAATAGTGGAAGAAGTTCGTTTACGTTTGGATCGAATAGACATTGATGGGGTTCTGGGAGGCGGTAATTTAGAAGGACTTATCCAGGATTCAACCTATTCACCTTTCCCGACCATTTTCAACTCAGAACGGCCGGATGTAGTAGCTTCTGAACTACTAGAGGGTCGCATAGCTATTGTAGTGGATGGGACACCCTTTGTGTTAGTTGTTCCAGCGCTATTTGTTCAGTTTTTCCAATCACCTGAAGATTATAATCAACGTACGATAATCGGAAGTCTTGTTCGT
This sequence comes from Solibacillus cecembensis, assembly GCF_050272495.1. Classification (NCBI taxonomy): domain Bacteria; kingdom Bacillati; phylum Bacillota; class Bacilli; order Caryophanales; family Caryophanaceae; genus Solibacillus; species Solibacillus cecembensis. The sequence continues at coordinate 4,140 of NZ_JBNNMF010000016.1, read as the reverse complement.
TTCCTTCGATTTATAGCATTTGGCATCTCTTTGCTTGCACCGGCAGTATATATTGCCATCACAACGTTTCACCAAGCGATGCTACCGCCTGCACTTCTCATTAGTTTGGCAGCCCAGCGAGAAGGTGTTCCATTTCCTGCATTCATTGAAGTACTCATTATGGAAGTCACCTTTGAAATTTTACGGGAAGCGGGTATCCGAATGCCGCGCTCTATCGGTTCAGCTATGTCGATTGTAGGGGCGTTTGTTATAGGAACAGCAGCGGTTGAAGCAGGGTTAGTCTCGGCTATGATGGTCATAGTCGTGTCAATAACTGCCATCACTAGTTTTGTTCCAGCATCTTACGAAATTGCGATTTCAGTAAGGATCATACGCTTTGTATTCATAGCTTTAGCCGCTACATTTGGTATTTTTGGCATTGTGATTGGTTTAATTGGCCTTGTTTTGCATTTATGTAGTTTACGTTCTTTTGGCGTACCTTATATGTCTCCGTTAGCGCCATTTAATATTTCCGATCAAAAGGATACGTTTATCGTTTTACCTATATGGAAAATGACGACTCGACCTCACCTAATTGGTAAAAAGAATATGGTGAAGCAACAAGATTCAGCCTCTGCAAAACCAGCACCACCAAAAAAATAAAAGAAATGAAGGGAGTTTGCGATGAAAAAGTACATGTTTGGTCTCCTATTTTTCAGCCTATTTCTTTCGGGATGTTGGGACCGGCGAGAATTAAATCAACTCGCCATTGCAGCAGCAATAGGATTTGATAAAGTTGATGATGAATATTTAGTATCTGCTCAAGTAGTTGTACCTTCAGAAATGTCCACAAATGGAGGGACGGGAAAATCGCAAGTAACCCTCTTTACTGCAAGAGGAGAAACGGTTTATGAAGCATTTCGAAAAATGACAAAGGAATCGCCAAGGAAAATTTACCCGGGTCATTTACAAATGCTTGTCATTGGTGAGGAATTAGCTGAAGAGGGAATCAGCGAATCATTGGACGTATTGTCTAGGGATCCAGAAATTCGGCCAGATTTCTTTGTTGTAATTGCTAAAGAAAGCGCCGCTACTGATATATTAAATGTAACAACAACGATTGAAAGCGTTCCAGCAAATAAAATGTTTAAAAGTCTTAAAGTGTCAGAAGAAGCTTGGGCAGGTACGAAAAGTATTAATCTTGATGAATTACTAACGGATCTTATAAGCGAAGGAAAAGAAGCCGCAGTTACGGGAATTAAATTAATAGGCGATCCAAAGATAGGATCAAGTAAACAGAATGTGGAATCAATTAAGCCCGCTGCTATTTTAAAATATGATCATTTAGCTGTTTTTAAAGGGGATAAATTGGTAGGTTGGTTAGATGAAAATGAAACCGTAGCATTTAGTTACATTTCAAACACAGTAAAAACAACCGTAAGACCTATATCTTGTCCTAATGAAGGGGAAGCTACAATAGAGGTTATTAAGTCCAAGGCTGAAGTGAAAGGGAATGTGAAGAACGGAAAGCCTGAAATAAATATTAATGTTCAAGTAAAAGGGAATGTAGGTTCGGTACAATGTAAAATTAATCTAAATGACTTGGAAACAATCGCCGAACTTGAAAAAAGTTTTGAAAAAAAAGGAGTAGAAAATGGAAAGAAGACGATTGAATCGTTGCAAAAAAATTATAATGTAGACATCTTTGGGTTTGGTGAAGCCATCCATCGATCGAACCCGAAAGAGTGGAATAAACTGAAAGATAATTGGGATGAAGAATTTTCTAATTTAACGACGAATATTAATGTAGATTTGACGATTCTTAGGACAGGGACTATAAATAAAACTTTCTTAGAGAAGGTGCATGAGTAACATTAAGCTTAAAATAATGATAAGGATTTACCTTTATAAAATATAAAAGAACCTTAAGGAAGGGATGCCATGATATGAAATGATGCAAAATATAAAAATAAACGCGTATCAATTTCTAGCTTTAGTAACGTTTTTTTCGATGGGGACGAGTATCTTAATTATCCCATCAGTTTTAGCTGATGGAGCGAAACAAGACGCTTGGATTGCAGCAATCTTCGGAACATTAATCGGACTAATCGTTATATGGCTATTTTGCTTAATCGCGCAATGGTTCCCGAATCTTACCTTTATTCAAATTACCGAAAAGATTTTAGGGAAATGGATAGGAAAAGCTGTCTCCCTTTTGTTTGTAGTGATGGCTTTTATTTATGCTGCAAGTCTTTTGTTTTATTCTGGGACATTCCTAAATATACATTTGATGCCAAATACGCCCATGCTAGCACTTAATATCCTTCTAGCGCTCGTTATCGTAATTGGTGTACGTCTCGGTTTAGAGACTATTGCCCGCTCTGCTGAAATATTTATCTTAATTTTCTTTGTTCTTTTTATCCTTTTAGTATTCTTTATTTTACCTGAAATTAAGCTGGAAAACATACAGCCTATTTTTGAAGCAGGACCACTACCCATCCTTCAATCATCTGTCTCTTTAATTGAAGTTACTGCTGTCGACGCGGTCGTTTTATTAATGATTTTTCCTGCTTGTATTAACAATTTAAAACAAGGTAAAAAATCCTTTTATATCGGATACTTAATAGGCGGATTGGTCATCATTATCCTGACATTTTTAAGTATTGCAGTATTAGGATCTTATAGTACGGCAGCTGAATATCATCCGAGCTATGAGTTGGCTAAAAGAATAAATGTCGGGGATTTTATACAACGTATCGAAGCATTGATGGCTGGCATATGGATTCTTGCCCTTTATTTTAAGACAACAATCTATTTTTACGCTGGAGTATTAGGATTAGCACAAATATTAAATTTAAAAGATTACAAACCTCTAATAGTGCCATTAGGGGCGATTGTCGTAGTCCTGTCTCTTATACTGTATCCCAATATCATGTATCAAAAACAATGGAACGCAACAATCGGCATATATTATTCCTATTCGATTGGCGTAGTATTACCCCTATTGTTAATAGTCGTAAATTCAATACGAAAAACACATTTGAAAAAAGAGAAGCCGAATAATTAATGTTGACTCTCATCCCAGTGCTTAAGGGAATTGAAAAGCGTGAGTGAAAGTTCAATTGCCCGTAGCCATGGTGTTTTATTTTTACGTTAGAGCGAAGTACAATCCCACTTTGTTGTGGGTTTTTATATGGAGTGATAATTGATCTGGCATATACTATAAATATAAAAGAAACATAGACAAAAAGGAGCGGGAAATATGGCAGTATATCATAAATTAGTGCGCGATTTGATTCCTCAAGTAATTGAAGCGGATGGTAAAATATGTGTCACAAAAGTGTTAGATCCAAGTGAACATTTAGGACAAATCAAAACGAAAATGCAAGAGGAAGCACTTGAGTTCCAAGAAGCAAATTCGCCAACTGATGCTGTAGAAGAACTTGCGGATATTTTGGAACTGGTGCATGCGGCCTTACATGTTTACGGCGTGTCGTATGAACAATTGGAACAGGTTCGCATTCAAAAGAAAGAAAAACGAGGTGGATTTTCGGAAGGGATTTATTTGATCGAGGTGGAGGATGACTAAGCTTCCGGTGATTACTTCTGATTCATCTATTCTGAGTTGAAACCGAGGATTGAGTGAAAGCTACATACTTCATCGAACAAATGTTTCGTACAATATATGTGGACAAAACAATTAGTTTCTACAAAATACAGGAGCAGAATCAAGATGTTGAAAGACTATTTGTTTTTTATGAAAAAGGCAGTTCTTTATACCAAAATATCCTCTAAAAAGCGTTTATTTGAATAATAATTTAATAGTGTTAACTAAGTGATAAGACCTATATACGCTTAGGGTCACCTTATTTCTTTGTTCAATTCAAGCTGAAAAAGTTTGAAAAGCACTATAATTTCAACTGTTTCTTTGTTTTTTACACTCTATAAAATGCTACAATCTTATGCAACGTGCTACTTATTTTTTGCTAACACTTGATTTTACAACGGTGCAAAAATAATCTGTGCATTTTTCAAATCAATTTATTGACGTTTGTCAATATCGATAGGTTCTTACGCAAAATCGGTGAATGTTTTTGTTCTTTACTATTTGGGTATAGTTATGAAAAAGAAAAAGGATGTGTGTAAAATGAACCCCTTCGA
>NZ_JBNNMF010000015.1:0-119607 GCF_050272495.1 Solibacillus cecembensis | reverse complement strand
ATTTCATTAACAATCGGCCAAGGAAATGCCTTGGCTGGAAAACTGCATACGAGGCGTTTCGGGAAGAACTGTTGCACTTAATTTGACAAACGGTCATGCCAAAAAAGTCATTTTAACCAAATGTTAAAATCTTAGCACTTCAATATCTAGAAGAAGGTCGTCATACCCAGCTTGAAATTTGTAAGATGTTTTCGGTCAATCGACAAACTCTTAAAGAATGGCGTGCTCTTTTTAAATTTGGAGGAATAGAGGCGTTAACACGATCTAAGAAAAATAAGGTGTACTCAAAAGAATTAAAACAAAGTGCTGTCGAGGATTATTTATCAGAACGCTATTCTATGCTTGATATCCTTGCCAAATACGAAATTAGTAGTTTAACAGTGTTCAAAAAGTGGGTGAAAATCTATACTGGTCATAGTGAATTAAAAGATTCGGGTAAAGGAATGAGCCAAACTATGACTAATGGAAGAAAAACAACTGTAGAAGAACGTATTGAAATCGCAAAGGCATGCCTAGCGAACGGGAAGAATTATCAAGAAACAGCAGCACAATATGATGTGTCCTACCAACAAGTTTATCAATGGGTAAAAAAGTTTGAAGAGAGTGGCGATCAAGCTTTAGAGGATCGTCGTTGCAGAACAAAACCTGAAGAAGAGCGTACACCAGAAGATGAATTACGTTTAAAAATTCAACAGATGGAGCGTGAAAACGGACGGTTACGTGCAGAAAATCTATTTTAAAAAAGTTAGAGGAAATCAAAAGGAGGCGTCGTTAAGTAGAGTTCGTATTCAGAGCCGTTATATCGCGATTCAAGAGTTGGCGGAGAATGAAAACTTATCGATTGTTTTACTCTGTGAAATCGCTGAGATTTCACGTGCAGCTTATTATAAATGGTTGAAACGTCAGCCATCTGTACGAGAAAGAGAAAACGAACAGCTAGTAGAATCGATTCAACATCTTTATTCGCAAGTAAATGGCATTTATGGCTACCGCCGCATTACAATGACAATTAATCGCCAAAGAACAAAAGTGGGCTTAGCTAAAATTAATAAGAAGCGTATTTACCGCCTGATGCAGATTTGTGGTCTGGAAGCGGTTATTCGACGTAAGCCAAAACGATACCGTAAATCAAAGCCGGATTATGTGGCAGAAAATATTTTAGCACGTGATTTTACTGCGGAAAAACCAAATCAGAAATGGTGTACTGATGTGACAGAATTCAAATACGGCAAAGGGAAAAAAGCTTATTTAAGCGCGATTATTGATTTACACGACAATTCAATTGTCAGTTATGTATTGGGACATTCGAATAACAATAAGTTAGTTTATGACACCATGATTCCTGCAATACAGGGGCTAAAACAAGGTGAGCAACCGCTTATTCATAGTGATCGAGGTTATCAATATACATCAAAATTTTTCAAACGCATGACAGAAAGTGCGAATATGGTTCACAGTATGTCGAGGATCGGTCGTTGTATCGATAACGGACCAATCGAGGCCTTTCGGGGTACCCTGAAAGTCGAAAAGTATTATTTAAACAAATATGAAACATACGAGGCGTTAGAAGCAGCAATCGATACTTATATTACGTTCTATCATAACGAACGTTACCAAGAAAGATTAAACGGCTTGAGCCCCTTAGAATACAGGGCTCAAGCCGCATAAAGAATTTTTATTATTCCCGCTGTCTACTTGACAGGGAGCAGTTCAATATTCTGTGGAGGGCTTATTTTTATTTCGCACTATAATCTTGTCGTCTCAATTCACTGCAGGGTATTTTAAATGAAACTATGAGTTTTAAAGTAATTCGTCACGTATCCGTCACGCAACAGTAAAAATGATTCAATATCAGGTGTAATTAATGGAATAAAAAAAGCTGAAAACCCTTATTAATAAAGGCTTTCAGCGTGATGGTCCCGGCTGGTCTCGAACCAGCGACCCCACCTTGTCGAATTTATCTGGCTAAATAAACCGAGTTTAATTAAATTCAAATAAGTTAAAAAAGCCTGATTTAATAAGGTTTTTTAGGCAGGTAAAATCAATTCAGTCAAATAAAATTATCACAAAAAATTAATTCTGCGGACAAATTGCGGACAAAAGAGTAAACAGGTGGTCTGTATTACTCTTTTTTTGTTTTTCTGTATTATCTGTATTCAAATGTAAGTTTTATGTATTAATTAAACATTTTAATTATTTTTATAGCCCCTATATCGTGGGAGAGGGGTTATGGTAGGTGCTTAGACCAAGAAGGATAAAGTAACTAAATCAACCTAGTTAAACCCAGTGAACCTTGAATGATTAAGTCTAATTTATCAAGACTTTAAACAATTCTAAAAACAACTGTGTTAAATATAATTAACTCAAGTAAATAATTGTGTGAGCATTTTGGAGAGCAAGTGATCTGCTTCAAATAACTCAAAGTGAATTATATTTTATTGTCGTAACATTTAAAAAGGATTCGGAAATACACATATCCAGCGCGTGGCTCAGAATTATGGAAGAAACTTTATAAAGAACGTACTGCAGTAGAACGCGTCAATGCCTATTTAAAATAATACTTTCAATTAAATAACATCCGTCACCGAACAGGTTAAAAAGTAAAACTACATTTCAACCTGGTGACGTATATTTATAATGCCTGTAAATTGGCGGTGGATCGAATGAATGCCTTATTACAAACACAGAACGAAGCTGCATAATTTTTTTAAAACGTAAGTTTTCACACAGGAGAAGTCTAAGATTTTAAAAAAGATGATTTATGAAATTGATTCATGTAAATAATTATAATTTTAAACCCTTTCGTTGAAACGAAAGCGTTTTTTAATATTTGCACAATTGCACGGAATAAGATTATGGACTTATCTAAATTGTTTTCGAAGTAAAGATGAAAACGAAGAAACGTCATAAAGTATCACACCAATACCTATGAACATTAATATCATACTGAACTTTCTCAAATCGTACGATTTTTTTTACATCTCTTTGTAATATTCTGTCGTCACAACAGACCACACAAGAAACGATACTTTTATTGCTATATAGGTCTTTAGACAGTTGAGCTATTTCCGCCTTTCTTGTAATATATGGTTATAATTGAAAATGATAATCATTATCAATGTCAACGCTTAGCTATTAATCTACTATCACACTTTAAATTTTTTATTTTCTTTTAATTACCAGTAAGGTGTTTTATTTGTCAGCAACAAATTTCTTATTATTTGTCTTTCTAATTAGAAAGACTAATTTTTTTAACAACAAATGATAATCATTATCATTTGTTAGAGGGCTCTGTGAAAGGATGGTTAATTACATGCAACAGATTGCCAAACAGATTGCAGAAAATGCATCGTTTCAGGCGTTTATGAATTGTTATATTCGAGAAGTGAATAGCGGACATTGGGTCAAAAAGGAGGAGTGGATAAAAGAACAGGGACAATCTATCCTGATTACAGAGGCACATATTCTAGAGCTTGAGTTGCCGATACAAAACACCCGTTTTGCATTTGGTGTGGATTACAAATCTCTTGTTGGAAGACATAAGTTTGGTGTCTCTTTGAAGTATTGTACGAAACAAAAACAATGGCTAGTTGAAGATAAATTAACGATACTCATCATGCTCATTCAAGAACTACATTTTATGGCTAAGGCGGATGGATGTTCTGGGGTTAACTCCCATTTCGATGAACTCATTCTTCGCATAATTGAAAGCTATCAAACGATGGCAAATTATATTGAAAAGAGTTTGGAAGATAAGAAACAAAATGGAGTTAACGATTCGTTTATTGAAGCTGAGCAGTCTCTCTTATTTGGACATTGGCTTCATCCCACACCTAAAAGCAGACAAGGGATGGCAAGTTGGCAACAAACGAGTTTTGCTCCAGAGCTACAAGGTTCTTTCCAACTTCACTATTTTCGTGTCGACCGTAAAATTGTGAAAGAGTCCTCAGTATTAGAAAAAAGTGCGAGTGAACTCATTTCTCAGTCTTTAAGAAAATCACAACCTGATTTTGTTATGTCAGAGAAGCATTGCCTATTTCCGATGCACCCGCTTCAAGCACAGTGGCTATTACAGCAACAGTATGTAAAAAAAGCGCTTGCTGAAGGATTGATAAAATATGAAGGTGCGCTTGGGGCTTTTTATACAGCGACCTCTTCGATAAGAACGGTATATAGCTCAAATGAAGAAATGATGTATAAGTTTTCAATTCCTGTTAAAATAACAAATTCATTGAGGGTAAATCGAACTCATGAACTAAAAGCTGGAATTGTTATGGCTCGGTTAATGAATAAGATTGATTTCTTACAGAACCATTCATCTTTTCGGATGATTGATGACCCAGCCTATATGACGGTAGAGTTTCCAGATCAAACGGAATCAGGGTTTGAGGTTATTTTTCGCTCAAACGTATTTCCTGAAGGACATGATGAAGGAATCTGCATGATTGCTGCTCTTGTTCAAGAGCCTCTGCCAAACGAAAAATCGAGACTGTGTCAGCTCATCATGAAAATCTCTCAATCAGAATTCCGCTCCTTAGAAAGCGTAAGTTTAGATTGGTTTAAAGTCTATTGGAAATGTGCTATTGAATCATTATTAAGGTTATACGATGAGTATGGGATAGCTCTCGAAGCACATCAACAAAATAGTGTGTTAAACATTTCTTCAGGATATCCATCTACTTATTATTATCGAGATAACCAAGGATATTACTTATCAAAAACATATAAAGAAGAACTTCTTTCAATAGAGCCTTCTTTGCATGAAACAGAAGAGCTATTTTACGAAGATGACCTTATTCATGATAGATTTATAAATTATTTGTTTATGAATCAATTGTTTCCCGTTATTTCCCGATTTGGAGCAGATCAGCTAATCGATGAAAAAGTACTACTGAAGTGGTCTTACGATCAACTGCATTTATTAGAAAAAGAATTTACAGGTCTCGGGAAGGCATTTGTTCGTAACATTCTAAATCAAGAAAAGCTTGCGTTCAAAGCAAATTTATTAACAAGGTTTCATGATGTAGATGAACTAGAAGCCGAACTTGAACAAGCGGTATACACGAAAATTCCAAATCCGTTTGTTCTTCAGTATGAGGAGGCAGAATATGCAGCAGCTACAGCATTTAGCTTCTAAACAAGGGGAGCTACGTGTAAGGCGGCAGCTCGTGGAAGCAATGATATTTGAAGGACTAATTAAATATGAAGAAACTTGTCTAGATAAATGGACTTCAAACCTTACTCTTGTTGGACAGAAGTGTACCTATCGTTGTGAAGGTAGAAGAATGGCATTTGATCGCATCCGAATAAAGGAAGATAGTATTTTTCAAGTAGGAAAGGATGAAACGTTACTAGAGGCAACGCTTGAGGATCTAGTAGATGAATTACTTTCGACTCATAGAGACAAAGATAGATTACTGAAAGAACTTCATTTAACGAGTTTGCTTTGTGACTGGAATAATCGTCATCTTCAAATGCAACTGTCGAGAAGAAATTCGAGCTATGAAGAATTAGAATCAGAAATCATTGAAGGACATCCATATCATCCTTGTTTTAAATCAAGAACCGGTTTTACAATCGACGACCATAGAGACTATGGCCCTGAAGTAAAGCAATCATTTACCCTTCAATGGGTTGCAGTGAGAAGAAGCTACGTACATATCACTGTTCTTGAAGAGGAAGAGAGCTTTTGGAAAAGAGAGTTAGGGCATTTGATGTGGGGAGACCTTCTTGAAAAACTTGCGGCATTCGATGGAACTCCTGAAGAATATACATTTTTACCGGTTCATCCTTGGCAGTGGTCCAACATGAAACATGAAATAGCCGGATTAATAGAGCAAAAAGATCTAATTCCTCTAGATGTGAAAGGAGATTACTATCGGGCAACCCAATCGGTACGAACATTATGGAACTTTTCAAATCCTGAAAAGGCGCAATTAAAATGTTCGATGAATATGGTGAATACCTCTTCACTACGAAAGTTACATTCTCATGCTGTTTGTGCTGCTCCTCACATTTCAGCATGGCTTAGGCAGGTAATTCAATTAGACTCCTATTTACATAAGGAAGCGTCTCTTATTGTACTGGAAGAATATGCTGGGATTATTTTTGAACCGAATGCAAAAAAGCATAGCGGAAAACTAGAAGGTCAACTTGGCTCAATATGGCGAGAAAGTGTGCGCTCGTATATGAAGGATGATGAGGAAGCGGTACCGTTTACGGTGTTAATGATGATGGAGAAAGATGGGCGTCCGTTTATAAATGAATGGCTTTTACGATATGGAACGGAGGAGTGGGTAAAGCGCTTGATCGAAGTGAGTGTTATTCCTGTGTGGCACTTGCTTGTCGCTCATGGTATTGCTGTTGAGGCTCATGCGCAAAATATGATCTTATTACATCAAAATGGCTGGCCGACTCGGGTTGTACTGAGGGATTTCCATGACAGTATCGAATATATTGAAGAATTTATTTCAGACAGAACCCTCATTCCAGATTTTGAAACGATACACGAACGTTTTAAAGATGCACCTGTCGATCATTATTATTGGATGTCTTCTGTAGAGGCTTTACGAGAGTTAGTTATGGATACATTATTCGTGTTTCACTTAAGTGAACTATCTTATTTGCTAGAAGAGCAGTATGGATTTGTAGAAACACGTTTTTGGAGTCAAGTTAGGGACGGAATACAGAAGCACTTTGAACGTTTTCCATTATTATGCTCAAGAAATGAACAGCTTCAGCATACTAGCACACATATTTATGTTGAATCTTTGCTAACAAAGAAACTTCAAAATCAAGAAGAAGGAAATTTTCGACATATCGTCAGCAATACGTTAGCAAAAGAGGATAAAAAGGAGAAATGATGATGTTTTATGTCAATGATCAATTTTATACAGTAGAAGATATCGAGAAGCAATATGAAATATACGAAAGCTTATCTCATCTAAGAGAATGTAACAATCGTAGATTAGCTATTTGTACGGATGATATTTTCCAATATATAGCTCTTTGTTTATATATACGCCAAAAAGGTGGATCAGTCGTCCCAATCCATCCAGCGACGCCAAAAGAGGGATCTGTGCGGCTTGCTTCTTCAGCAGGTAGTCATCTTTTATTATTCCAATCGATCGATTCTTTCATCGAACTATCAAATCATTCCAATAACCAAGAAGGAGTATTAGTTCAAATGAGCTCAGGTACAACAGGAGCTCCGAAATGTATTGAACGACCGTGGAGTTCAGTAGAAGAAGAGATTGAAAGCTATGTGAAAACGTTACCTGTCGATTCCTTGACGAATTCTGTTGTCGCTTGTCCAGTTACTCATTCATATGGATTTATTTGTGGTGTCTTGGCTTGCATAAGAAGGGGAGCAAAGCCGATTATTATTACGAATAGTAATCCTAAATATATTTTGAAAAAGCTAAAAGAATATCCAAAGCACATTCTCTATGCGGCTCCAACGTTACTTTATACATTAAGTCGATTATTACCAAGTGATCAACAATTTGATCGTGTGATGACGTCAGGAACTGTGATGCCGCATAGTTGGTTGACCTTATTAAGAGAGAAATCTCGCCAAGTATTACAGCAGTATGGATGCTCTGAATCCGGGTGTGTTGCGATTCACCCTAATGTGGAAGATCCGAAAGAAATGGGCTACCCCCTTCCTCATGTGAAAGTGAAAGCTGGTGACAAACAAACACCGAGCGAAATTATCATTGAATTGTCTACACAAACGATTTATACAAAAGATCTTGGCTATTTAAAAGATAATGTTCTTTCTTTTCTTACTAGAATGGATGACATGATTAATGTAGCAGGCTTGAATGTGTATCCGCAAGAAGTTGAAACCGTGTTAATGGATGACCCAAGAATAGTCGAAGCAGTCGTATATAAGAAACAAAATAACCTATCAGGAGAGCGAGTATGCGCACTATACGTGTCTACTGAACCAATCGAAAATATGGAGCTTAGAGAATGGTGCAGTAAATTTCTCGCTCCCCATCAAATTCCGATGGAGTTTGTGTTTGTTCATGAAATTGAAAAGCTGCCAAATGGAAAAGTAAGTAGAAAAAAACTTGGAGGCATACCAGTATGACGAGACAACAATTGATGAAGAGCATCTATGATTTTATGGAAAATTCATTAGAGTTGCAGACACTTTCTTCTTTTAATGAAGATGCCCGGTTAAATGAGGATTTGTATATGGATTCAATTATGATCCTTCAACTGATTCTTCATTTAGAGTTGGATCATGGCATTTCCATTCCCGATGACATTCTCGTTCCTAAAGATTTCAAAACAGTAGGAACACTAGCAAGTTTTTTAGAAAAACAGCAAAAAGTAGGATAATCGGAGGAGAAAAATGATAAAAGTTCATTGTTTTGTAAGCTGTGTTTGTGAAGTTATTAAGAAAACGAAAGGCGTTGATCATAGACCCTACTATTTTGGGGTATGGGACGCAGATTTTGATGTGCTCGATAATGGGGTGCTCTCATACCACTCAGATCGTATTGATCATCATTTCTTTCAAACATGGTATGAAATGCTCTATGGAATCAAGCTTTACAAATGGTATGACGAAGAACAATCAAAACAAGAAAATATAAATAAGTTACTAAGGTTATTAGAAAATGAATCTCCACATCAACATGTGATGGTGATGCTGGATTTATCGATGCTTCCAGAGCGAGAGAATAAATTTCATCAACGTCCATTTCCACATTATGTGATGCTAGAAGCTACAGAAAATGAAGCAGAGTGGTTGATGTATGACCCTGATTTTCGCTGGGAAGGGATATTGCCGAAGGAGAGGATTTTAGATGCAATCCAAGAGCCAACTGTCGGAGGTGGCTATTACTTTGATTCCGAGACGATTATTACTCCAACTACAGAGACGGTTGAAGCCTATTTTAATACATGTATAAAGCATCATATTAATCCGTTGACAGAAGCAATTACCGAGATTATTAAAGAGCATATCGTAGGAAAAGAAAAGGAAAGTATGTCAAAACTTCCGACTGCATTAAAACAATTGCCAGTTTTAGCGATTAGAAAGTATGCATATGAACATGCGTTTGCATTTTTTTGGGAAGCTCTTGGCCGTGATGAGGAAGGCTTTGAAACATGGTGTGATGAAATTGAGCGTCTAGTGAATGGTTATACAACGATTCATTATCGAGCAATGAAACTTACGATGACACAAGATTTGTTATTAGCTGAAGATATTTATGTGAAGTTGGAAGAGCAAAATCTACTTGAGTTCAAGATTAAGCAAGGATTACAAGAATGTTTTCAAGCATGGTTAACATTACAGCACAAGAAAGAGGTCATGTTATGAAATTATCTATCTGTACTATCTCGTTTAGGCACCATCTCCACTCGATTGATCAATTAGCTGACTTTGCAAAAACTCAAGGTTTTCAAGGAATCGAGCTCTGGGGTGTTCATGCAAAAAACTTGGCAGATGAACTTCATTATGGAGCAGATTGGCTAAGCTCCTACGGTTTGGAAACGAGCATGCTTAGTGATTATTTGCCATTAGAAGCACCAATTTCTGAGATGATGGCTGAAACAGAGAAGTTATCTTCACTTGCAAAGCGTTGGGGAACGAACAAGATTCGTACATTTGTAGGAAAACAGGGCAGTTCAGACACGAGTAAGAAAGAAAGGGAAGAACTTACTTTCAGACTTAGAATGCTCTGTGATTACCTTGAGTCAAAAGGACAATATTTACTTGTTGAAACTCATCCAAACACATTGACAGATAATCTACCTTCAACGATGCAGTTACTTGAAGAAATGAATCACTCAAGCCTAAGAGTGAACTTTGACGTTTTGCATATATGGGAATCAGGTATAAAACCTATTGTCGCCATGAACCAACTTCTTCCTTATATCTCACATTTTCACTTTAAAAATATTGCCTCACGTGCACAACTTGGTGTTTTTTCTCCAAACAATGTTTATGCTGCATCAGGGTCTAGAGAAGGGATGGTTCCATTGTTTGAAGGTGCAATTGATTATTATGAATTCCTATCGGATGTACTCCCAATCGTGGATGTAGATGCGTCATTGGAATGGTTCGGATCGAATGTGAAAAGCGTATTAGCGAAAGATATTCAGGAGGTTAAGAAGGCGTTGCAGTTGGTACAAATATAATAAAAGGTTGTTTAAAATATATATTGATTATGTAAAAATTGAGTTTTTTTAGCTACCCACTGTTACAGCAGTAGTGTATTTGATAATTTGGCTATTGTGGTTGCATTAGGAGTAATTCTAGGGCCTTATTGAGTGACATAAACCATAAAATTCCCACAAAATAACCCTAAACTTCCCCTCCCAATATTAACAAGGCTTAAAGCCATTTTATAGAGTGAACTAAACGAATTATTATACGAAATTTGTATACTTGGTTGGATATGTACATGAACACAATTGAAAATAGACCTATAAAAAGAGGGGGCTGTAAGAATTTATTTTAATATTGCTTCAAAACTTTAATATTTAGACTAGAAACTGACAACTTCTAACCAAATGAAGTTGTCAGTTTTTGCTTAATAGATTTAATCTAATCTGTTTTTTTTGAAGTAATCCACTCTTTGTTAAATTTAAAAATAACTTTCTGTTCAAATGTGCCTGTAACGCAAACGAAGGAGGAAGCAAAAATGGCACAATTATTGAATGAAACAGGTCGAATTGAAATCCGTGAATTACTAAAAAAGGCTCGTAAAGCTAGAATTATCGATGCAGCATTCCATACAGATGAAAAAATAGGTAAGTACACGGACATTGAATTAATGAGCTATCAAGCAGCCTTCGTTAATCGTACTTTTAAATAAAAATCAGTAAAGCCCGTCGCACTTTAAAAATCAAGTGTTCCCCTTTAAGTAGACAGTGGAATAATAAAAACACATCATTAAGTGAAAACAGACTTTCATGAAAAAACTCCCCATTGGATAAACAGATTTTATTTTTTATCTGTTAACCTAAAGGGGAGCATATCATACAATACACGCTTTTCAACGAAAGGTGTTTTTATTTGTCTCATTTTTTTGGGTAAGTGCTCGGCTCGTCATCAGAGAAATCTGTAGTGCTTTGTATTTTATTCGATTTACACTCTAAATTTAGACACTATTTCTTGTAATTCAGATGATAACTCACCTAATACCCGTGCGGAAGTTGAAATTTCTTCCATTGTTGCGTTTTGCTCTTCTGCAGCTGCAGCAACCGTTTGCGCCTTATCAGACGAACTTTCTGACAAAGTAGAAACTTCGTATATTTGCCCTTTAATGCTAATTGTATTCGCATTTAATTGTTCAATAATAGCAGAAATATTTTCTGTTTGATTCGTTACTCCTTCTATCATTGAAGAAATACTGTGGAAATTATCTTCTGATTTCTTCACTAATACCATACCTTCATTTACATTATTAGTTGATTTCTCCATAGCATTTATAGCTTCCGTTACTTCCTGTTGAATCGACACAATTACCTCACGAATTTGATTGGTTGCCACGGATGAATTTTCGGCTAATTTTCGGACTTCATCTGCTACCACAGCAAAACCTTTGCCGTATTCTCCAGCCCTTGCTGCCTCAATAGCGGCATTTAAAGCAAGTAGGTTTGTTTGATCTGCAATCACAGTAATTAGCCCTAAAATTTGGCTTATTTCAGTTGATTTTTCTCCTAACGATTGAACGACTTTTGATGTCATTTCAGAGGAACGTTGAATATTCATCATTTGTTTCATCGTTTGATCCATCATAGATGCCCCTACAGATGTATACTCCTTAGTAGATATAGCTAGATCAGATACCGATTGAACTGAGGAAGTTGCATGCTCCATACCTGTTACCATTTCTGTAATTGCTTCATTGCTAGTTTTGGCTCCCTGAACTTGCTGATCCGCCCCTTCGGAAACATCTACCATAGCACTTGTAATTTGTTCTGTCGCTTTACTTGTTTCTTCCGCACTTGCAGAAAGTTCTTCAGAAGTAGTAACTACAGTTTGGATATGTTCTTGTAAACTCCTTACCAATCCTTTCAGATGTGCTAGCATGATATTAAAATCTATCCCCAATTGACCAATTTCATCTTTATTTTTAATATTTACTGGTTCTATTGTTAAATTGCCATCTGCTAATTGTTTAACTTGTTCTGAAAGCAATTCAACAGGCCTCTTAATAGAACGTATAAAGAAGACAGTAATCCCAATCGTTAGCATGAAGGTAATCAAACTAGCTACAACTAAAATAATAAAAGTTCTATTAAAATCAGCTGTTCCTTCATTGCGAATGACTTCCGATTGCTGTTTGAGTAAAGCGAATAAAACTTCGACGTTTTCCTGCGTTTTATCAAATAGAAGGTCTACCTCATAATACTTTTGTATTGCTTGTTCCATATTACCAGCATTGCTTAGACGAATAACTTCATTATTTTGCTCAATTAAGTTAGCCCAGTTTGACATAAGCAAATCTAACGTTTCTATTCCTTTTTTTGTTTCCACGATTTTTTCATAAGATTTGAACGAATCTTCTATTTGCTTATTAATTACGGCTACTTCTTCTGCATATTTTTCTTTATAAGGTAGATCAATAGCCAACAGATTCTTTTGAGTACTAATAAACATGTCATCAGTTTGATTGTTTAATTTGGTGATCATTGCTATTTCGGGCATTACAACGTCATTAATAGTTGTTGTATTCTTATTTAAGTTAAAAGCACTACTAATTGAAATAACACACATTAATAAAATTAGTAACATAATAACCGAAAATGAAATACCTACTTTTTTTCCTATTGTCCATTTCATAGATTTTCCTCCTGAAGGTATGTAGATACCTCTATATTATTTCTT
Organism: Solibacillus cecembensis; assembly: GCF_050272495.1. Taxonomy (NCBI): domain Bacteria; kingdom Bacillati; phylum Bacillota; class Bacilli; order Caryophanales; family Caryophanaceae; genus Solibacillus; species Solibacillus cecembensis. The sequence goes on along the minus strand of NZ_JBNNMF010000015.1, from coordinate 106,748 downwards.
TACTACGTTAAGTATATCGACTTTAATGAGTGATTATTTAGTCCTTTACAAAACATTTACAAATACCTAGTTTATAGGCGAAAAAAATAAAAAACTGACATTTTTCAAGTTTACGAACCCTTCATTCCCGCCATGGATTAACGAAAACAATAGGACGCTAATTTATAAAGAAGATAGTGAATATGCATTCAATTAATCTCGCTCGGAGTTCAAGGGACGGAAATTTTACAATAGATGAAACTGAAGAATATTCAACCAGAAACGTTTGCTGGCTAAAGATAAAATTCGCGTTGTAAAGTGGACGAAAATTGACGAACATTTCAGCGATGTCACGATAGCAACGGCTGGTGAAGATATAACCATCCGTTACGCTAATCGAGCAATAAAAACGCATGTTGAAAATTTGCTTTTGGTTAGAACAAGCAATTGATTATGTTACTTTATTTATAGGGGTAGTTTCAGAAAAATGCGGATTTACAATGTGAAGAAAAAAATTACCAAACGACGCTTTGGGAACTATCCCGAACATAAAATCCATAAATAAGCATTTATGATATAGTTTATTAAATAAATCTAACGAGAAGGAGGGGAATTTATGAGTTTTTTATCGAAGAAGTTTTTAGGTAATACTTTAATATTTTGGATATTATTCATTTTATTGGGACCAATTGGATTTTATTTAGTTTTTATGGAACATGATTCAAAAGGTTTTTATTTTTTAATTTTAATGTGTGGTTTAATGATTCTTTTTGAAAGTGTTATATTTAAAAAATATAAAAGATAAATAAAACATCCATGATTTTATCACTCTCAACTTTTTTTTATTACTATTTCCATCTTTTTTATCTTTTTTTTGAATCTCACTTAAATTTTTGTATTCATTAAGATCGATGAGTTTGCAGTAATTGTTACTAGAAAAAAGGTCATGAGACTATTGGGGATGCTTGGTATTTATATAGTGATACGGCAAGACTATCCACACTTCAATTAATTAATAGAGCCTCGATGAACGGCTTTGTTACAGTTATTAGTAATACGGTCCCATAAGGTTAGACAAAGGTGCTTTCTTATTGTGTTAACAGGTGATTTAGTGCAACAAGGATTTATAACGTATACAAAACAAACCTAGTAAACGTTCCCAAATGAAAGTTTTGGGACGAAATAAAACACTTGAAACGTTGTCATACCAATGCGCACTGACCTAAAAAAATGAGACAAATAAAAAACACCTTACGTTTAAATTAGGTATTTAATACCAATAAATTAACGTGGAGGTGTTTTTTCTATGGGAACAAGAGTAAGTTATCCAGCTGAAGTTAAAATTAAAGCAATTGAAATGAGATTAGCAGGTATTCCAGTTAAGGAAATACTAGAGGAATTAAAAATTAAGAATAAATCACAATTAATGATTTGGATGCGATGGTATAAAGCAGGAGAAACTCAGCGATTGCATCAACCGGTAGGAAAGCAATATTCCTACGGAAAAGGGCCAGAATATGGATCTGAGGAAGCTCGTTTACAGGCTGAAAATCTTTATCTTAAACAACAAATCGAAGTTTTAAAAAAGTATGTAGAATTGGAGAGGAAGTGGTTGGGGTAGTATTCGTAGATTTAGTGGAAAGATTGAAAGGATTTATGTCAATTCAATCGATTTGTGTGCATATGGGTGTAGCACGTGCGACCTATTATCGTTGGCGAAAGAATACCGGAAATACTTCTAAAAAAGCCGAGCGAGATCAAGCGATTGGTGAAGCTTGTGCAACCCAGAAATATCGTTATGGTTATCGGAAAATAGCAGCCTTATTCTCTGGAATCAGTGAAAAGACTATCCAAAAAGTGATGCAGAAATATAATTGGTTATGTCGGGTAAAAGTGAAAAAGCGCAAACGGACTGGTCAACCATCTAAAGTAGCTGATAACATGTTAAACCGTGACTTTAACGCAACAGCTCCTTTACAAAAGCTCGTAACCGATATTACTTACTTGCCTTTTGGACAGTCGATGTTATATCTTTCAAGCATTATGGATTTGTATAATGGGGAAATCATCGCGTATACAATTGCCAAAAGGCGTCCTTTTGCATAGTGATCAAGGTTCAGTTTATACGTCTTACGATTATCAAAAAGAAGTGAAAGAAAAAGGAATTACCATGAGTATGTCTCGTAAAGGCACACCGGCGGATAATTCCCCAATCGAAACGTTTCATTCCTCGTTAAAGTCAGAAACGTTTTATCTTGACGACATACACAGCACGACTAATGCATGTGTAATTCGTATCGTCGAAGAATATATCAATTATTATAATAATACCCGTATCCAAACGAAACTAAACAACCTGTCACCGGTAAAATACCGACAACAGGTTGCTTAAAATAGGTGTTTTATTACTGTCTCAAAAACGACAGGCAGTGCCAACGCATCAAATGGGACAATGTAACAGCACGTTTTGGGAGAATGTGCCAAATCGTAACCGATTGGAATAACGCAGTGGAAAATGGGTTATATATGGCTAACAATTCGGCGAATGGACCCGCCGCCACTTGGGTCATGGGACAAGTGATAGTGCATGATATCAACTACATTGAACAACGTGCGGTTGCATTCACTGATGAATTTAAAATAAAATTCACTCGCTACAAAGAAGCGGGTACATGGGGCGGATGGTCATTCGATTTAGCGGTTAATACCCGTAGGCGTGGTGTCCATGTAAACTTAGATTTTTATATTTACCCTGGCGAATATGCAATGAGTGCTGATTTTTCTAATGGTCCTCATGGAGACATGGCTACTTTTAGATGGGGCACATTAAAGGTTTTGGTTTCCGAAGATGTTATTACCCAAGTCTTATATGGTAGAGGTAATGTAGTTTGTATGAGAACTAAAAGCGCAAGTCTTGATTGGTCAGTGTGGAAACGAATGCTGAATGAAGATGATTATAACACGTTTTTCACATCTGTCAGTAATGGTAAGGCTACCGTAAATCGGGCGGTTACTGACATGGGTGTATATACACCGCCCGATGCAACATTCGATACCACTGCGGCTAATGTACGCAAATTAAGTAGTGCGCAGTCTGGTAATGGTAGATCATATACAATTGGCGACAAGTGCTATTTCGCTATAACTGGATTACCATTCATCCTACGAGCTGTTTTCATACATTTTGACCAGTTTGAGGGAAATATAGTCTACAATACGAACTGGAGCCACCAAGCGAGAACCTATTCAGTGAATAGAGGCATCCCAGCTCCGTCTGGGTGGCAAAGTTGGTCTACTGATACTACTAGAAGCGGCAATGACATAACATTCATAGTTGGAAACGGCAATCACGTAACAAACTTTAGATTTGACGCAATCAAATGATTGGAGGAAATTGCTTTGGGAATTGGAAATAGAATCTATTACAAAGCTAATAATGGCTTTGTAATCTTCCAGACTGGTGAACTAAACAACACAGAAGGGCAACGCCCAGATGAAGAAATTAAGTATATTGATGTTCCGTTTGGCTCCATTGACTACTCTACTAGTTATATTGCTGGTGTGGATATCGAAAGCGGAAAGCCGATAGTGAAAGTATTCATAGAAGGTGTGCCAGAAGAGGGGTATACCAGAGAATTAGAGGACGCTTTACTATTACAAACAGAAAATGAAACTGGAGGTATTCTATAATGACAAACACGACAAAAGTAAATGCAGTAGTAGTGCGTATTGCGGCAGAACGAATCATGAGTGGCGGGTTAAATCCAAATACTGGAAAAGTTTATGTAATTGATGATGTTACGAATCCCGATTACCGAAAAGCTATTGAAGATTACATCTTAAATGCTTCAGAGGGAGTTTAAGCAATCGTCCCAAAACGTGTAGTAACTTTAAATTTCTTAATGAACCAACGGCGCAGGTTAGTTTAACACTTTTATAACTAAAATGGTTCAAATGATGAAATATTTCGGTACTTTAAATGCCATTATTAACCACTTGACGATTGGCTAGTAAAAAAGTTAGTATGAAATTAACTTCACGTGAAACAAACTTCACTAAAGGGGAATAAGTTGGTTAGGAGAGGTATATTTGAAAAATCTATTCATGCAGCGACTTTTAGTATCAATCTTATTAATAGTAATTGGGTTCATTCAAGTAATTCTCGATGCATCAGTAGGATTTAATAATGGCTATATCACAGTATTGTTAGGTGGAATAATTTTATTGTTCTCAACAATTTCTATCATTAAATCCCGAAAGAATAAATCAATAGAAAAGGAATTAGCAAAGGAATATGACGAAAGAGATGCCTTAATTGATGGAAAGGTAGCTCGCTTCACCTTGTATATCCTGATACCCGAAATTTTAATTCTTATGTTTTTAACTAATTTTGTGCTAATTCCATCAAATATTGCATTATTTATTATTTTAATATCTTTAATGATTATTGAATTCGGATCTAGAAAATATTATACTCATGTCCTTTAATTAGGAGGTATTTATGGAAAATAGAGTAAAAGAATTACGAATAGAACATGGAATAACGCAACAAGATTTAGCTGATAAAGTAAGTGTATCTTCAAGAACAATCATCTCATTAGAAAAACAAAAATATAATCCATCTGTACTACTTGCATATAAAATAGCTTCAGTTTTTAATTTATCAATTGAAGAAACTTTTGTTTTTGATGAAGATGACAAATAATACATTTCATAAAGATGCACATATAAAGTAAACAACGGAGGAATGTAAATGTATATTATAGGACTTATTTTTGGGATGATTTTAGTGATTTGGGGTATTTATCGTATGAGAACAGATGATGGCTTATTTGGAAAAAATCAAAAAAACAAAAACTTATTTAATTTACTGTTAATGGGAGAAGCTTCAGGAATAGGACAATTTTTGGGTGGAATTATTTTAATTATTGCAGTGATTATCGGATTTTTTGTGAAGTAGAAATAAATATGAATTTCAATTTCTCACTGAAACATTGTGAACGAAAACACTTAAACTAACGGAGTGCATTAGTTAAACAAGTTAAGTCAACAATTTGTTGGCTTTTTTTGTTGAGTATTCGTCGCAAAATGCGTAGTAACTTTTATTTTCTTATTGAACCAACGGGCAGGATTGTTTAAGAAGGATAATGTAAATTATGTTAAAATAACACGGATAAGGACTCCTATTTCATTAGGGAATGCTTATTTAATTAAAGTTTAGGGGTAGGAAATATGGATAATTTAACTGTACTGGAATGGCTAGAAAAAGAGAAATTAAGTGAAGATGAAATAGATTTTCTTTTAACATTTATACCTAACATCTCTGTGATAAAATCGCAACCAGCTAAAACAGTTGTAATATGTCAGTCAATGAATAAACTGTTTCCAAGGGCTAATTTAAAGATGGAAGAGAATTATCTGGATTATGATGTATTTAAATTTACCATTCAAAAATATATAGTTAACAAGATTTCAGTAAAAGAATTATTAATACGTATGTCTGCACAAAAAATATGCAAGCCTTTATGTGATTATTTTCTACAATCGGAAATTAGAAATTAGAAATTAGTTTTTATTAATTATAGTTTGTGAAAAGAATTGATTTTATGAGAGTAATTACACTTCTTATCGAAAGAAGGAAAGATTAGTTATATGAAGTTTATATCTAGATAGCTATATATATATTCAATATATATAATAGAAAATGTTCTTATTTTTATCAAGGGAAGTAAAGGACCAAAAACATAAGTGTTATTAATGTATTGGAGGATGTGCATGAAAAGCGATATTGAAAGGATTTATTCAATTGATATCATTAGAGGAATAGCAATTATGGGGATTTTCTTAATTAATATTAACTCTTTTATATCGGAAAAAGCATATGAGAATTTACAAGATTCTTTATATGGAGTGATTACAGGTCTCTTGATTCACGGGAAATTTCATTTTATTTTTGCATTTCTCTTTGGTGTTGGATCTCACATTTTTTTATCACGATTAAATAAAAAAGGATTAAGTAATTGGACTTATATTCGCCGAATGTCATTGTTATTTGTATTTGGATTGCTTAACGCTATGATGACAGCTCCGGATGTATTAATGGGCTATGCTGTAATTGGTATTATATTTTTTGGATTTATGCGATTCAATAAATATTTCCTTTTGGTTTTGGCTCTAATCTTGACGCTATCTGTCGATATTTACTACCTGATACACCATTTTACTCGCATTACAATTTCAAATGGTGTAGTCAACGGATTTGTAGTAGGACAAACTTTAGGACATATGCTCCTAGGTTATACGATGTATGGAATTGGTCTGTTTGATTTAAAAACAAAGAAGTATTTTGTAAGAAAGATATGGATTGGTACGTTTATTTTATCAATCGGTATTGTTGCATTACAACTAGGATATGGACTAAAGCTTACTCTTTTAGCAAGTGTGCTAGGTCTTATGTATATTACTGGGACGTTGCTAGTTTTAGAATATAAAAATATTTATAAGTGGTGTAAAGGTTTAGTTGCATATGGCCAAATGTCGCTTACAAATTACATTATACAATCCATTTGTGGAATTACATTTATTGCATCGCAAGTTACAACAGTTAATGAAGCTATTTTATACAGTTTACTTATATTCATAGTTCAAATTATCTTTTCAAACGTATGGATGAAATATTTCCATTTTGGACCATTAGAATGGCTATGGAGAACGGGAACATATATGACTGTTCCTAAGTTTAAAAAGTAAGAAGAATGCCACTTGGTTTTTAGTTTATATTTGAAACACTTGATATTTTATATGTATCAAGTGTTTTTGGTTTGCATTGAAATGAAATATATAAAAATTTATCCCGTTATTTCGGGACTATAATACCCCTATCTCAAAACATAGGAGAATACGGAGAAGTTTGATGAGGGACTAAATAGTGAGTTCAAACTAAAAAATATAAATTAGGGGAGTTGAAAGTGAAACTACTAAGAATAGGTGAACTTTCTGAATACTGAATATTAATGACAAAGACGCTTGGGAATTTTAAGGATACGCTATTGCGTGACCTTATTAAATAAAAAGGATGGTGTGCAAAATGAGTATTGATATCCTTATTTTAGTAGGTATAGGAGGATTGTTATTCGCTGTTTTTGGTTATATTCTCAATCGTGACCGTGAAAAGAAAGTAAACGCTACAAGTGAAGCTGAAATGAAGGTGACACTTGCTCATATTAGTAGAGGTGTAGACGACATTAAGCTTGATGTTAAAACGAATAAAGAGCAAATGAACGCATTTTCTCGCGATTTGGTGAGAGTAGATGAAATTGCGAAATCGGCGCATAAACGAATCGATAAACTGGAGGGAAAACAAAATGAAAATTAACTGGAAAGTACGTTTAAAACACAAAACTTTTCTTGTATCACTCTTTGCCTTACTACTTTTATTGGTGCAGCAGTTGGCAGCGGTATTTGGATATGACACAACACTTTATAACGAGCAAGCAACCGAAATTTTTAATACGGTGCTTGCTCTTTTGGTTCTCGCAGGTGTTGTTATTGACCCGACGACAAACGGTACAAACGATAGTAATCAGGCGCTTAAATACGTCAAACCAAATGGTGATACGAAATGACAAAACCAACCGAAATCGAATTGCACGTAGGACATTACGGCGACAGGACAGGTGCAAGTGGGTATGTTGACGAGGTACAATTTGCTAGGAAATTTATTAAGCGAATTTATGATATTTTAGTAGCCAATAAAGTACCTGCGACATATTACGAAGATATAGTTTCTAAAAACCAAACTCAAAACATTAATAATTTAATAGCTCACCATAATGCTGATCGCAACGGCTTAATCGTATCTGGACATTTAAACGCAAGTGGTTCATTAACAGAACGGCCTATTGGCGTAGAGGTGTTATACACTACCAAAAAGGATTTAGCGGCAGCAGTAGCAAAAGCGATGAGCGATGCTTCTGGCTTAATAAATCGTGGCGCAAAATACCGAGATAATATTGGTGTATTCACGAAAACATACGAGCCAAGCATTTCAATCGAGTTCGGATTTGTGAACAGTAAAAAAGATGTAGAGTTATTGGATAAACATTTTGAAGCTATTTGCCAAGCCGTAGCTAAAGAGTTAGCAGCAGCTATTGGACATAAAATTACGGGAAACAAAAAGGAGGAATCAACAGTGTCGCAAGTATTATTAAATGAAACGGGACGTGCTGAAGCAAAAGGACTGATTAAGAAAGCAGTAGCTGCAGGTATATTTGAAAAATCCCATTTGGATAAATTAGATAAGTACTCAGATGTTGAATTAATTAGTTATAGCGTTGCTTATGTAAATCGTACAACTAAATAAACGAAACGGACCAGCAAAGCTAAAATAGCCGAGCTGGTCTTTTTTATTTTATTCTAATTTATCTAACGCTTTTAATAAAACAACTAAAATAACTGTAGAAACGATTGCGATAATTAAAATCCCATTGGAAGATAACTGAACAGATGTTAAGTGAAGAGTTTTCATCCAATAATACCCTACAATTATAGAAAGGAAAGATGAGATTACTGAAATAATAGTACCCAGAAATCCTAACTCGTCTATCTTTTTTTCTGTTAAACCTATTAGACTTAAAATCTTAGTAAAAATACCAGCTATTACAAATAGCTCAATAGATAAAATAAATAAAGAAATGGTTCTTGTAAAGGAAATTTCATCTGGCATCCACTTATCTAAAGCCATCATAATAAATGCGGGAAGAAAAATTGGCAATATTAGACCTGCAATAATAGTTAATGCAACTAGAGAATTTTTTTTTTTATTCTGGTTGCTCATATTTCCTCCTGAAATATTTGTCTTAAAGATGGTTTAAACTATAGCACAGTAGAATAGTAGAATTAATATTATTATTTATTCAGACAAAAAATATTATTTCTTAAATATTTACACTTGCCAAACAAGAACGTTCGTTCTATTATAGATACAAACAAATGTTCTTATTAAGGGGTGCTTATAATGCAATAACAATTAGTGAAAGCATTGCAACGCAATCAATTAATCGATTTAATGTACCATATATCCTTGATGATTTTAATGGATCTGCACCAAAGACTTCATGTTTTATACCATCTTAATCGTATGTAATAGGCTTCTCATCTCTTTTAATAAACTCTATCGACTTTACCTTTACAGGTGAATCACCTGTACAATTAATTAGAACAACCAAATAAAAAGTTTCTTTTTTTCAATCAGCACCAAACGTTAAGTTTGAGTGGATATTTATTCATTGGACGGGACGTGTGAACTTACTAGAAGCCCGTCAATCCAACGAAGTATATTTGAATAATAATATAAGGATGGAAGAAAAGAAGAAGAAGTGAGATTCCGTAAAGGTTTGGCTGTAGGGGATTATATGCCCATTCAATAAAATATATTTTTCATACTCTATATAAAAATGTTAATTATATAGGAGGAGAATTAGTTTGGGTGAAGAAAGAAAAAGTATTGCAAATGAAAAAATTAGTAGTGCAAGAGAAAAAATAAGTAGTGCAAAAGAAAGAAAAAGTAATGTAAAAGAAAAAAAGGATGAGGATTATGAATTAATTGTTAAAAATAAAGATAAAAAAGATATAAAGGTAAGTATTATTATGCCTTCATACAATAAGTACGAATATGTTTCTTTATCTCTATATTGCTTATTGAGACAAACATTTGATTTTTCTAGTTTTGAAGTTATCTTAGTTGACGATTGTTCCTTTGACAAGACTTCTCATATTCCTAAAGAATTCGATCCACCCTTTAAGTTTAAATATGTGCGTCCAAGAAAAAACCAAGGTCGGTCACGCGCACGTAACTTAGGCATCCAGCTTGCGGAAGGAGAAGTGATAATCTTTCTAGATGCGGAAATGCTCACTGAGCATAACTTCATTGAAAATCATTATAAACATCACATTAATGATAAGAATATAGTAGTAAGTGGTGCAATGCACTATAGAGGTATTTATACCTTTCTGACTTCCGATTTCAATAGTAAACAGTGGGAACACATAGATGATTTTGTTCCCATTGATCCATATTTCACATTCCTATATAATGAATATAAACAAAATCATCAAAACTCTAATCAGTTATTCCCACTCATCACTAAGAAGGATATAGATAATAATTCCTTTCAAAATCTATCATTTCCGAATTGGTATTTCACCAAGGAGCTTAACAATGGATTAAGCAATTTTGGATTAGATCTAAGTAATTATACGCTTCCTTATATTGCGTTTTTAACAGGGGACGTATCAGTCAATAGAGAACTGCTGGATAAGGTAGGATACTTTGATGAATCATTTCGAGGGTATGGGGCAGAAGATTGGGAGCTTGGATATCGCTTGTACAAAAATGGCGCCCGCTTTTTATTAGATTCTTCAACATTTTGCTATCATCAGGAACACCCAATATCTTCAAATAACTTTCCAGAAGCAATGAGTAATTTACATCAATTCATGAAAAAGTTCCCTAATTTCGATGTTCTAGCTTTAGCCTTAGAACATAAACCAGCTCTAAGTTTCACTCAAATTCATTATGTGGTCTCTCAATACAATGAACTATGCAAAATACATCCACTTAAATACCGAGAATTTAAACAAGTATTCCGTACCATGCTTATTAAACTGGTAGAGAATTTGAGAGATAGTAAGCCCATATCAAACCTCTATGATTGCAACACTTCTTCGGAAATGAAAATATCAGAACAATTAAATGAAATAAAAAAGCTTCGATTGTACGCACTTACTAATTCTTTTGAAGCACTCTCAGAAAACAAATGGAGAAACAGCTAGACGGGGTGCCGCTTTTATATAGGTTCTCAATAAAAAAGTCAAGTTCATTCAATTTTTATTTGAGAATAAACCAAATAACGGCAAAAAAAGAAATTTCGGGACTTTATATAGATTTAATTACCACTTTACTGTAAATTTATGCGTATAAGGGGTGATTTGATGTATAGATACAAATTTCTGACGAATTGTGGAATAAACTTAAAGTTTGAAAGTGAATATCATATCGACGACTTAGAACCAGTGATATTTACCGATGCGGTGTTCGTTAGATTTGAAGATGTAGAAATTGTAGTAAAATTAACAGAAATAAAAGATGCAGAGGTAAACGGTGTTAAACATCAAATTAGATCATATGCAAATTAAAAAATAAGCCTTCCACAAAAGTGGAGGGCTATTTTTATTTCACTTTATAATCTTGTCGTCTCAATTCACTGCACGGTATTTTAAATGAAACTATGAGTTATAAAATAATTCGTCACATATCCGTCACGCAACAGTAAAAATGATTCAATTTTAGGTGTAATTTATCGAATAAAAAAAGCTGAAAACCCTTATTAATAAAGGCTTTCAGCGTGATGGTCCCGACTGGTCTCGAACCAGCGACCCCCACCTTGTCGAGGTGGTGCTCTCCCAACTGAGCTACAAGACCGAGATAAGATACAAAAAACTTGTTCTTATTTATCATCATAGCATTTTAGTTGGAAGAGGTACATAGAAAACTACTAATTTAACTTTTTATGTTATTTTTATGTGGAATGATCGCGCATTCCTCTTATGCACTAACGTCTTTTCTTTTTATCGTCTTTTAGTAATAGACTCTTCTTTATTAATTTTTCTAATTCTACATGGACGTGGTATTTATTTTCTTCAATTTGGGTGACATTTAAAACCTTTCCATTACGTCCTTTAATTCTGATACTTTCATCGACTTCAGGTATACGTCTTAAACATTGACTTAGTACTGATGTGTTTTTTTCATAAAAATGAATCGCAAACATTTTGATACACCCCTTATAAACTCAAATAAAACATTGAGTGAACTTTTTTCCAATTTATGATGAATCCGAGACGTATAGAACTGTCAGAAAAGGACATTAATAAAATTTGAAAAATAGTTTCCATCTTTTAATAATATGCTAGGGTAATCGGATGAATTGAGGTGGAGAAGAAATTAAGAAAAAATGGAGTTTACTTGCTGTACTAACATTTGGTCTGTACGTTGTGGCGATGTATTTCTATTTTTTTCATAACCAAAATAGTGAGATACCAGTAGCTCTGAAAGGTACGGCAGCAGATCCAAGTACTTTTCTAACAGCGCGGGAATTGGTGTTAAGTGAGGATTTATCAAAAATAAGAAATTTCCTATTTTTTATCGCAATGCCGTTTGAATGGTTGCTCTACTTTGTTATTTTGATTACGGGTATCTCACGTTTGTTCGAAGGATTGAGCCCCAGCCAACATAAATGGGCCATTTGGAGAAATGCAAAGTATTTATTTTTACTATCGCTTCTATTGTTTGTCCTCCAATTTCCACTAGATTATTTCCGGTATGTACTGAGTAAAAGCTATGGTATTAGTACGCAGCTTTTTTCCTCGTGGATGAGGGATAATGTGATTAATTTTTGGATGTCTTTCGGGATGTCCGTTATCGTGGTCACGGTTCTCTATTGGCTCATCAAAAAAAGTCCGAAGAGATGGTGGTTATCAGCCTGGACATTAACTGTTCCATTTTCAATTTTTCTTATGTTCATCCAACCAGTCGTGATCGACCCAATATACAATGACTTTTCTCCACTAAAAGATAAAGCATTGGAGACGAAGGTTTTGTCACTCGCACAGCAAGCAGATATTCCTTCAAATCATGTATATGAAGTGAACATGTCAGAGAAGACGAATGCATTAAATGCGTATGTAACAGGGATTGGTGAAAATTCGAGAATTGTGTTGTGGGATACGACATTAAACCGATTAACGGATGAAGAAATACTCTTTATAATGGCACATGAGATGGGCCACTACGTGAAAAAGGATATTTACCTAAACATCACAGTATACTTGTTGATGACGCTCATTGGACTATGGGGAATTGCAAAAATCATGCCTTGGATGATTAGACGTTATGGATCGATATTAAAAATTAAACAAATGAGTAGTATTCATTCATTGCCATTGTTTTTATTGATTTCATCTTTTCTAGTATTCTTTTCAAGCCCACTATCCAATGCAGTTTCACGCTATCAAGAGGCCCGAGCTGATGAATATGCAATGGAACTAATGGAGAATCCCGAGGCTGCAATCTCGACGTTTCAACAGTTGACCAAAGTTGGGCTGGGCGAAGTAAATCCATCAGTACTTGTCAAATGGTTTCGCTACTCCCATCCGCCTATGTTAGAAAGAATCAATAATGTAGCCGATCAAGCTGATAAGGAATTGAACTAGGTTTGAATCAATTGAAAAGCGTATCAAATCCTTTCATATCATGGATGTGACGCGTTCCCCCTTTTTCTGAGAAACTACTTTATTTCAATCAAAAGTTGTAAAGTATTGTCCTACCTTTTTCATTAAAATTGAAGGAGGGGGAATGATTATGAAACAGTGGACACAAACATTGCATATCGCACAATTTCGCATTGCGCGACCAACAGATAAATTAGATCTGATAGAAAAATTTTATTGCGAGGGTCTAGGGCTTACGAAAATTGGAGAGTTCAAAGGACATCGTGGATATACTGGCATTATGATTGGGTTACCAGATGAGTCGTATCATTTAGAATTTACTGAGCATGTTGATGGAAGTCCATGCCTTGCACCGACCAATGATAATTTACTCGTTTTTTATATGCCCGATAACTCGCAAATTCAAGTTGTACAATCTCGACTCGCTAATATGGGCTATCCTGAAATTCCACCAGAAAATCCTTACTGGGAAGAAAAAGGTGTGACCATCGCGGACCCTGATGGTTGGCGTATTGTATTGATGAATACTGAGGGGATTTAAAAGATATCAGAAATAGTTACTCAAAAAATTTTCTTAAATGTAACTTTTGAATCGAACCAAAGAGCCACGAATGTCACCAACATTCGCGGCTTTTTCTCTGACTATTATTTATAATGCTTAATCCGAATGGAACTTTGTGGTAAAGTTTACTGTGAGGGGTTGATGAAATGTTAGATGAAATGAGAAATATGATTTATCAGTTGGATGAGAAAGAATTGAAGTCCACATTATTTCTATTCTATTGCCGCGTGCAAGCTGTTGAGGAAGGTGACGGTTATTCAGAGGAGCAATTCTTTTTAGATATAAAAAATTCATATAATGATTTATTAGATTTCGGAAAAAATAAGGCGAATGATGATCAAGACGCGCAATATGAAGCTACCCATATTGTATTTGGGGATTCTCCGATGGGTAGCTTAAGATTGGCATTAAAAGAGTTAGAATTAAATCAAAAAGAAAAAATTATTACTTTTTCCGATTTATTTTCAATAGGTCCGATTTGGCAATTACATGCCGCACAAGGAATGGATCATCGGTATGAATGGTTAAGAACGCACATTAATATTGATGATGAAGTGCTATCTAATTATCAAACGAACTTTGAACGGACTATTTTAAACATTGAACAAATCCCAACCAATCATCCAATTATTATTTGGGCTGGAGAAAATGCACATGAGCAAACGGGTTTAAGACTTGTACTCAAGTTATTAAAAGGGAAAACAAACGACATCATAATCATTAATACAAACGAAGGATATAAAACTCATTTTGATCGACCCGAAATCGATTTTACACCAAGAAACATGGGGGAACTTTTACATGAGCAATTAAAACAAATTTATGAAAATGAGAAAAATGGTAATACATTAACGCAATCTGAACGGAAAACGCTTGAACAACAATGGGAACAACTATGTGAGGAAAAAGAAGTGTTAAGGATTTGGCAAAATCATAAAATAATTAGTGTTTCTGAAACTTTTTACGACGAGTATATCATTCAAACAGTTAAGACATCTCATAGTAAGCGAAAAAACAATGACTTTATAAAATCAGCTCGAATCATTGGTGAAGTAATCGGTCATTTGGATCAATATGTTGGCGATCAATTTATCGAATATCGTGTTAGACGCTTAATCGTGGATGGCATATTTGATATGGAAGGTGTTCCGAAGGCAATGAGATATTATAGTATTAAAATGCGATAAGACTGGCCTTCAACTAAAATGGATTAGTGGATTAAATAACAGTGGGACAAGGTGACAATGGAAGTAAAAATTCTCGAAGCAGAAACAAATGTGAATATTAGAGAGTTTGAATTTCAAATAAACATGCACTTTACTCAGGTTTTTTAATAAAATGCAGTGATTTAGTACAACGAGGATTTATGAAGTAAGAATTTAGCTATGGAGGGGGCAATGACTTTGAATAAAGGCAAAGTGAGTACAATTTTAGGTGCTTTATCAATTTTGCCGGTGATCGTAAGTAGTATTGTATTTTTTGCACTCAGGGGACCTAATGCTGATGTTTATTTAATAATTATTATTTTTGGTATTTTATCTATTATCGGCATTATACTTGCCATTATTTCTATCTTTATGTCGATATCGTCTAGACTCATAAGGAAATTATTATTTGGATTAGTAGGGTTAAGCGCAAATGTATTTGTTTTATTTTTGGCTTTCTTATTATTGTTAGCAATGGGAATTGGTGAGGCTTAAGTATTTTAGATAAAAGGGGATAGAAAGTGGGTTTACTATTTTGGCTAACTCTTTGTATCTGCATACTCGGTTTTATTGTCCTCGCCCTTATAAAAAGAAATATGGGAAGAAAGAGAAATATTACTACCCAATCGAATGTTTGGTTTATAGTGGCAACCACAATTTGGGGAGTAGCAAGTATATTTCTTCTTGTACAGACAATTCAGCGCAACGAATATTTGTAAAATTGAAAAAGTTAAACCAAAACTCTGATTCTAAAGATGAAAGTAGGTACAATATATGAACATTATTCCTATCAAGTCGACTGGCATCGCTGCTGTATTGTTAAAAGAGATAAATAACATATATCATGTTTTACTACTAAAAAGAACATCCCATAATTTAAATAATATTTGGTGCTATATAGGAGGCAGTATTGAAGATGGAGAAACGGCAATAGGAGCTGTTTATAGAGAAATTGCAGAAGAAACAGGTATTACAGAACTTGTATTGTATTCCTCGAATCAATTTGACCAAATTTTTTCTCCACAAGAGAATTACATTTACATTGCACCCGTATTTGTAGGGTTTGTACATGAAGAACAATCTGTCGTTTTAAACGATGAACATAGTGAATATCAATGGATTCCTTTTGAAAAAGCAAAAGAGGTTGTAAGTTTACCTGGCAATGAAGAAGTTCTCCAATCGATCGAAAATAATTTTGTTAAGAAAAAACCTTTAACATATTTAAAAATTAAACTGCTTCAAGATATTTGATGCGGTTAAGACTTCGAAAGGGTGTTCGTATATCACATGCTAATAACTACGTTTAAAAGTGTAATCAATGCCATAGAAAATACATATCAAACATTAGATTGTACGGGTGCAGCTCTTGTGATTTTTCACAATAACGAGTTGCAGGTCGAGCGATATTGGGGGAAACATTCTGCCAAAAAAGATGCTCGTTTAGTGCAATCGGATACAAAGTTTCATATCGCTTCCTGTCGTAAAAGTTATGTCGCATTTGCTGTTGCGTATGCGCTTCATCATGGATTCATTCAATCATTAGATGCTGAAATTTTAATCTACCTCCCATTACCGCAACAGAAGGAATTGTATAAAGGAATAACAATTCGCCATCTTGTTACGCATTCACACGGACTTATAGAAAGAAATGGCGAAGTAGTTAGAGAATTTACTGCTGGCACGAGCTGGGCATATCGTGATATTAATGTTGAGTTGATTTCTGAAATTATTCAATTTACAACGAAAAAAACAATTGCGGAAATATTAAACTATGAAGTATTTACACCTTCAAATTTCATTGAAACAAATTGGTATAACACATTTGATGATACTTTCGTTGACGTCATAGGAAAAGAGAATAATAGGCATTGGTCTGCTTCCCTAAATCTGGATGGCAGCAAAAAGAATTTGTATGCCTCAGCACGTGAACTAGCGAAATGGGGGCTTTTACATCTAAATAACGGCTCGTTAAATGGTAAACAAGTGATTGATTCAAACATTATTCAACTTGCTACGACTTTACAAAGTCCTTCTTATTCAAATGCGGATTTACCTGAGAACGGGATTTTTTGGTTTGTGAAAGGTTCACAAGCGAAAAAATCTGAAATTGGTGCGCTTGTGCCAAATGGTGCCTATCAAATTTTAGGCTATACGACGGTTACACTATTGATTATTCCAAGTGAAAATATCGTAGCTGTAAGAGCATTTAATAGCTATGGAAATCCTGAGGGCTATGATTATTTGAAGGATGTAAGAGCTTTTGGAGATGCCATAATGTTGGATTTAACTTGATTGTTATTTACAATTAACAGACTAAGAGTATCGAAATGGGGAACCCTCCAAACAATGTATATCACTTATTAAAATAGCTTTTCTCTATATAATTATAGAAGAAAAACAGAAAGATTGGTTAATTTATAATGGAAATAAAGTTCAATAGCTTTTTTAGAGAAGAACTATCAATCGATCGAATTCAAGAAGCCATGGAAAGTGGAGAAATAACATCAAAAGAATTAGTTATGTATTATTTATATAGAATTGCAAATATTGATCAAGGTGGACCGCGAATTAATTCCATGCTTGAAATAAATTCTGAAGCGATATTTATAGCAGAAGCACTAGATAATGAAAGAAAATTAAAAGGTTCCAGAGGCCCCTTACACGGCATTCCGATTGTACTCAAGGACAATATTGAAACAAAAGATTCCATGCATACAAGTGCTGGAACACTCGCATTAGAAAACCACTTAGCCTGTCAAGACGCTTTTCTTGTAAAAAAACTTCGTGAGGCAGGTGCTGTTATATTAGGTAAAACCAATATGACAGAATTAGCAAATGGTATGTCGAGTGAAATGTGGGCAGGTTATAGTGCAAGAGGAGGACAAACATTAAACCCATATGGTGATCCGACACTTTTTGTTGGTGGTTCTAGTTCTGGATCCGCAGTGGCAGTAGCCTCGAATTTTTCAGTACTAGCTGTTGGGACTGAAACAGATGCCTCAATTCTTAGTCCTGCTATTCAAAATTCAGTAGTGGGAATTAAGCCAACTGTTGGTTTAATCAGCCGCAATGGTATTATTCCTTTTACATACTCTCAAGATACTGCCGGACCGTTTGCGAGAACTGTTAAAGACGCAGCCATTTTATTAGGTGCATTAGTGGGAATAGATGACCACGACATTGCTACTTATAAAAGTGAAGGGAACGCACAACAAAATTACACAAACGATTTAGATACGAAAGGATTAAACAACACTAAAATTGGCATATTTAATGATGCACCCAAAGACTATTATGACTCTGGAGAATATGATGCACAATTATTTCAACATGCGATTCAAGCTTTAACTGAACAAGGCGCAACGATAATTGAAAATATCAATATTCCTTCCTTTCATATGGATTGGAAATGGGACGTACCTTTATATGAATTGAAGCATAGCCTAGATAATTATCTTTCTAAGTTGCCTTCTCATATGCCAGTACATTCAATATCTGAATTGATTCAATTCAATAAAAAATTTGGCGAAAAAGCATTGAAATATGGGCAAGATAAATTAGAACGTAGAGAAAGTTATTCAAATACACTAAGAGACTCAAAATATTTAAATGCAAAATTAGAAGACTTATATTTTTCTCAAGAACAAGGAATTGACTATGTATTGAAGAAGTATGACCTCGATGCAATTGTTTTTCCTTCTTACATTGGTTCAACTATTAGTGCGAAAGCGGGCTACCCATCTATAGCAGTACCAGCTGGCTATATGGCCAATGGCAGAACGTTTGGTATAACTTTTGCAGGCACAGCTTTTAGCGAAGGGGACTTAATCAAATTCGCTTTTGCGTTTGAACAGGCGACAAAGCACCGTATTGCTCCAAAACTCTTTTTAGAACGTCGTAGAAAAGATGCAAAAGAATAGTACAGGGAGGCTATGAAATGAACATAACAACGGATAGATTAATAATACGTAAATTTACTTATGACGATTGGCAAAGTGTACATGAATATACATCCGATCCGAATGTTATGAAATATATTCCCGAAGGTGTTTTTACTGAAGGAGCGACAAAAAAGTTTATAAATCAAAATATGGGTGATCAAGCTGAAAAATTTCCTGTTATCTTGATAGATGAAAACATTCTTATTGGGCACATCTTTTTTGGTAAATATTTTGGTGAACATACATACGAGATTGGATGGGTATTCAATCCGAAATATTACAATAAAGGTTATGCTTCTGAAGCAGCAAAAGCGATTTTACAATTTGGTTTTGAAAACATGAAGTTACATCGAATTATAGCAACATGTCAGCCTCAAAATATTCCATCGTATCGAGTTATGGAGAAGATTGGAATGAGAAGGGAAGGCTACTTTAAAAAATGTATTCCGAGCGGTAATGATTGGTGGGATGAGTATTATTACGCAATTTTAGAGGAAGAATGGAAAACAGATATAATAAATTATTAGTAAAATATTGATTGTGCACCTGGTGTATTAATTTTTGTAAAAGGTGGTGTTATTGATGCTTATGAAAGAAGGGCATTTTAATTTCCCTTTAATATATTGGATATTTTTTATTCCAACATTTTTAGCTTTAAGTTATAAAACACTAATTTTAGACGTACAAATTTAAAATTTTTACTTCGATGAACTTGAGGATTTTGGTAGGTATGTATTTTTTCTTGGAGTTAGTTTTGTCGAAGCCTTTATATATTTTTTAATCATTCGAATAGTTGTTGGATTACTCCAATCTTTTTTTAAGAAATTTCATGTTCATTCATAAAAAAAGTTCCCAAATAAAGGTTTAGGTATACATTATTAAGCAATGACTGTTGTTAACTTGACATTCTAGTTATTTGTATGCTAAATGCATTAATCTTACATTCCAAAGTAGAGCTTTGCTATATAGCAATATTGAGAGAGAAAAATCGTAAGGGAGGAATAAAATGTTAGGTAATTTTGCAATAATTATACTTTTAATCACACTTGTGTATATTGTAACGAAAAAATTAAAATTTACAAATCCAATTCCTTTTGCGCTCTTAATGGGCTTAGTCTGTACGCTTTTATTGTGGGTATTAGACTAAATTAGATATAAAGAGATGCTTTGAAAAAATTTGTAATTATACCTTATTTATAATTTCGAATTTGATTGTGCGCTCGGTGTATAAATTATAAGTGTAAAATCAGCATTTTATGGATTACTAATAGGCTGCTTTACTTAAAAATCATTGATTTGCCGCTGTAGTTTTTAATTCTATATTAAACTAAAGAGTAGGTCGTTTGTAAAAAAATGTAATATTTTCGATAAGATGAACGGGAAAAGGTGAGTATAAAATGGAGTATAGACCTTCGTTAAAAGAACTGTTGTTTCAACTAGAGGAGAAATTGTTGAAACCAGAAATCAGGACATCAAAAGATGAACTAACTAATCTTCTAGCAGACAGTTTTTTTGAATTCGGAAGCTCAGGTAAAGTATTGTACAAAAATGAAAGTATTGGTGAAATGAGTCTTGGCATAGTGCGGATGAAAATGAGTGACTTCGAAATTCATCCATTGTCAGAGGGAATAGTTTTAACAACTTACCGAATTTATAACGAGATAAACAAACAATATTCATTACGCAGTTCGATATGGAAGTTAAATGATGGACGTTGGAAGATGCATTTTCATCAAGGGACAAGAGTAACTTCTTCACTTTAATTATTGCTCATTTACAAGGTTAACTTAGTTAAACAAGGATTGATAAAGTATACAAACCTACAAACCGAGTAAACGCTTCAAAATGCAAGTTGGGGGATATACTATTAAGCTACGACTGTTGTAAATCAACGTTCGTGGCTTTTTCTCTTAGCACTATTAATACATCTTTGTATGTATTAATCCCCCAGTTACTACAATGACTTATGGATGCTGAAGAGGACTATTTGTATCCAAAGGGTCAAATGACAAGCGTTCGTTTTGTTTTTTGACCTTGTGCACGAAGAAATTTCAGCAAAGCCTAGACAATTATAGCTGTGAATAACTGAATGATTTCACACTCCTGTTTTTTTGATTAGTTTGAAAGAAACACTTGAATTCTACAGGTCGATAAATCAACAAACGTGTTAATTTATAGTATAATGATGACTTGAAATAATTTGTTGGAAACAGGGAAAAGAGGGAACCAATGCCTACTATACTAGTTGTTGACGACGATGCGAACATTCGCGAACTCGTCTGTTTATTTCTACGCAACGACGGATTCTCAACAGCTGAAGCAGCGGACGGCAAGGAAGCACTGGCCGTCTACACCTCAACGAATGTCGATCTTGTCGTACTTGATATTATGATGCCGAATATGGATGGTTGGACGTTATGCAAGGAACTTCGAAGAGCCAATCCTGATCTGCCTTTACTTATGCTGACTGCGAGAGGAGAAACATGGGAGAAAGTGAAAGGTTTCGAACTTGGGGCGGATGATTATTTAACCAAACCATTCGATCCGTTAGAGTTGACGGTTCGTGTTAGGGCATTACTCAAACGATACAAGATTGGCTACACGCAGAAGATACATCTCGGGAACGTCATCCTTGATCGACAGACCTATAAGGTGATGAAAGGGACAGAGTCGCTTACATTGCCGCTAAAGGAGTTCGAATTGCTGTATAAGCTCGCTGGAACACCCGGACAAGTCTATACGCGCGTGCAGTTGATCGATCAGATTTGGGGAATTGATTACACCGGAGATGATCGAACAGTAGACGTACATATTAAACGCCTGCGTGAACGGTTCGCGACAATAACCGATTTTCGGATCGAAACGGTGCGCGGGCTTGGGTATCGGCTTGAGGTTTATGAATGCTCAAATCCTTATATATACGTGTTGTCCTGACATTTTTAGTCTCCATCATCGGGGGCACAATCATTTCTTTTTTTGTGTCAACTTGGATATTCGAAGATAAATTGAACGAAAACGCTCAAATCAACATACGAAACTTTGGCCAAGACATCATCCAGATTTACAATACCATTCCGTTTCGTGAAGCGGACTTGTTCGTAAGTGAAATGAAGCAGCTTGATTCTTATTATATTCGAATTTACGAAGCAACGGGTCAGTTCAAGTCTTACGGTAAACCTCATGGACACAAACCTTCGCCTGTGACGATGGAGCAACTAAAGAAAGTATTAGATGGAGATGTTGTTCAGGACACTCCTAATGGTATTGCCACGGTTCTCTTAGGGTTGCCGTTGAAAACGGAAATGGGAACGAAAGCGATATTTTTGGAAGCGCTCGCCCCTCCTTCAGCCTCATTTGTCACAAAGTGGGCATTGGTCTTTGCAACATGTTCGTTGATTGCAGGAAGCGTATTGATTCTAGTTGCCTCTGTATTCCTGGTAAGACCGATCAAAAAGCTGACAAAAGCGACCAAGCGGATAGCATCTGGAGATTTCAACGTCAAGTTGAATATTAAGCAAACGAGTGAGCTGGGTACTTTGGCTCGCAGCTTCGAAGAAATGATGCACGATCTTCAGCAACTTGAGCAGATGCGCAGGGAATTCGTATCGAACGTGTCGCACGAGGTTCAATCACCTCTCACTTCGATATCCGGTTATGCTCTAGTGCTTAAGCAAGTTGACCTTACAGAATACGAACGAAGCCGATATCTTGATATAATCATCGCTGAAGCGAAAAGGATGTCCAAAATGAGCGATAGCCTGCTAAAGCTGAGTTTGCTTGAATCGCAGTCAAAGCAACTGCGGCTCTTCACGCTTAGTCTCGATGAACAAATTCGACGGATAATCGTGGCGCTCCAGCCACAATGGTCTGCTCGCAATATACATTTTGAGCTTGATTTACAGACAGTTAAAGTAACGGCTGATCATGACCTGTTACATCAGGTATGGACGAATATCCTCGGAAATAGCATCAAATTTTCCGATGATGCTGGCGTGATTAACGTAAGCATCAAACAAGATATTAAAAACGTGACAATCCTAATATCCGACACTGGTATTGGTATTCACCTTGCCGACCAGAAGCGTATATTCGAGCGTTTTTTTAAGGCCGATCGTTCCCACAGTCGTAAGTATGATGGAAGTGGTATGGGACTTGCTATCGTTAAACAGATTGTGTCACTTCATCAAGGTGACATCCGAGTGAAAAGTGAACCTGGTCAAGGAACAACCTTCATTGTCACCTTGCCAATCACTACACCAACAGATTAGTTAGATTTATTCTCTATGCTACGGCTCTATATGCAATCTTACTTGCATATAGAGCCGTAGCATTTTTTGGACAGTTCATATTCAGTTCATATTGTCGTCATGGGGAGTACATCTTCATTGGTTAAGATTTCATTACAGACACATGAAGGCAAACAAACAGATCAGGACACGACAGGAGAAGATGACAGTGACACAACAAGAGGAAAAGAAAATGCGGAGTGGAATGAAAATAAAGAAAGTGCGAAACATCTTACTTAAAATCATAGGAGCAATCGTTCTAGCCATTGTACTTTTTTTAGGTATTGTTTATATCGCAAATGTGATGAGTAGTCATTCGGAGCAAAAACGAATAGTGCCTTATGGGCAGCACGTATCTGTAGACGGGAAAAACATGAATGTGTTAATTCAAGGCGAGGGCGAGGAAACGATAGTGCTCCTGCCTGGTTATGGAACAGCTACTCCAGGGCTTGATTTTAAGCTTCTTATCGATGAATTATCTCCATTTTACAAAGTTGTTGTGGTAGAGCCTTTCGGTTATGGATTAAGTGATGAAACTGTAAAAGAGCGAACTACGGAGAATATTGTTAGTGAAGTTCATGAAGCACTACAGCAGCTTAATATTAACAGATACATGCTCATGGGCCACTCTATTACAGGCATTTATGGAATTGATTACGTGAACAAATATCCAAACGAGGTGACAGCATTTGTCGGAATCGATAGCAGTGTTGCAACACAACCGGGTATGGATGTCAATTTCCCATTGAAAACGTTTGCATATCTCAAAAAATCAGGTCTCTTAAGATTGACTATGAAAATCAGTGCTGACCCCTATGTTGGACTGGCATTTGATGAAAAAACCGTAGAGCAAATGAAAATGATTTCGAATAAAAATATGTTTAATGACACAACCTTGAATGAAATGAGCCATATTTCGTCTAATTTTAAAGGGGCTCAAGGTTTAACCTTCCCTAAATATCTTCCACTTCTACTCTTTGTACAAGCGGATAATGAAGATGTAGCAGGATGGATACCTCTGCATGAAGGGCAGATTAATGACTCGGTACATGGAAAATTAGTAACCATGGATGGATCACATTATTTACATCATACCAAATTCAAAGAAATCGCTGAAAACGTTAAACTATTTATGAAAGAAGTAAAGTAAGTGTTCAGAGAAAGGTTCATCCGTTATTTTATTCATTTGTCTACAGTCTGCAAGACCATCATTTCGATGGTCTTTTTCTTATTTTTAAAACTGTCAATATATATAGTATCGGAACTAAATCCAAGATAGGTAACCTATAACGCAAATTTATAAGATGCGAAAGGTGAGTTATTAGTTTTTTATTTATTGAATTTGTTTGATCTGAAGTGGCTGCCAACAGGGGAATACCATACGGAAGAAATCTCTCCTGATGGCACATATACTTTAATAGCCTATGTATCGAGACCTAGCTTAAGCGCTGATGCTGTGAGAGGTGAATTAGTATTTAATAGGCGTAATGGTAAAACAAAAAATATTTACTGGAATTATCGAGAATTAACAGCCAAAATTGAATGGTTTGATAATAAAACAGTAGTAATTAATGGGCATACTCTTGAAATACCTAATGAAAAATATGATTGGCGTAAACAATAGTTTGGTTTACATTATTTCGTTATGCTTACTTATTCTAATCTATTTTTTTCAATACAAGAATCTCCACAAATAGAATGTTGCATAGGATTCCCAGCCTTTCCAAGGGGCAGCAATTTTCAATATTTCTTCTTTCGTTGGATTCTCATCTGCACCCGTTAAATGTTTAATCGCATTATGCAAACCGACATCAGCAATTGGAAATGCGTTCGGGAATCGAAGACAACGCATTAATACATAGTTTGCAGTCCATGGACCGATACCGCGGATTTTGATCAGCATTTTTTCTGCTTCTTTAAAGTTTCCATTCCCCATTATAAGTGATTTTGAAATACGACCTTCAACAATTAGCTGCGCAACCCCAATAAGGTATTCACATTTTTTAATCGTCATTTTTAGCGAGGCTAGATCTTCAACAGTAAGATTGGCAATGTCTTTCGCTTTAGGGAAAATCCAATATTGACGGCCTTCCCATTCAAGTGACTTGCCAAATTTTTCGACAAGGCGTTTTTTTAATGTGTAGGCATATGTCAAATTAATCTGCTGTCCGAGAATTCCCCAAGTCAATGCTTCAAATAAGTCTGGAATCCCTACGTTACGTAATCCATAAAATTCATCAATCGCTTTATGTAGCAACAAGTCATTTTTGGCCATTTCATAAAAAGGCTTTAAATCATTATCCAAATCAAACCATTCCCGTACATAGTTAATAACTTCGTCGCGTACTTTTTGGCTTGTCGGATGAGTATTTCCTAAAAACCGAAGTACAAGATTTCCATCAGTATTTCCGCTAACCTCAACCAATAGAACTTCATCTAGTACAGGAATCGCTTTAATAATTTTGTCTTCGCGAACTTCAAACATGCACTCATTTGAAGAGCGTTGCATATAACGAATATTTTCTATAAAGCTGAATTCGTTTGGAACTTTTATTACTAAATCATCACTTTGATAAACAACCATACATAAACACTCCTTCAACATTAACTACTTATCTTAGTTGTATCATAAAGTTGCAATTAAATATTTCGTTATCTTGCTCTTACATCCTATTAAGTACTGATTAGCAAATAAATGCGGGTATACTACAAGTAGTAAAGAGGTGATTTTATGAATAACAATCAAGACATTTTGCAATTAACCGATGAACGATGGCAAGCAATTACGCGAAATGACAAATCGTATGATGAGGTTTTTATATACGCAGTAAAATCAACCGGCATCTGTTGTCGTCCCTCTTGTAAGTCGAGAGATCCTAAAAAAGAGAATGTCCGCATTTTTAACGATGTGAACGAGGCCATTGCTGAAGGTTTTCGTCCTTGTAAACGATGTAAACCCGGAGGCATACATTTACCTGATGAAGAATGGGTCACTCAAATCAAAGTATATATAAACACGGATTATTATAAACCGTTATCGTTGGAAATATTAGCAGACGTGTGTCATGGAAGTCCCTATCATTTGCATCGGACATTTAAGAGAATCGCAAGGCTGACACCTGTCGAATACATCCAACAAGTACGTATTTCAAATGCGATGAAGGAACTTAAAACAAGTGATAAATCCATCGCAGAAATTGGTTTTTCTGTCGGATTCCCGAATACTCCCTATTTCATTACATTATTTAAAAATAGAACGGGCCAAACACCTAAACAGTATCAAAAAAAACAAATGGAGGCGAAAATAGATGGAGAAAAACAATGAAAATCTTGTATATTGGATGCTACTCAATAACGGGAAATGGGCAATGTATATTGCAGCAACAACAGAAGGACTTTGTTATGTCGGTTCACAACATGCCCCATTTGATGAACTTGCCACTTGGGTGAATAAACAGCTGCCCTTTTATGTACTTTCAAAAGATGAGATTGTATTGAAACCTTATGCAATAGAATTAATTGATTACTTAGAAGGGAGGCGTCAAGAATTCACATTGCCAAGAGTCCTCCATGGCACAGCGTTTCAACAAGTAGTCTGGAAAGTGTTGCAGGAAATTCCCTATGGACAAAACGTTTCATACACAGATATTGCCGAACGAATTCAAAAACCAAACGCAGTTCGCGCCGTCGGAACTGCCATTGGCGCCAATCCTGTCTTAATCTCAGTTCCTTGTCATCGAGTCGTTGCAAAAAGTGGAAAATTGACAGGTTATAGAGGTGGTTTAGAGATGAAGGAACAACTATTAGGGCTAGAAAAGGGAGGGGAAATAACAGGTGACTACAAGTATTCATGACCGAATTATAGCTTTGAATTGGGGAAATATACACGAACAGTTAGATGATTTTGGATTTGCAATTTTTTCCGGAAAGTTAGCTCTATTTGAGTCAACAAGGATTCGAACCTTGAGAGTAACTGACAGTAAGATTCCGAACTTGTCTCGGCTTTTTTAGGTCACTATATAACAATGCGGCATTCATTTATATGAATGCCGCATTGTTATCTTTTCGTTCATGCTATTAACTTACCAGTCATGAATGATCAATCTCAATATCATTTATACAGCTTTATATGCAAGAATCCTCAAATGTAATCCCCAGTCCATTAATTTCATTCCCCGCGCGCAAGCTCTCGTGATCGTGTTTCGGCACTGCGTATACAACTGGCAATCGCTTCGTTAAACTGCATCGCTTCTAACGCACGAATGCCAGCCTCCGTTGTACCACCTGGACTTGTCACTTTGCGTCTTAAAACTTCAGGTTCATCCTTACCAGTTTTCATCATTTCCGCTGAACCAGCAATCGTTTGCACCATTAATTGGCGGACAATTTCTTTTGAGAGCCCGAACTCAGAACCAACTCGTTCAAATGCTTCTAATAAATAATATAAATATGCAGGACCACTACCTGAAAGCGCGGTAACGGCATGCAGTTTATCCTCTGGAACCTCAATCACAATGCCAACTGCTTCTAATAATTGGCGGTATAACGCACGCTGAACATCTGAAACGAGCAAATTAAAAGCAATGCCTGATGCGGACATTCCAATTGTGGCAGAAGTATTTGGCATGACGCGTGCAATTGCGCGTTGTCCGAAATGCTGTTCAATCGTTTCGATACTAATTCCAGCTAAAATGGAAAGAATCGCAGCATCCGAATTAATATAGGGTTGTATTTTGTTCATTGCTTCTTTCGCATCTTTTGGTTTCATCGCTAAAATAATTAAATCTGCATCTTCCATTTCTTCATACGCTGTCAGTTGGTTGACACCATAGTTTGTTACGAGCTGTTGTAGTCGATCGATATTAGAGCGATTGGACACATAAATAGCGGCTGGATTGACGACTTTATTTTCAACCCAACCATGTATGAGTGCTTCAGCCATTGAGCCTGCACCAATAAAAATGATTTTTTGCATAGTTTATTCCTCCAGTTTACTATCAATTTCGCCTCGGCTTCATCACATCTAGATTTTAAATTATGATTAGCGCTGTACTTTACACGATTTATCACAGTTGAACAATACAAAAAGCGCTCTCATCCTTAGCATTTGCAAGGACGAAAACGCTTGTTTCCGCGGTACCACCTTATGTTCACATCAATATGTGCAACTTCATTCGCCTTTTTATCGCAAAGGATACGGTTATGTTGTCATAACGGCTCCAAAGTAGGTTCAATTATTTGAGCGGGCTATGCCGATTCCAGCGTTTACGGCACTCTCTTTAACCATCAAAATAATTTACTTCGCTTTTTCATCGCCTGTAAATTTAGAATTATCAAGAATTATATAAGTGTAATGCAAAACTGTCAACCTTTGACGTGACGAATCGATGAGAAAGAGGTAGAATAAATGAATAACCATTCACAAATAGATAGACAAAAAGGGGAATTGACGATGGATATTTTTAAAATAGAAATACCAACACCATATGCGGTAGGGGATGTTAATGCTTTTTTAGTTAAAGGTGATGCACTCACATTATTTGATGTAGGTCCAAAAACAGAAGAAGCTTATGATGCACTGAAATGGGGAATTCGAAGTGCGGGCTATGATATGAAAGATGTGGAGCAAGTTGTTTTAACGCATCACCATCCAGATCATGTAGGGTGGGTAGATGCTTTTAGCCATGCTGAAATATTAGGTCACGCTTATGTCGATCATTGGATGAAAAAAACACCAGAATTTCTTAGCTATCATGAAACATTTTATGCGAAACAATTAAAAGAAGGCGGCGTGCCAGATAAATATATTCAAAGAATTTTAAAAGTTAAAGGTGAAATTGAATTGTTTGGTTCTATTCCTTTAACGGGATATTTAAAAGAAGGGGATGAAATACCAGGTCATAAAGGGTTAATGGTTTATGAAACGCCTGGACATGGGCAAAGTCATCTCGTATTTTTAGAGGAAGGGACGAAACAATGCATTGGTGGTGATTTATTGCTCGAACGCACATCATCTAATCCGTTAGTGGAGCCGCCTGTTGATTTATCGATGGAACGGCCAAAATCATTATTACAATATAATGCGTCACTTCAAAGATTGAAGGCATTAAACGTTTCAAAATTATATACAGGTCATGGTGGGGAAATTACTGAAGTTGGTAAATTAATAGACGATCGACTAGAACGCCAAAAGCAACGTTCTCTAAAAGTATATGATTTACTCGTTAAGTCACAATCGAATTTTGAGCTAACGACACAGCTATTTGAACGACTTTATCAACAGCAGCTAGGTTTAACACTGTCAGAAACGCTAGGTCAGCTTGATTATTTAGTAGCCAATGAAATGATTGAAGAGAACATGCAAGACGGGGTTATTTATTATAGTAGAGTGTAGAATAAATGGAAGAAAGTCATCATTTTATTGTTTTTAAAATGATGATTTTTTCTTGTCCTTGTAACGGATACATGCATCGTGAAGGCAAAAATTTGATAAACTGAATCATCTTCTTTAGAATCATATAAGGAACAACTAGAATTTTTTAGAGAAGCTGGAGGAAATTAAAACGTGAAGAAATATTGGATATTCCTTCTATTATTCGTGTTAGCAGGTTGCAGTAGTAGTGATAACGATGATGCAAAGCAATTTACGGAGAAGCAAGCGGTACCATTTGAAATCGTTCATTATGAAGAAAAAATTGCACCAGTTTATGAATCGCTTGTGCCATATATTTCTTATGCGGGCACAGATGGGCAATTAAAAGAACTAAAAAGCCGCTTTCAAATAGATGGTTTTACAGTAAATATGGATGAATATACAGCTTTATTTCTCGTGACCTATTCGGGCAGTTGCGGCATTGCTGTGGACGGGGTTTACAATGATGCAGGAAAATTAGCGGTTCAGCTAATGGAGCCACTAGGAACAGACTGTGAAAAAGAGGGCATTCCACATACATTTGTGTTGCAAGTACCAAAGCAACAATTTGAGAAAGTGCAATTGTATAACGGCAATATTATTAAATCATCTATAGAGGTAAAAAATTAGGAGCACCCTGTGTACAAACAATGCGGGGAAATGTCATAAATGAAACCTGTTCAAACGTACATCTGAACAGGTTTTTTTCTATTGTCTGCAAAAGGGAGGATTAAATGGATATTGTCTTTGCACTCCGTGAGGAATATTTTGACACTTACAATGAAAAGATGTAACGTATAACATGGATCATCCAATCTATTTCAAAGGAGCACGAAAATTGAGTGACTTTCTTTTTTTTGCTATTGTCTTTTTAGTTGTTCTCCTACCGACCTTACTGTGTCTGCGTGCTTTTTTTGTGCAATGGCGCATTCGGAAAGCCATTCGCAAAGGGCTTAAAATAAATAAAAAAGAATTGGAATTAATGAGTGGCTATACAAATGGTGAATATGAAATTTATCGGCATGTGTCAAACTATGCCAGGGCAAAAACGGGCTATTTGCGAATTTTTAAATCGCGGGGCAAGCTGGAGCAGCAAATTAATCGAGAATTAAGTCGTAAGACAAAAAGTTCTTTGACACGCTTTTTTTCATGGTTCCTTGTAACAATGAAATTTGCGCTGTCCTTCGTATTAGTAGTTGCTAGTCTTCTATTTGGATCGATAGCACGAGATGAATGGAAGGCAGCTGATTTACGCTTACCAACATTAGATTCCAATTTAACAATCACGCGAGACATTGATCCAAGTAAAAGTATCGCTGAGTTACTCGCTGTTTTTTCAGATAACCCTACGCGACTGCAAAGTTTTAATTATGCAGATTCGAATGACTTGATTACACCTGTTTACGCAACGTATCAATTACCACAAGTCGTAAATTCGGCTGAATCGTTAGGGCAAGCTATGTCATTTTATATGGGCAATTTTAAAAATAAATTTGCCGTAAATGTGGATACAAGTCAGCTTTCAATTGCACAAATAATGGACGAAACCTATAATTGGCTCGACAAAAACGAGCCGTATCTTTACCGCACAACGACAGGGATTTCATCTTATTACTATGATTATGGAAGCTATGCCGAGGTTCATTTCACAACCAATTATGATTTATCAGCCGAGCAGCATGCGCTCATGCACGGGAAAGTAAAGCAGCTTGTAGAGATGATGCCACCAAACTTATCCGATGTTGAAAAGGTGAAATATGTAAATGATTATATAGTTTCGCAAACGGTATATGAGCTAGAAAGCGAAGTAAGTCCGTATTCACCATATTCTGTTTTGATGAACGGGGAAGGGGTTTGTCAGGGCTATGCTTTAGCAGCGCTTTTATTATTTGATGAAATGGGCATGGAAGCACAATATGTTACGGGAGATGCAATTCCAGTTGGAGGACATGCGTGGAATCTAGTGAAGGTAGACGGCGAATGGTATCATTTGGACACTACATGGAATGACCCAATACCTGATCAAGGGAAAAAGATTCGCTACGACTATTTTTTACTTGCAGACGAAACGATGGCACGTGACCATGTATGGGCGTTTGACGAATTCCCTAAGACGGCAGAAGTGAATTACTACTAAGCTAAATAGCAGCTATAAGACAAAAATCCGCCACTTACAACGAGGGAAATTGTAGAGTGGAGGATTTTTGTTATTTCGTTAAGTCTACTAACACTTTAATCGAATTTTTAGCAGCAAACACCGTATTAAGCAAAAAACTCTTTGTTGAGGTATTGAAAAAATAAAAATTAATGGTAAAATCTATTTTAGCCCGTAATTATGGCAAGTAAGAAAATAGTTAGCGTTGAGAAGGAAGAGTAAGTAAGCCGCGTTTTTTAGAGAGCTTCTGTTGGTGGGAATGGAGCAAACAAAACTTACTGAATATGACCTTTGAGCTTCGTACCGAAATTTGAGTAGGCTACGACGAGAATGGCACTCGTTACAACAGCAGCAGTATGAACACGTACTGATAGAGGGTAATAGTGCAAACTATTAGCAAAACTTAGGTGGTACCACGAGTAAATTCGTCCTAATCGTATTAATGCGATTAGGGCTTTTTTTGTGGGAAAAAATAGTTGATTGAATCGACATTGGATGGATACGTTCAAGTCGCACAGGAGGAATTGCATCATGGCAGTATTAATCGGAGGCGCGTGGCCTTACGCAAATGGATCGTTACATTTAGGACATATTTCATCATTATTACCAGGAGATATTTTAGCAAGATATTACCGTTTGAAAGGCGAAGAGGTGTTATACGTTTCGGGCAGTGATTGTAATGGAACACCTATTTCAATTCGAGCAAATCAAGAAAATACAACCGTAACGGCAATTGCTGACCGTTATCACGAAGAATTTGTTGAAACATTTCAACAACTTGGCTTTACATATGATTTATATTCTCGCACAGATGCACAACATCACCATGAAGCAGTGCAAAGTATTTTCTTGAAATTATTGGAAAATGGTCATTTATATACAAAAAAAATTGAACAAGCGTATTGTCCGATTGATCAGCAGTTTTTACCGGATCGTTTTGTTGAAGGCATTTGTCCAGATTGTGGGGCAAAAGCGCGCGGCGATCAATGTGATCAATGTTCAAAAATTTTAGATCCATTAGATTTACTTGAAAAACGCTGCAAAATATGTGGAAATGAACCGGAAATAAAGGAAACAGAACATTTTTATTTTGCCTTTAGTCAATTTCAAAAACAGCTTGAAGCGTATGTTGAACAAGCGGCACAAGATAAAAGATGGCGTGAAAATGCCATTCATTTAACACAGCGTTATTTACAAGAAGGGCTGCCTGACCGCGCTGTGACAAGAGATTTACCAAATGGCATTGATGTACCCGTCGCTGGTTTTGAAGGCAAGAAAATATATGTGTGGATTGAGGCGGTTGCAGGGTATTATACCGCGAGCATGGAGTGGGGGAAGCAGCACCAACAAGATATCGGGAAATGGTGGAATGAGCAAACGAAGGCCTATTATGTACATGGCAAAGATAATATCCCGTTCCATAGTGTGATCTGGCCTGCTATTTTAATGGGAATTGAAAACAAGGGCTTGCCAACAAATATTGTTTCAAATGAATATTTAACGCTTGAGAAGCGAAAAATTTCAACTAGTCTAAATTGGGCAGTGTGGACGCCGTATATGGTAGAAAATTATCATCCAGATTCATTGCGCTACTTTTTAACGATTAATGCGCCAGAAAGTCGAGATGCTGATTTTTCGTGGAGGGAGTTTATTTATAGCCATAATGGTGAGCTTTTAGGAGCCTTTGCGAATTTTGTCAACCGTAATTTGAAATTTATTGAGAAATCCTTTGCAAGTCAAGTACCTCAAGTTGCGATTAATGCCGCAATGGAAAAGCTTGTCGGGCAACAATATGAGCTTGTAGGTGAATTCATTGAAAAAGGAACGAGTAAGGCAGCCCTAGAATCCATTTTTGACTTAATCCGAGCGTCTAATCGTTATTTTGATGAAGAAAAACCATGGGTCACGGTTAATGAACAGCCTGAAAAATGCGAAGAAACACTAGCAACTTGTGTGTTTGTCATTCAAAATTTAGCACAATTACTGCAACCATTTTTACCATTTGCATGTGCAGAAATTCAAAAAATGTTGGATACTTCATTGAATTCATGGACTGTAAAAACGACATTACCACAAGTAATCAGTAACATTCAGCCATTATATGAGCGCATTGATGTGAAACGAATCGATGAGGAATTATTGAAAATGCAGGAAAATGAAAAGTAAATAATAGTGCAAGAAGTAAAGTCATCATTTTTAAACGGAATGATGACTTTTCGTTTTTACATAACTAATTTTACCCACAAATTTTTAACAATGAGTAATTTGTGTAATTTTAAGTAAATAAATCAAATCATTTTATAATTTTCAGACAAAATACACAATAATTACCTTTCTTCTTTTGATAAAATAAAGTAGGAGGTGCATCGAGATGATGGGTGACGAAGCTAAAGCGTGGGGACTATTAATCAAATATTATCGCCAGGAGCAAAATTTAAAGCAGGATTATGTTGCTGTCGGGATTTGTACCCCTTCTTATTTAAGCCGAATAGAAAATGGTGTTGTCATTGCTGAGCCAAAGGTTTATGAGCTTCTTTTTAGACGACTAGGCATCGATTTACAGCAAGAACAAAATGAACGCAATAAAAAAATCGCGTTTCTTGAGCAACTTTACGAAAAGTTAATATCAAATGAAGCACTTTCTGATGAAGAAATTATACAGATGAAGAAAATACATACGAAACAATATCAACAGGAGCTTGCGATTTTCGCAGGGCTTATTTATACACGTCATTTATTAGCTGAAAATAACCTTAACGAAGCGAATGACTTAATTCAAACGATGGCGCCGTTCATAACATGGCGAAATGATCGGATGACGCAGCTTTACGTTTCCATTACGGCATTTGCACATTTATCGAATCATCAATTTATGGAGTTGGTCGAAAAGGAAAAGGCGCAGCATAGCGGGCAATTTTTGCTCACAGCAAGTGCTTTCGAGCGGGCAAATTATGAATATCATTTAGCGTTTGCTTCCCATCGTTGCTATATGTTTCAGCAAGCGCTTGTTCATATCGAAAATGCAACGAGGCTCTTTTCACATCAATATAAACCGCTATTTCAACTAAAGCTATATTCTATGAAGGGAGTGATTTACAATGACCTTCACCGTTTTCATGAAGCGCATATTGAATTTGATGCAGGCCTTGATTTACTGTCGAAAGTAGAAGCCATTCAAAGCCCGATTCAGTGGAGTTTTTTACATAATAATATTGCCTATTGCTTTGAATGTCAGGGGTTATTTGCACAGGCAATGCATCATTATGAACAAGCAAATGAGCATGAGGAAGACTTGCTTTCGGCCATCAACTGGATGCGTACATGCTATCAGCAAGGTGATATAGAAAAGCTTAATGCGCTGTTATTTAAGTACTCAGAACATCAATTTCAAGTAACGCATCAAATTTATCAAAGACAATTACTGCAATTCGCTAGTTGTGGGGAATTGACATTACCGGCATTAAAAGAGCTAGAAGAACGGATATTTCCATACTTTGACGAACAACAATATTATTCATTAGTGCTATATTATGCACCGGTGTGGGGTGATTTTTATGAGCAACTCCATGCATATAAACAGGCAAATATTTGCTATAAACGCGCATTGGAAGCAAGTGAAAAAGTAAGACAGCGCATGAGTAGCTAAGGGGGGAAATGTATGGCTTTTTTCAAAAAATACGGTGTGTTGCTAGGGGCACTCGGATTTTCTACTTTAGGAAATTGGATTTACTTAATCGCGTTAAATTTATCGGTATGGCATTTAACGAACTCTCCGGCAGCGGTTGCGGGAATTTATATTGTGGGTCCTATTGCACGTATTATAAGTAGTATTTTTGCAGGCTCCATTATTGATCGGCAAAATAAAAAGAAATTGATGATTATAAGTGATATTGTGCGGGGGATCATCGTTTGTATGATGCCATTTATGACATCTATTTGGCTTATTTATGTACTTATCTTTTTAGCGAATATCGCGGGCAGCTTCTTTGGTCCTAGTAGTACGTACGTCATCACAAAGCTTGTGAATGATGACGATAAGCAACGATTCAATGCACTAAACAGTACTCTTAGTTCAGGCTCGTTCATGATTGGACCGGCACTTGCTGGGGCAATTATAGCGGTGAGTAATACGAACGTTGCGATGTGGGTTAACGGCTTTACATTTTTCGCATGTGCGTGGGCTATTTCTTTATTACCTACGATTGCGGAAGACAATGCAATGAAACGACAAATGATTTCATGGCAGATGATCCGCACCGATTTCCAACAAGTGTGGGCATTTATTCAAAATCGACCTGAACTATTTATTTTTTTAACTGTTTATACAAGCGCATTAATGATTGCCTTTGCACTTGATTCGCAGGAAATGACCTTTTTAAAAGATGTACTGGTCACATCTGATACAATGTACGGCATTGTTGTAAGTGTCGCAGGTGTGGGAGCCATTGTTGGAGGAATCGCTGCAACGGCGCTCGTAAATAAACTATCGTTAAAAACTTATACCGGATTAGGCTTTCTATTAACGATTTTAAGCTATACGCTATTTTATGCGTCACCGACCTTGATTTTCGCAATCATCAGCTTTATTGCGCTCGGCTTTTTCATGGCATTTAGCAATTCGGGCTACGCGACCATTTATCAAAAAACAATTCCACCTACACTCATGGGACGTTTTGGTAGTTCTTTAAATTTACTTCAAAGCGTTGCTCAAATTATCTTCACATTGTTATTGGGAATGTTTGCAGAGTGGTATTCTTTGCAGCATGTAACGGTCCTATTTGCGCTCATCGCACTGTTACTTGCGATTTATTTATACTGGCATATAGCTAGGAATATGGATCAAATTCAACTATCAACTGAATAAAATGAATAGGGTAAGCTTTTGTGAAGGTCTTACGCGCGGGCTGTAGTAACGAAACGTAAGAAGTTTGTCACAGTATACATCATTTAGATAGCATTGAAAAATTCCCTTAGTATTTTTCGATCCGCAAAACATATAGTGTATATGGAACATATGTGAAGTAAAAATCGTTAAGTAAGGAAAGGGGATTTCGTGGACAAATCTTGGTCTAATCGGGGAAAAGATGCGGATGCTAAAGAACAACAGCTTGAGCAATTTCTTGTAAATAATGATGGGAAAAAGATGACGACAAATCAAGGTGTAAAAGTTTCAAATGATGAGGATTCGTTAAAAGCAGGAGTTCGGGGTCCAACATTAATGGAGGATTTTCACTTACGGGAGAAGATGACACATTTTGACCATGAGCGGATTCCAGAGCGTGTCGTGCATGCAAGAGGTTATGCAGCACACGGGGAATTTGTATTGTATGAATCTATGAAAGAATATACAAAAGCAGGATTTTTACAAAAAGCAGGGTCAAAAACGCCTGTCTTTTTACGATTTTCTAATGTTGTTGGGAGTTCTGGCTCGATCGATACAGCACGAGATGTGCGAGGATTTGCTGTAAAGTTTTATACAGAAGAAGGGAATTATGATTTAGTTGGAAACAATATTCCAATATTCTTCATACAAGATGCGATGAAGTTTCCTGATTTAATTCATGCCGCGAAGCCAGAGCCTAATAATGACATGCCACAAGCAGCTACCGCACATGATACGTTCTGGGATTTTGTCGCGAATAATCAGGAAAGCGCTGCTATGGTCATGTGGCAAATGTCGGACCGGGCGATTCCTAAAAATTACCGAATGATGGAAGGTTTCGGAGTTCATACTTTCCGTTTTATCAATGATAAAGGTAAGTCAAGATTCGTAAAGTTCCATTGGAAACCAGTATTAGGCGTTCATTCACTCGTGTGGGATGAAGCGCAAATGATTGCAGGAAAAGATACCGATTTTCAACGGCGCGATTTATGGGATTCAATCGAACAAGGTTATTTTCCAGAGTACGAGTTTGGTGTACAAATGATTGGGCAGGAAGATGAGTTTAAATTTGATTTTGATATTTTAGATCCAACGAAACTTTGGCCTGAAGAAGTCGTACCTGTAAAAATTATAGGGAAGTTGACATTGAATCGTAATGTTGACAATGTTTTTGCAGAAACCGAACAAGTGGCTTTCCATCCAGGTAATATGGTGCCAGGTATTGATGTTACAAATGATCCGCTATTACAAGGTCGATTATTTTCATATATTGATACGCAGCTCCTTCGTTTAGGTGGGCCTAATTTTGCTGAAATACCTATTAATCGACCGGTATGCCCAATCCACAATAATCAGCGCAATGGCTTTAGTCGGCAGGCGATTAATGTTGGTCGGGTTAGTTATCATAAAAACTCACTAGCAAATAATTCCCCTTCGACATCTACTGCAGCTGAAGGTGGGTATGTACATTATGAGGAAAAAGTGGAAGGGCATGTTACGCGTGCGCGAAGTAAATCTTTTGCGGACCATTTCTCACAAGCAAGGCTGTTTTGGAATAGTATGTCACCACCTGAAAAGCAACATATTATTAATGCCTTTAGTTTCGAAGTAGGGAAAGTGGCTAGTCAATCTGTCCGGCAACAAGTTGTGGATATGTTTGTCCATGTAGATAAAGAAATGGCGACCATACTTGCGAAAAATGTAGGCGTGAACAAACCGACTGGTGAACAATCAAAAATTACAGCATCCTCTCCTGCACTCAGTCAAGCGAATACAATCAAACTGCCGCAAACGCTTAAAGTCGGTGTGCTTATTGGCAATGGTTTCGATGCTTTAGAAGTGAATAATGTGCTTAAAACATTTAAAAAATTCGGTGTGAGATATAGTATTATTGCGGAGCGAATAGGGGCAGTAGTAAGTAGGGAAGGCGTCCAATTTACGGCGACTGAAACTTATTTAACAACGGACTCTGTCTTGTTTGATGCTTTATATATTGTCGGTGTAAGGGCAGACAATCAAGCGAAATTTAATCAAGATTTATTAATTAATATTAACCAAGCATTTCGCCATTATAAACCAATTGGCGTTGCACAAACAGGTATGCCATTTTTACAAGCATCGAATGCAAAAATTGGACCGGGTATTGTAGTAGCTACGGGCAATCCCGATTTTGGAGAACAATTTGTCGACGCCATTGCCATGCAACGTTTTTGGGATCGAGATATTTATTAATCTTGATTTAGCCGTATTCCTCCACATCTATAAGTGGGGGATGAATGCCAAAAAATGCAACTCTATTCAGTGGGGTGTTAAACCCTGGCTAAATTGGGGGACAAAGGCTAAACCCGTCACGTCCTGTGACAACGCCTTTGTGATCAACATCGTGTTGACCCAAGCCCCGGCGGATGTCACAGATTTTTAAGGGAAGTTTTTCGAGCGAGCTCGAAAAAATCTGGACGCAATTACGCCTTGGCGTAATTGATATGTTACACCGCGATAATCACAAAAAATGCCCGCCCTCACAATTAATGGAGAGGCGGACATTTTTGTCATTTATATGCTTACTACTATAGGAAGTGAATTATTTCCATAAACCAGCTTTTTCTAATTTCTTTTTACCATTGAATGCTACAAATACTAATAGTGCATTTAAAACTAACATAAAGCCAATTGCGTACAGTACAAATGTATAGCTACCAGTAAATTCGAAAATATAACCGTATCCTGGTAATGCTACGATACCTGCAACTGCTAAACCAATCGCAGCTGTAGAATAAATTTGACTGTATTCTTTATTTCCGAATAATGCTGTTGTTAATAGAGGTCCCATTGTTCCTAGTGAAGAAATGATGAAACCAAAAATAACGATCGCTACCATAAACAGTGTTTTGTTATCAGGAGCAGTTAAGAAAATACCTACTGGAATTAAACCGATTAACATCGCGAAAATTGCTGTGTTTTTTGCACCAATTTTATCACTTAATACACCAAATGATAAAGCACCAACTAAAATACCGATTTGCATTACACCAAGTGCAGTACCTGCAAATTTAATATCGTAACCAGCACCAATTGCGAATGGCGCTAAATGCTGACTGAAGCTCGCAATCGATGTAATGAAGAAGAAGAATCCAAATAAAGCAAAGAATGCGCTCGATTTTTTTGCTACAGCAGCTGTTACACCTTTAGCTGTTTCTTCAGGAGCAGCAGTTTTATCAGTTGTTGCTACCTCATCCGTACCAAGTGGTTGTAAACCTTTTTGTGAAGGAGTCATTCGAATAAATAATAGAACAAGTGGAATAATAACCACTGCTACCGCAATACCTGAAGCGATATAAGAAAATCTCCATCCTTGATCTGCAATTAAAGTACCAACTACTGGTTGAATAATTGCACCAAATACACCACCGATTGCAACCATAAGACCGATTGCTAAACCGTTATGTTTTTTAAACCAGTTATTAATTAAAACAGGTCCTACCATTTGTGTAATGAAAATTGAACCGATTGCCATTGGGATACTGAATAAGTACCAGCCCCATACTGAGTTCATAAATCCGAACATTGCGAATGAACCTGCCATTAAAGCAACAGAAACGATTAAAATTAATCGGATATCATATTTCGCCATTAATTTACCTGCAATTGGTAAGAAAATCATTGTAACGATCGATGCGATACTAAAGTAAAGTGTTAAGCTACCCATCCCAATACCTAAGTCTTGAGTAACAGGAGCTAAGTATTGTCCACCTGCAGTTGAAATACCATTTTTACCGACAGCAACTATAATCGATACAGCGATTAGTAGTAACCATGCATAATGGAATTTTTTGTTTTGTTTACTCATAATAAAATCCTCTTTTCCCTAATTTATATATAATTCCGATTGTTAGTGCTAAATGGTATTTAAGTTATTTATCAATACCACTTCTTTGTTGATATGGTTCCTGTTTTCCTCCTTAGTATGCATATAATATTTACATCTAAAATTTTTATGAAATTTTAGAGTTATTTCTTGTAAACTCAATGTATTTACGATTTTGTGAACGCTCACACTAAAAATAAAGAAGTGCAATGCAATAAAATCATATATCGTCGCCTATTAAATTGTTTAACGTTAAACTATCAAGGTTTGAGTTAACATATGGAACTATAATAGCCCGAATAATTAAATGTGTCAATAATATGTATTTTGTTTGATTAATCAATTAACTCTAGATTCATATAAGTAGGATTATATGGTAATATGAAGAAGATAAATAATCCCTAGGTTACTATAAGTGTACTTAAAAGGAGCTGTTAGTATTGATTAATCAATTAAATGAATCTAAAGTTTGTGACAAAGTGGAAACAGCCTATCAATTGATAGGGAAGAAGTGGGTGTGTTTGATCATTCATTCACTAATGGAAGAACCGAAAAGATTTAGTGAAATTAACGCTATTATTCCCGAATTAAGTAAACGTATGCTAACAGAGAGAATGAAAGAGTTGGAGGAATCTGGAGTTGTCCTGCGAAATGTCATAATAAACCGTCCTATACGTACAGAGTATTCTCTAACAAGAAAAGGACATGAATTAGGTATTGCCCTTCGAACGGTGGAGAACTGGGCAGATAACTGGCTATAAAAGTTGAATTCGGAATGGAATTCTTAGGTTAGAAAAAGAATTCCATTCATTCAAGTTATTCCTGTGAATTGTACTTTTGAATTTTTGGTCTGAAAGCCAAGTGTTAATTGGAAGTACAAATAAAGTTAGTACTTACAATGTCGTATTTCCAATTTAAATTTCTCTAGGAATGCTTGTGCAATAGGCGAGCTTTTTTGTTTCTTATGTTGAATAAGACAAAATTTAATCAATGTTGAATCTACGTTTTCTAAATACCTCGCATTCGTTTCTCCATTTAAAATTGTCGGTTCATATTCGAGGGAATAATCAAGCGCGAATGTTATGCCAATTTCGTTTTTGAGGGCTGTTCGAATAGCATCTGTATTGTTGGTTTTAAATAGAATGTGTAAATTCCCATGATGCTCCTCGAAATTTCGTATAAACCAATTAATAGGTTCATCATCATAAATGACAAATGTCTGATTCAAAAAATCTTGAGGTAGAAGTGATTTCTTAAAGGCTAAAATAGAATTATTATTAAAACAAACTTTTATACGCCCATTAAAAAGTGTTTCAACAGTAAGGTCTTCATGATGTTTAGTGTCTTTGTAAATATTAATGAGGCCAATATCACAGTGATTATTCAACACATCTCTCACAATTTCTTGAGAACCTTTTTCTACAATTTGAATATGGACATTCGGATGTTCCTTTTTTAAGAGTGTTACTACATTTATTAATATAGGCATGGTGCCTGGTATGGTAGCCACTTTCAAATGTCCATAAAGTTCATC
This sequence comes from Solibacillus cecembensis, assembly GCF_050272495.1. NCBI lineage: Bacteria > Bacillati > Bacillota > Bacilli > Caryophanales > Caryophanaceae > Solibacillus > Solibacillus cecembensis. The sequence continues at coordinate 64,637 of NZ_JBNNMF010000015.1, read as the reverse complement.
CCCCCAAGAGTTTGCGACCTCCATTAATCCATCATATGTCAACATTAAATGCTTGGCTTTTTCTATTATTTTTATGCCGAACGCTGTTAACTCAATTCCTTTTCGTGAACGGATGAAGATTTTATTTCCTAATTCTTCTTCAACAGCCGTAATTGACTGACTAATAGCTGATTGTGTTATATGTAAGTTTTGGGCCGCTACAGTAATTGACTTCCACTTCGCCACTTCTAAAACATATTGGATTCGATCAATTTTCACCTTCATCCATCCTTTCAATCATTAAAAAAACTTAACAAACACATTAATAAGATTAAATTTACTTTATTATAAAACAATTATATCATTATTTACAAGATTGAGAATATTCAATCGGGTTGTTTTGTAAGCGTTTTAATAAATTGTGTTATTGAATATTATTTAGGGGAAGTAAGTGCATTCAAAGGGGGGCAATAAAATGAATCTTAACATTAATGAATTATTAGGTAATAGCGCTACTAAATTTGGGGAAAGAAAGGCCATTATATTTGGTGATACGAGTATAACGTATTATGAACTACAGCATAAAGTAGTTCAGTTTTCGCAAGTTTTAACGACGAAGGGCATTCAAAAAGGGGATAAAGTTTCTCTTTTATTAGGGAACTGTCCTGAATTTGTGATTGCTTATTTCGGTGTCCTTCGATTAGGAGCGGTCGTTGTTCCGGTTAACCCTACTTACACTGAAAACGAACTGGAATACATCTTGGGAAATAGTCAGTCAAAACTAGTGATTGCTCATGCCACTTTAGAGTCAATGGTCCCTAATTTGCAAGAAACTTTACCTTGCCTAGAAAGTGTGATCTATGTAAATGAGATGGAACAATTACTGACTACTTATGATGGATGCCTATCACCTACGGTTATTAACGACGATGAGCTTGCGGTAATTTTGTATACCTCAGGAACGACAGGAAAACCAAAAGGGGCCATGCTTTCTCATAAAAACATGGTATCCAATGCACAATCTCTTAATGAATTGATTGGTATTACAGAAAAAGATGTTATGGTAACCGTTTTACCAATCTTCCATGTGTTTTGTATGACGGTTTGTATGAACGGCCCACTTGCAAAAGGTGCTGCCATACTAATGGTTCCGAAGTTCATTCCTAGTGAGGTCATTAAAGCTATTTCGAATGAAAGTGCTACCTTATTTGCAGGTGTACCTACCATGTACAATTATCTCTTGCAAATACCCGATGAGCTTGTGCCAAGTTTTTCATCCATTCGTGCTTGTATATCAGGTGGTTCCTCTTTACCACTAGAGGTCCTGCAAAACTTTGAGGCGAAATATAACGTAGCAATTGCAGAAGGCTTTGGTCTTTCCGAATGTTCGCCAGTTTCAGCATTCAATCCTATAAAAGGTAAAAGAAAGCCCGGATCTGTCGGGGTAGACATTCCTGGTGTGACTAACAAAATTGTGGATGCTGACGGAAATGAAGTACCTAGAGGTGAAATTGGCGAATTAATTGTCAAAGGGCCTAATGTGATGGTCGGATATTTAGGAATGCCTGAGGAAACGGCTGCGACGATTCAAGATGGATGGCTCTATACAGGCGATTTAGCCACAATGGATGAAGAGGGCTATATATTTATCATAGACCGAAAGAAGGATATGGTGCTGACTGGCGGCTACAATGTGTATCCCCGGGAAGTTGAAGAGGTATTGTATGAACACCCAGATATTATAGAAGCAGCGGTGATCGGTATACCGAATCCTACATTTGGGGAATCGGTGAAAGCATTTATTGTATCTCAATCGACTGAACTTACGGAAAATGAGGTCATCTAATACTGCCGACAGAAGCTAGCAAATTATAAAGTACCGAGAGAGATTGAATTTTTGGAAGAGCTTCCGAAAAACACAACCGGAAAAATTTTGCGAAGAAGTTTAAGGGATAATGTCCTCACTACTAATTAATGTGAAGCATTGATGGGGGATTCAATCCCTACTAATCCTTAGATGACCAAATCATGTTCTAAAGGCATCTGGATTCGCTTTGGCAAATGAGATCGAAACCTTGCACCTTTTAGAACCAACTATCGGGTATTATTTCAAATTTATATATACCAAATTAAACGTGGAAGTAGGATGAGGAATATGAGTAATCAAACGAGTAAGCAACTTGAAGGTGTAATGGATGCAAATTATGTAAATGTAGAAGCACTACCGTGGTTTGACTTTTTTGGTACAGAAGCAAAATTGTGTAAGGTAAACGCGATTACAGGACAGTTTATTGCAATCTTGAAGGGGAAACCTGGAAGTGCTCTGCCGATTCATGTTCATCATGGTCTAGTTATTGTGCATACAATTCAAGGTCAATGGAAATACTTGGAGCACGATTGGATTGCGAAGGCAGGAGACGTCGTTTATGAGCCAGCAGCTTCTCTACACACTTTAATAGTACCTGAGGATCAAGAGGAAGATGCCATCTTAATGAATATTGTTGATGGTGCAATTGAATTTAGAGACGAAAATGGTCAAATTATATATATGCTAAATTGGCGAGAAGCCGTTCAACTGTACTTGAACCATTGTGAGGAACATAACTTGGAAGTTTTAGATTTAGGACAAGGTTTTACGAATTAAATAGAAGCTTTATACTTTAAAGTAGTTATTAAATAACATATATTTGTAAAAAGTCGGTTTCCATACTTTGGGGAAATCGACTTTTTGCATTAGGAAATGCTTCAAATTTTTACGTTATTAGAAGGGGTGTTTTATGATGAAAGTAGCTGTATGATGCAGTAAAGAAAATGGAGAGTAAAAAATATAGAGGAACGTAACCTTTTATCAGGAAAAGTCAAAGAGGCTTGGATGGGTCTTAGCGGCAGTCTTTTGTATGTATATCATGGTTTTGGAGTAATATATCAGTAGGAAGCTGGGCAGAGTGATGTTTGTAAAGCATTGAATAGGATAGGCTCATTTTGGGTATGTATTTCCTGTTTTAAACGTAGCCGTGTATTTTTCGTGGAAGTATACAAATGAATGGATTTATACATAAAGTGGAATGTTAGTAATTAAGAATAGTATCAGATATAAAGAAAGGGGAGTTCATATGAAAAAAATAATGATTGCTATGTTTTTGATCTCTTTTTTTATAATGCCAAAACAAAGCTTTGCACTGTCGTGTGTAGAGCCTTCTCCACCAAATATTGCTTACGAAGAATATGATGCTGTTATTATTGGCACGGTAGAAAAAATAAAAGAAAAAAGTGAAGAAAAAATCCTAACAATAAAAGTTCAAAAAAGTTACAAAGGCGTAGATAAAAAAATTATCACAGTAAAAGAAAATATTATGTGGGGAGAAAGTCAACTTAATACCGATTATTTATATTTCCTTAATAAAGAAGGGGAGAATTGGGTTCATCCACTTTGTTCTCCCACAACAAACAACACGGAAATAGCAGATGAATTTTTAGGTGATAAAGTAGGAATGGCTTTACATCATGTCGATGAAAACGGAATCGACTTTAAAAAGTGGGGACTAATTGCTTTTTCAGCAACACTTTTTATTACTGTATTAGTTGTTTTTTTTATAAGGAAAAGGAAGCAAAAATAATTTGCAATTTATTAAAAAGGCGAAAACCTGTAATTTAAATGGTTTTCGCCTTTTGAATGTAAAAGAAATTATGGACCCGTTGTAATAGAAGAATTTTTTATCGCAGACTACCGCTCTAAGAATAAATGGTATAAAATTGTAAATGACCATATGACGAGGGGGATGCTCATGTTTCCAATTTTACAAACAGAACGATTAAATTTAAGGGAAATTGAACTTGAAGATGCAGCGGATATTTATAATGTTTTTTCAAATGATGAAGTAACGAAATACTACGGAATGAAAACATTTGATACGATAGAGCAAGCTGAAAAGTTAATTGAGGCATTTGCAATCAGCTTTCAAGAAAAGAGAGGCATTCGTTGGGGGATTGAAATAAAAGGCAAAGCGGGTTTAATCGGGACAATTGGTTTTAATTTATGGTCACCTGCGCATAGAAGGGCAGAAGTTGGTTATGAAGTTCATCCTGATTTTTGGAGAACCGGCTATACATCCGAAGCACTAAAGAAAATCGTTGAATACGGCTTGCAGGAAATGAAGCTTACACGCATAGGCGCGGTTGTTTTTCTGGAAAATGAAGCGTCCAATCAGTTATTGTTGAATCAAGGGTTTGAAAAAGAAGGCCAGCTGAAAAACTATATGTATCAAAATAATAAGGCGCATGATGTCACGATGTATTCGAAAATTCCAAAAATCAATTGTAATGAGGAAATATAAATGCAAACACAAACTCAAAAAAACGTATTCGGCAAAATGCGAATACGTTTTTTCATATAAAACTGTGAAATTAAGCTTTTGTCGGAATTTGTAATGCCATTGCTGGTCCGAAAAATTCGTAATGGATTTTTTCAGAAGCAACACCTAACTCTACTAATTGCGCGATAGCAGTTTCCATGAATGGTGCAGGACCACACACATAAACTTCAGAATCCGCAGTTAGGAATGGTTCGATCATTGTTTTTGTAACAAAGCCATCTGTATCGCTATAAACTGCTTTATACGTACCATCTAATTGTGTGATTTTTTCTTCGATTGTTTCTTTGAATGCCGCTACTTTTTCGTTACGTGCACATTGAATGAACGAAGCTTTGCGACCTTCCATTGTATTTAACATACTTTGTAATGGTGTAACACCTACACCACCGCTAATGAATAATACAGGATTGTCATTATCTACTAATGTAAATACACCAGCTGGAGCACTTACTTCAAGCGCTGTACCCACTTCAGATTCATGTAAGAAGTTCGAAACAACACCGTTTGGATCATTATCGTCTTCACGTTTTACAGAAATACGGTAATATTCTTCTGTGCCTTCTGTAACTGTGTATTGACGGTTCATTAAATATTCTTCACCTGGTACTTGTACGCGAATACTAATATATTGACCCGCTGTGAAAGTAGGTAGTTTTTCACCATCGGCAGGTTGTAAATAGAATGATGTAACCGCATCGCTTTCTACTACTTTTTTAGCGATTGTAAACGGTTTAAATAAACGCCAGCCGCCTGCATTTTCAGTTGCTTTATATAAATCTTCTTCAACAGAGATGAATACATCCGCGATAACGCCGTATGCTTGACCCCATGCCTCAATAATTTCATCTGTTGCAGCGTCGCCTAATACTTCTTTAATGGCTGCTAATAAATATTTTCCAACAATCGGATAATGCTCAGGTAAAATACCTAAACTAACATGCTTGTGCGCGATTTGCACAACAGCAGGTACGATTGCTTCTAAGTTTTCAATGTGTACAGCTGCCGCATAAACTGTATTTGCTAATGCAGTTTGTTGACGATCTTTCTTTTGGTTCGTGTGGTTAAAAATGTTCAGTAATTGAGGATTATCATTAAATAAGTTCGAGTAAAAAGTTTTTGTAATGGCTACACCGTGTACTTCCAATACCGGTACAGTAGCTTTAATCGTTTCAATTGTTTGTTTTGTTAACATGTTTGAACACGTCCCTTCGAAATCAATATACGGCTTATTAAACTTTAAAGCAATATGTGAAATGCATCTTTAACAAAATGGACACAAACATATATACGAAATACATCTTTAACAAAATGGACACAAAGCTATATTGAAAATACTTCTTTAAAATTAAGCGCTTGTAGTCGAACTTTCTAAAGAAAATGTTATACTAATAAATAGAAAGCTGGTGGAAAACGTGCGCTTAACGGTATATACGGATTATTCTCTACGAACGCTCATGTATTTAGGCGTTCGAGGTCAAGAACATTTAGCAACGATACAAGAAATTGCAGATGCCTATCAAATTTCAAAAAATCATTTAATGAAAGTGACATATGATTTAGGGCAGCATGGCTATATTGAAACGATTCGCGGACGCGGAGGTGGAATTCGATTAGCAATGGCTCCTGAAGAAATAAACATTGGCGGGGTCGTAAGGAAAACAGAAGAAGACTTTCATATCGTGGAATGCTTTAATCCAGAAAGTAACTTATGTAAAATTTCTGCAGAATGTCAGCTAAAAGGTGCCTTGTATCAAGCATTACAGGCTTATATTGCGGTGTTAGATTCCTACACACTTGCAGATGTCATCACAACAAAAGATGCGCTCGCTGAATTATTTGGCATAACGAGAAACTAGTAAACGGATAATAAGTTTACTAGTTTTTTTTGCATGTGAAATGAAATACTTCATATTAAAATAGAGGATAGGTATATCGGTTAAAATATTATTGTAAAATCGTGAATTTTTGCTAAAATTTCACATATGGGCTATATTTGGATAAAAATTTACTCTGTTAACATAAAGTGAAGTTCGATAAAATAGAAGTAGTGAAAGAATAGGTGGTGAAAAATTGAAAAAAACAATTTTTATTACAGGAGCAACGAGTGGCATTGGGCTAGAAATGACGAAGCAATTGATTGCACAAGGGCATACCGTTTACGCAACAGGTCGAAATCCGAGTGCACTAAAATCGTTAGAACATCTAGGGGCGGTGGCGATTCAAGCAGATTTACGAAATACGGATGATATTGACCGGGTCGTTGCTGTGCTACCAGCAATTGATGTCGCCATTTTAAATGCAGGGCTTGGTTATTTTGCAAACGCTTTTGATCTGCTAGATGAAGAAGTGGATCAAATGCTAGAGCTCAATGTAAAAGCACCGATTTATTTAGCTAAACGTTTAGCTCCCCGGATGATGGAGCGCAACAGGGGGCATTTTATTTTCGTCGGCTCTCAAGCGGGGAAAGTGGCAACAAAAAAAGCGAGTGTTTATGCAGCAAGTAAGCATGCGATTACGGGATTCGTCAATGGATTGCGCTTAGAGCTTGCTGATTATAATATTGCTGTTACAGGTATTTATCCAGGACCGATTGATACACCATTTTTACAAAAAGCAGATGCAACGAATGCCTATCGCGATGCCATTAGTAAGTTTTTAATCCAGCCAAGTAAAGTGGCTAGTGAAGTCGTTAAAGCAATCGAAACGAAGCCGCGCGAAGTAAATTTACCACGTATATTAGGCGTAACGAGCAAAATGTATGCAGTAGCACCGAAAGTTGTGGAATTTTTCGGAAGTAGTTTTTTTAATAAAAAATAATAGGTCATTTAATTTTAAAAGATACATAGTATGTATGATGCAGTAACCAACTTAATTGAAACGGAAATTTTCAATATGTAAAGGCATTCACGTGTAAGAAGCCATTTCTTCAAATGTAGCGGTGTCTTTGTAAAACTTGTAATAAGCCAATGTAAGTTTAGAAAAGTCGTATTTTAGGGAAGAAGTCAAACATATAATCTTAAAGAGAGAAGGTAAATACCGAAATGAAAAAAAGCGTTATAATCGGAATTATTGTCGCTATGCTTACAATTGGAGGAGGGGCAACAGCCTTTTTCATGTTTAATAAATCAGCGAAGCAACAATATTTTCTTGCAGAAACAAAAACAATGGAAAAATCAATTGAGCTTTTCCAACAGAAATATGCCAACGAATTTGAGTGGTATGATAAGTCGAAAAATGACAAAACGGAATATGTGATGGACCTATCAGCGAGTCCTGGTGAAGAGCTATCTGCCTTTTTAGATCCACAAATGCTTAATATTATTGAAAACTCTTCAATAAAAATGACGACACAATCGGATATGAAAAAAGGCGAAATCAAGGCAAAACTAGATGCAAATGTGATGGATATTGAATTAAATGATTTTATCGTGTACTTAACGGCTGAAAAATTATTGGTGTCAGTACCATTTTTACAAGATACTATTCAATTGAATGACAAAGATTTTGGAAACGTGATGCGTATGACCGATCCAAACTATGAAGGTCAAGAAACATTAGGACTCGATCAAATGGTAGGGCAAAACCCTGTATATTCAGACGAAATATCAGAGCATTTGAAAAAGGAATATTTGATGTATTTCTATAAGGAACTTCCTGAAGATGCCTTTACAGTTGGTAAAAAGGAAGAAATAAAAGTTGGTGAGAAAAAGTTAACGGGTGAAAAGGTTACAATGAAGTTAACAGAGCAACAAGTGAAAGACCTTTTCGTTAAAGTGTTAGAAAAAGCGAAAAAAGATGACAAATTAGATGAATTATTGAAAACGATGTATGAGCAAAGTACGGGCATGGCTGTAACGACGCTTGATATGGACTTCTCAGGTGAAATGGATACAATGTTTGACGAAATGATTCAAGGAATGAAAGATTCAAGCATGCCAAATGGTTTAACTTCAGAAATTTGGCACCAAAAAGATATAATTGTTCAACGTCATTTTGAGATGACATTTGGAGAAGAAACGGTTGTCATTGATGGCAAACAGTCAGTAGAAGATGCACAACAAATTTTTGAATATGAAATGGGCGATCAAACGGATAAAGTGGTGATTTCAGGTGATTTATCTTGGAAAGACCAAAAAGCGTTAGATACAATCACTGTCAAAGTGGATGGTGATGCGTCAATCCTGCAATACAATGGCGATGAAACATTAAAAGGTGATACACGTACGTTTACAAGAAAGGTTTCATTTAAAGATGAATATTCAAATTTTGCAATGGATTGGTCAGGAGAAGCAACACATGAAAAGGATCAGATGGCAGTGGATCATCAGTTTGCCATTGCAATGGATGAGAGCGAGCTATTCGGCTTAAATGTCAACCAAACGGCAAAAGTGATTAAAGAAGTGAAATTCGATGCAGGTGACAACGTAATCAATATTGGTGAAATGGACCAAGAGGCGTTCGACCAGTATTTTAACGAAACATTATTAGATCAATCAGAAACATGGTTAATGGAAAAGTCCATGGAATTTGAAAATTTGTTCAATTAAAGGAATCAGGTGATGACGATGAAAAACTTTGTATTTTTCACACATCAATACTTGAAACAAATGAAGAAGAAGTGGTGGAAGCTGCTTCTTCTTTTCGTGTTTCCATTGGTGATAATCGCACTTTCCTTCATGGCTCTATCATCAATTTTTGTGCAGAGTGAACAGCAAAAATTGTCGATTGCCATTGTGAATGAAGATACTTCAAGTGAAAGTCAGCTTTTAACACAATTGATTGTAACGATTTTGAAAGAAAATACATATATACAGGCAGAGCTTCTTTCAATGGAAGAAGCGGAAGAGCAGATAGAGCAAAATGACAGCACAGCCGCGATTGTTTTTCCAAGTCATTTTGCCGCGGATTTATATAAAGGCACTTCTGTAAAGCTTCACGTGCTCGGCAATCCACAGCAAAAAACGCAAAGTATGGTCGTCAATGAACTTGTAGAAACAATTGCCCGCTATATTGCATCTGCGCAGGCGAATATTTTGACGGTGTATCATTATGCAAAAGATACATCCATTTCACCTGAAGAACTGGAAAGCTTAAAGTTGGAGCTCCTAATGGATTTTACATTTTATACAATGGGGAAAAGCAAAATTTTACGCGAATATGAATGGATATTGCAGCCATTTGCAAACCCATTGCATTATTATTCCATTGCCATTTTATTTAGTTTAACAATCATTTGGTCGATTTTGCTGTTCGTATTTTTATCGAAGCAAACATCAAAAAGCTTACAAATGCGCTTGAAATTAGCGGGTGTTGCATTTTGGCAGGAGCATGCAGCGCGGATTTTCACGACATTTATGACGGTGCTTATCCTTTCAAGTGTCCTTTTTGCTATCGCACTATTGCAATTGGATATACAGTATTATGCGCTTGATTACTTAAGAATGTTCCTATTTGTTAGCTTGCTTATCTTATTAACGATCGTTGTATGTGCTATTTTCGATGTTATTTTCCATTCGGATAAAGTGAAATTACTCATGACATTCCTATTATGTGTAGTGCTTATTGCAGGAAGTGGCGCGGTTTTCCCGACGATTTATTTCCCATATAGCATGCAACAATTATTCCCGAATTTTTATACATTCGACATTTGGAAATGGCTGACGGATCTTATTTTTGAAGAACGTAATTATGCATCGTATACAAAAAGTGGACTGATGCTCATGTTGGCATTCGCTTTGTATAGTAGCATCATTTACGTAAAGGGGAGGTGGGCGCGTTGAAAACATTCCTTTTTACAAGAATGCTCCTGTTGAAAAGGCAGTCGGTTTCTATTTTACTTTGGCTATTGATGCCACTGATTTTAACGGTTGTGGTCGTACAATGGGGGAATGCTGCGGCCCGGGATGCGCAAATACCCATCGCGATTGTGGATGAAGATAATAGTGAGTTATCTCAAGCATTCATACAAGAACTACAGCAAATGGACCTTTTAGCCATACAATTAATGAGCAAACAAAAAGCGCTCTATGCATTAGAGAAAAATCAGCTGGATAGTGTATTTATTATCAAGCACAATTTTGAAATGCAATTGCGAAATAATAAACGCAACCAGTTGATCGAGGCCTATTCAACGAACCGTTCGTATTTTTACTTTGCAGTTAAAGAAAATATTAGTTCTCTTGCACAACGCAAGGCGACACAAGCAAAAGCAGCGCATGAAGTGAAAAACTTATTAAACAAATATGACAGTGATATCGAGTGGTCATTCGATGAAATCGTAGCACAAGGGCAAAAGCGTGAGGAACGCTATGAATTATTAACGGTGGATTTTTCCTATTATAATGAAAATGAATCTTCTACCCCTACCGAAAAACCCAATTTACTGGCTTCATGGGGCATTTGGGCATTTTTCACACTCATTTCAACCTTCTATTTATTCGATTGGGTCATAAAAGAATCGAATCATCCAGTCGTTGTGCGCTGGTTGCAAAGTAAAATTTCATACATCACGTATTTTTTCAGTACGCTAGCTGTTTATTTACTCGTTATGCTTGTTATTGATTTTTTGACGTATCGAATAATTGAAACGCAATTTATATGGTCGCAAGTTTTAGCGATTGTCGTTTTCCGATTGAGTTGTGTTGCGTTAGCTTTTTTCGTCGCTGTTCATTTAAAACAGGTGTTGAGCTATTATTTCATCACTCCAATACTTGCGCTACTACTTGCACTTCTTGGTGGTGCATTTATCCCAATGGAAAGGTTCTTTGCGAAATGGCCTATAATGAGTGAACTGAGTCCCGTTTATGCACTATTACAATGGGATGTTTCGCTCGTTTGGAGTGTTTTCATAGTGCTCATATGCATGTATGTGTATCGAAAGGAGTCGAACCGATTTGCTTGAAGTGAAAAATATTTCAAAAAAATACAGCAATCATGAAATTTTACTAAATGTTTCGATGCATATTGCTCGAGGTGAAGTGGTCGGGCTTGTTGGACAAAATGGGGCAGGGAAATCGACCTTTTTACAAATTGTCGCAACAGCAATGAGTGCCAATTCGGGTGATTTGATGCTAGATGGCCTTTCTTATAAGGACAATTTAAAAGTCATACGTCGCCAAATCGGCTATGTGCCACAAGAAGTTGCATTGTGGGAGCAGTTGACAGTTCGAGAAAATATGTCGTTCTTTGCAAAGCTTAGCTGGACTAAATTATCCGAGGAGCAGTGTCGTGCTATTTGTGTAAATATGCAATTACATGAATGGGATAAGCAAGTGAGTGCATTGTCTGGTGGCATGAAACGCAAGCTCAATATCGCATTAAGCCTTATTGACGATCCGCAACTTCTATTATTAGATGAGCCGACAGTAGGCATTGATTTAAAATCAAAAACAGAAATTGCACGCTTCCTCTCGCAGCAAGCAAAAGAACATCAAAAAATGATTCTTTACACGTCCCATGATATGGAGGAAATTACGACCTACTGTGACCGCGTTTATATAATGGGAGAAGACTCATTTTATTATGACTATTTGCAGGAGAAGGGGATTGCCATCGAAAAAATGTGAAATATCTTCACCCTCGATGACAAATAGCATGTAGCGTGATTGCTCAAATTTTAGAAAAAAGTGGATTAAAAGAGTGTTCTGAAAACGATTCAGAAAAACTGTTTTCAGATATAGCGAAAAAGTTAAAAAATTTATATAAATACAGTTGCGTTTATTTTTATTCCATGTTACTATTTGTGTATAAACAATTAAATTAATGTATAAACATACATAAAGGTGGAGGCAATTAACATGGCAAACAAAAAAGTAGTTCTTGCATATTCAGGTGGTCTTGATACATCGGTAGCAATTCCATGGTTAACAGAGCAAGGTTGGGACGTTATCGCAGTATGTCTAGACGTTGGTGAAGGGAAAGACCTAGAGTTCATTAAAAATAAAGCGCTTCAAGTAGGTGCTGTTGAATCATATATGGTAGATGCGAAAGATGAATTTGCAGAAGATTACGCATTAATTTCATTACAAGGGCACACTTGGTACGAGCAAAAGTATCCATTAGTATCGGCTTTATCTCGTCCATTAATTTCAAAAAAATTAGTTGAAATTGCAAATGAAGTAAATGCAGATGCAGTAGCACACGGTTGTACAGGTAAAGGAAATGACCAAGTTCGTTTTGAAGTTTCAATTAAAGCATTAAACCCAGATTTAGAAGTTTTAGCACCTGTACGTGAGTGGGGCTGGAGCCGTGATGAGGAAATCGAATATGCACAAAAGCATGGTGTTCCGATTCCTGCAACGCTTGACTCACCATTCTCAATTGATCAAAACTTATGGGGTCGTGCAAATGAAGCAGGCGTAATGGAAGATCCTTGGGTAGCACCACCAGAAGAAGCTTACGGTTTAACAGTTGCACTTGAAAACACACCGGATCAAGCTGAAATCATTGAAATTGAATTTGTAGAAGGTAAACCAGTTTCATTAAATGGTACAGCTATGAAACTAGCAGACTTAATTGAGAAATTAAATGAAGTAGCGGGTGCGCACGGTATTGGACGTATCGACCATGTAGAAAACCGTTTAGTTGGGATTAAATCTCGTGAAGTATACGAAATTCCAGGTGCACAAGTGTTACTAACAGCACATAAAGAATTAGAAGATATTACGCTTGTAAAAGAGCTTGCACACTTCAAACCAATGATTGAGCATAAACTATCTGAAATTATTTACAACGGTTTATGGTTCAACCCAATCCGTACTGCTTTAGAAGCATTCTTAAAAGAAACGCAAAAGTATGTAAATGGTACAGTGCGCGTGAAGTTATTTAAAGGACATGCGATTGTTGAAGGACGTAAATCACCAAATTCTTTATACTCTGAGGAATTAGCAACGTATTCAAAACATGACAAGTTCAATCACGCATCAGCAGTAGGTTTTATCGAGTTATGGGGTATGCCAACAGTTGTCGCGTCAGAAGTAGCAAAAAATAAATAACTTGATTCAGCCCTGGCTGAATCAAGTTAAGCCCCGGCGGATGTCACAGATTTTTAGAGGAGTTTTTTCGAGCGAGCTCGAAAAAATCTGGACACAATTACGCCGAGGCGTAATTGATTAAGTGAGTGAGCGATTCGCATGTCGAGTCGCTCTTACTTTTAAATAGGAGTGTATTGATATGGCAAAATTATGGGGCGGTCGTTTCCAAAAATCCGCAGAAGCTTGGGTAGATGAATTTGGCGCGTCAATTGGCTTTGACCAACAATTAGTGCTGGAAGATCTTGAAGGTTCAGTAGCACACGTTACGATGCTAGGTATACAAGAGATTTTACCGCATGAAGATGTCGAGAAAATATTATCGGGCTTGGCGCAATTAAAAGTAAAGGCAGAAGCAGGGGAGCTAGAATTTTCTGTTGCCAATGAAGATATCCATTTAAATTTAGAAAAAATGTTAATTGATTTAATTGGTCCAGTAGGTGGAAAATTACATACAGGGCGTTCTCGTAACGACCAAGTGGCGACGGATATGCATTTATTCTTAAAAAAACGTGTGCCTGAAGTAATTGGTTTAATTGAAAACTTCCAAAAAACAATTATTGAGCAAGCACAGCAACATGTTGAAACGATTGCACCAGGCTATACGCATTTACAACGTGCGCAGCCGATTTCGTTTGCGCATCATTTAATGGTTTATTTCTGGCAGCTAGAGCGCGATAAAGAGCGTTTCGGTGAGTCGATGAAGCGTATTGATATTTTACCATTAGGTGCAGGCGCGATGGCGGGTACAACTTTCCCAATTGATCGCTTAAAATCAGCGGAATTACTTGGCTTTAGTGAAGTGTATGCAAACTCTATGGATGCGGTAAGTGACCGTGACTTTATCGTGGAGTTTTTATCGAATTCAGCGCTGTTAATGACGCATTTATCACGCTTTGCGGAAGAGATCATCATTTGGTCTACGGATGAATTTAAATTTATCGAGCTAGATGATGCATTTTCTACAGGTTCATCAATTATGCCACAAAAGAAAAACCCAGATATGGCGGAGTTGATTCGTGGGAAGGCGGGTCGTGCGTTTGGTAATTTAGTCGGTTTACTAACGGTTTTAAAAGGGACACCACTTACGTATAACAAAGATATGCAAGAGGACAAAGAGGGCATGTTCGATACGATGGAAACGGTTCTCGGCTCGCTTAAAATTTTCGAAGGTATGGTGCGCACAATGACGGTCAATACGGCGCGTTTACATAGCGCGGTACATTCGGACTTCTCAAATGCGACAGAGCTTGCGGATTATTTAGCAACAAAAGGCATGCCATTCCGTGAAGCCCATGAAGTAACTGGGAAGTTAGTATTCACATGCATTCAGCAAGGCATTTACTTACTAGATTTACCGTTAGAGGAAATGCAGAAGGAATCGGATTTAATCGAGCAAGATATTTACGATGTGCTTGCACCAGAAGCTGCGGTAAGTCGTCGTAATTCACTTGGCGGTACAGGCTTTGCGCAAGTGAACATTCAATTACAAAAAGCAACCGATTTATTAGGTTAATTATGAAATCCCGTTCTGTATACGTTGGCAGAGCGGGATTTTTTTCATTTGACGGATAGCCGCAAAATTCGTGCGCGTACATATGACATAATAGAAAAAATTGAACTCCATTTGAACGATTTGGAAAAAATATGCGTCTAATGAGTAAGGGGGCGAAAATATGGAGCAGGATCTAGTGAAAAAGGCTGTTCGAGGTGATCAAGACGCGATTTTACAGCTCATTGCAAACGATGAAGACATCTTCTATCGCATGGCTTTTACGTATGTGAAAAATGAACAAGATGCACTTGATGTGATGCAGGACTTCACGTATAAAGCATTAAAAAAGATGCATACCGTCAAAAATCCAGAGTTTGCAAGAACATGGCTTGTGCGCGTGTTAATACATAGCTGCATCGACTTTTTAAGGAAGCGGCCACAAACCGTTCCATTGGAGGAGCGACATTTAGTTGAAAATGCTGTGCACTATGATGTGGAAAGGATGCTTACCCAGCTAACATTGCCTGAGCAGCAACTCGTTTATTTAAAGTATTTTGAGCAGCTGAGAAATAAAGAAATAGCGGAAATTCAACAAATTCCTGAGGGCACAGTGAAATCGAAAATTCATTATATTTTGAGAAAGTTACGCAAGCATGCAGGGGAAAGGGAGGATTGGCTATGAATGAGCAGCAAGATATTCCAGTACCGAAAGCGCAACTTCAACAAATCAGACAGGATATGCGTCAAAAAGTGAAAAAAGAGAAAAATCGTCGGCAAAGAATGCTATCATCCACTTTGTTATTTGTTGTGTTGTTTAGCTTCGTATTGAGTATTCGTATGTCACCGACCATTGCAGGCTATGTGTCGAAAATTCCGGGTTTTGAACCGATTGTCAGGATGATTGCATATGACAAAGGAATCGAAGCGATTATGAAAAATGAATATTTTGAAGAAATCCATTCAACGGCCAGTGCAAATGGTTTAATGGTATCAGTTATAGGCGTAATTGCTGACAAGTCGGGAATGTCAATTTTCTATGAAGTAGATGCACCGTTTGATATTGCGAAGGTGAAAACGAAGGAAGTGAATCTTCTCCAAGACGGAAAAGAGATTTTAGCTAGCAAGACGTATGGATGGTTTGAAAATGAACCAACTCAGCATGTAGAGGGCGTAATCGAGATTTCAAATAAAGCAGGTATGTCCTACAAATCAAAGGAATTTGAACTTATTTTCCAATTTGATGATGAAAAGCAAACGAAAATTCAACTCCCTTTTACATTAAAAAACAATATTCAACCAGAAAAAGTCATTGCTTACAATAAAGAAATAGATATCAATGGACAAAAGTTTACAATTGAAAATGTAAGAACTTCTCCTTTGCGCATTGCATTGGATATTGCAATTGATCGGTCCAATACGATGCAACTTTTAAAATTAGAGGATTTAAATTTAATTGATGAAAATGGCGATGTGTGGGGCACAATTCAAAATGGATTTAGTGCATCAGGCCATATTCGAGATGGCCGCTTTACAGTTTATATGCAAAGTAATTATTTTGAACAGCCGAAACAATTGACGCTTGCGATTGGCTCTGTATATGCCGTTCCGAAAGGGCAAGATTTTATAGAGGTAGATTTTACAAAGCAGAAGGTTGTTTCGAAGCCAGACTATTACGATTGGCCAATAGACGTTAACGGAAAAGAAGTGTCTATTCAAGGAGAGACGTTAGATCCTTATAGGGGAGGATTATTATACAAAGCTTCAAGTCATGGGGAAATTAACTATCCTTCTAGTGAAACATTTCGTTATGGTGAAGAACACTTTGAATCAACTTATACGTATGAAGAAGCAGAAGGATTAACGAAAATCGACATTAACTTTTATTCGAATATCATTGGAGAAAATATCGAAATTCCGATACCATTAAATGAATAGACATGCCGTTTTCCATTCAAAAAGCACGCTTACCCTTGAACTATTTCCAATAACACTTTAAGCTTAGAGCAAGTCTTGATTGGAAATGAGGAAAAAAATGATTTCACTAATTGTAGCACATGATAAAAACTATGTAATCGGCTATGAAAACGCGATGCCGTGGCATTTACCAGGAGATTTGCAATATTTCAAGGATATGACGATGGGCAAACCGATTATTATGGGAAGAAAAACATTTGAATCGATCGGTCGTCCATTACCAGGTCGTCGCAATATCGTCATTACACGCAATGCGGATTACCAAGCAGAGGGCATTGAAGTAGTAGGGAGCCTTGAAGCAGCACTGGCACTCGTAAAAGATGTAGAGGAAATTATGATTATCGGCGGTGCTCAAATATTCGAGCAATCCATGGCTATAGCTGATAAATTATACATTACAGAAATTCATCACGAGTTTAACGGGGATACGTTTTTCCCGAAATATGAAGCTTGGCACCGTACGTCTTGTCAGGAGCCAATCACTGCAAAAGAAGGCTACACATTCCGATATTGTATTTTTGAAAAATAATAAAACAGCTGCCCCAATCGTCGTATTAAACGAATGGGACAGCTGTTTTTATTTAAGGCTCAATCGCCGGTTTTTCTTCAAGATGTGCATTTAGCTTGGAGCTAATTTCTTGAAGCTCTTCGTCATCGAAAATATAGTACCACAAGCCATCTTTTTTTCGAACGCCATCACCTTTTTCGAATTGGAGTTGCTCAATATTTTTATCGAGTTTGCCATATAACTTTTGTAAATTTAAAATTTGTTTTTGAGAGAAGTTCATCGAAACATTATCACCTAGTACCTCGAAAATATCGTCAAGTTTCAATAGGATTGTCGGATTTTTGGCTTTTGCAAAAAGTGCCTCCAATAATTGCTTTTGACGAAGCTGGCGACCAAAATCACCGCGCGGATCCTCGTAGCGAATACGAGAGAATATTAACGCTTCATCACCGTTTAGCGAAATTTCTCCTTTTGGGAATTTATATTCATTACGGATTAATTCCATATCGTTATTCACTTCGATATTCCCAAGTACGTCGATGATGGATAAAAAGCCTTCCATATTGACCCCCACATAAAAATCGATTGGAATATCCAATGCTTCTTCAACTGTTGCAATGGACATCGGAATGCCACCACGCGCATAAGCATGATTGATTTTTTCTGTTGTACCGTTTCCGACAATTTCCACACGAGAATCACGAGGGATACTCAGCATTTTCATCGTACCTAAATCCGGATTGACCGTTACGACAATCATTGTATCTGTTCGACCTGTGTCATTTTCACGCTCATCAATGCCAAGTAATAAAACAGAGAATGGATCGATATGCGGTAAAATATCTGGGATTTCCTTAGCGATAGAATCTCCTGTAGGGTTCATTTTTGACATCGCATTTTGGAATGAATTGTAATAATAAAATACCGTTCCACCGAGCACAATGGCTAGTATTAAAACTGTCCATAATATAATTTTGGTCATTTTCGACCTTTTTTTATGGGTAGTACGCAATTTTTTTTCAGTCATTATCAGACAAAACCTTTCTACATTGAAATAAATTTTCACCTGTTAAAGACGAAATTTATTCGGCTAGGTTGCAGGCGCACGATATCCCGCTTACTATGCCGTATGTTTGATTATCCGATAAATCATTTAAATTGGAAAGGAATACACATTGAATCTTGTCTTTTTTCTTGAAACTAGCTGTATTCACTATAAATAATAATAAATACAACTGACCATACAACCACAGCCCATAATGACAAACAAATGCCAAATTGCATGATTATATGGCAAGCGCGTCCATGCATAAAAAATCGCACCGAATGTAAAAAATAATCCGCCTGCTAATAGCAGTAAAAAGCCATCCCATTGTAAATAGGCATAAATCGGTTTCACAGCAAAAATGATGAGCCAGCCCATTACTAAATACAGCAGCAGTGAAACGCGTTCAAAACGATGAATAAATAAACATTTAAACACAACGCCAAAAATTGCGAGCCCCCAAATAATACAAAGCAGCACAATACCTAAAGTGCCACCAATTGCGATTAATAAAAAAGGTGTATATGTCCCAGCAATTAATAAATAAATGGAAGAGTGATCCAATATAGCAAAAATTCGTTTGTACTTTTGAGGTGCACTATGTAAAAGTGTGGACATTAAAAAGAGGATGATTAATGTTGCACCAAAAATAGAATAAGAAACAACATGCATAGCTGTGCCATGTTGAGCAGCATATATAATTAATAATACACATGCTGGAATACTTAAAATGAACCCAAATCCATGTGTGATGGCATTCCAAAGTTCCTCTTTAAAATTTTTATAATCAAATGCGTTTTCATAGTGCATTTGCTTTCACGCTCCTTTTTTCGTTTCATCCAATAGGTGTTCAAATACATTTGATTTCATTTTAATATAAGAAACGGAGAGTAAATATTGTAATTTGTCATATTGTTATACTAGAATATGTCATGACGTAACTATGATAAATCATGGGTTTATTGAGTGACAAATGTCATCTTGGTAAATAATTGATTATTAATTATAATTAGGTGAAGAAATAAAAAGGATGTGTAAAAATTGGGACAAATTCATTTCGTAACGGATTCAACTTGTGATTTAACGGATGAGGAAATTAAGAAACATGGAATCCATATCGTTCCATTAACAGTACAAATTAATCGGGAAACGTATAGAGACCGCATTGATTTACAACCAGATACATTTATGGACTTGATGAACAGTGCAGAGGAGCTTCCAAAAAGCTCGCAGCCAGCTCCAGGAGTTTTTAAAGAAATTTATGATGAATTAGGAAAAGACGGCGCTCAAATCATTTCGATACATATGACAGGGAGCATGAGTGGGACAGTCCAGTCAGCTCGTCAAGCATCGGAAATGTCGGATTCAGATGTAACGGTTATTGACTCGCGTTATATTGCTTTTGCCTTAGCCTTCCAATTACGTGAAGCGATTCGTCTACGCGATGCAGGGGCAACGGTTGAAGAAATCGTAACAGCAGTAAATGAAGTACGTGAAAAATCTCGTTTATTTGTTGTGTTGAACACACTTGATAACATGGTAAAAGGCGGTCGTATTGGCAAAGGGAAAGCGGCAGTCAGTTCGTTATTAAATATTAAGCCAATCGGGCATTTAGATGCGGGAGAAGTAACAATCTGCGCAAAACCACGCAGTTATAAGCAAGTAATCAAATTTTTAATGGGCGAGTTTGAAAAAGATACGGCTGGCAAAACGGTCAAATCAATCGGAATTTCTCATGCAAATGCGATTGAAACATTAGTAAATCCATTAATCGAGCAAATTAAAGCGACAGGCTACGATAAAGAAATCGAAATTGCCTATACATCACCAGTCATTAGTACACATACAGGTGAAGGCGCAATTGGCTTTATGTATTACGCGGAATAATTATTCATCTTATAGAAGCGCTCTAACCTGTTTATTTGGTTAGAGTGCTTTTTTTGGAGGTAAATCGAAGCTGTTTAAGCTGAATCCATGCCCAATTCTATTTACCGAGGGGGCCTGTAGCTAAAACGAGAAGAAATATTAAGAAATTGAAGCAGTTCATTGTTCCAATCGGAGTAAAATAACTTATAATGGAATAATAAAGAATTGAAGGGGAAGTTAGTATGTGGCGATTTGTTTTCATCATCATTTTTGTGTTAAGTCTTGCGGGATGCTCGGTAACAATTGATTCGAAAAATAGTGAACCCAAAAGTGATGAGCTGAGTCAAGAACAGCAACAACCAGAAGAAACGAACGTGACTGAATCCGTAGCTGAGCAAGACAGTGAACAAGATCAGGAATCAAAAGGATTTGTTGAGTTACTTGAAAATGTTTTTAAAATAGATTGGTCTTCCCGAGTTGATATAGAGGCAAGAGATGTGAAGTATTTAGCGCTGGGGGATTCCTTAACAAGAGGTGTAGGGGACGAAACACAGGAATTTGGATATACGATCAGGCTTCAAAAGGAACTTGAAAAATGGCCTGCCGTTAAACAAGTGGAGCTGGATAATCGAGGGAAAAATGGTCGACGCAGCGATCAATTATTAGCGCTCTTGCAAAAGGGGCATTATGATGAAGAAATAGCGGAGGCAGACTTAATTACGCTGACACTTGGTGGTAATGATGTCATGAAGGTAGTAAAAAAGCATTTATTTTCAATGCAAAAATCAATGTTTGATAAAGCATTACCGAATTTTATGGTTAACTATGAAGAAATTATGGCAGAAATTCGTATGAGAAATCCGGAAGTCCCGATTATTTTGGTTGGTTTTTATAATCCCTTCTCTATAATTGTTGACGAAATTACACCATTCGATCCGATCATCTATGAGTGGAATGCAGATATTGAAAAGATGGCTCAACAAGATGAAAATGCATGTTTTGTTTCGATTGAAGATTTATTTACATCAAATGAGGACATGGTATATCATGTAGACTTCTTTCATCCGAATAGTGCTGGATATGATCGGATGACAACACGAATTATCGAAACGATGCAACAATGTAATATCGAGCAAATGTCGGATGGTTTATTTGGTTTTGAGGAGTGGGAAGAGTGAATAAATGGAAAATTGCATTTCTAATCCTTGCTGGAGCGATCATTTTCGCCGCAGCTGGACTTTTTTATTATGCCACGGCAGATGTGGAGCAGGCGGTCATAAAGGATCCTGTGTTTCCAGATGGCAATGTGTTAACGGTTGAAACAACTGCAAAGGAATTTGAATCGATTGCCAAAAAATATATAGGTGAGGAATTGAAAAAAACGCCAATCCAAGTAGAAATGGCGATTGAGGATAAAATTTATTTATACAGCACGTTGAAGGTCTTTAATGTGGAAGTGCCGATTCAAATGGATTACGATCCGGTAGTAAAAAACGGCAATATTGTTTTAAAGCAGACAGCTATACATGTAGGGAAAGCAAATATTTCGCCAAAAACGGTGTTGAAGCTTATAAAAGAAAATGTCGATTTCCCAGCTTGGATTACAGTTCAACCAAACGACGAGGAAATTTATGTGGATCTATCACTTATTAATATTGCGTCGGGTTCAAGAGTGCGTGCAAAAGAAATTGATTTAGCGAATGACAAAATATTATTAGAAGTAATTATTCCAAATGACAAGAAATAGGGAGGGGTTCGACGATGACAACACAATTTGCAACATTTGCAGGTGGCTGTTTCTGGTGCATGGTGAAGCCATTCGATGAGCAGCCAGGCATCAAAAGTGTCCTATCAGGTTACACAGGGGGACATGTTGAAAACCCAACGTACGAGCAAGTTTGTAGTGAAAAAACGGGCCATTTAGAGGCGGTACAAATTGCTTTTGATCCGGAAGTTTACCCGTATGAGCAGTTAGTGGAACTGTACTGGACATTAATTGATCCAACTGATGCAGGGGGGCAATTTTATGATCGTGGCCAATCCTATTCAACGGCGATTTTTTATGATAATGAACAGCAAAAGGAAATGGCAGAAGCATCGAAAGCCCGTTTGGAAGCGAGTGGGAAATTTCATGCGCCAATCGCTGTAAAAATCCTTCCAGCAAAAACATTTTATGTGGCGGAAGAATACCATCAACACTATTACAAGAAAAATCCGGCACACTACAATCGTTATTCAGTCGGTTCAGGCCGCGTAGCATTTATCGAACAGCATTGGGGGCAAAAATAATATGAATAAAGAACAGCGCTTAAAAGAATTAACGGAAATGCAATATTATGTGACACAGCAGCAAGGAACGGAGCCACCGTTTCAAAATGAGTTTGATCAGCTTTTTGAAGAGGGCATTTACGTAGACATCGTATCAGGAAAGCCATTATTTAGCTCAAAGGACAAGTATGATGCTGGCTGTGGCTGGCCTGCTTTCACAAAGCCACTAGATGCACCTGAAGTTTCAGAGCATGTGGATAGCTCACATGGCATGCGCCGAGTAGAAGTGCGCAGTAAAACGGCTGATTCGCATTTAGGACATGTTTTCCCAGATGGACCACAACAATATGGTGGTCTGCGTTATTGTATCAACTCCGCAGCGTTACGCTTTATTCCCGTTTCAAAATTACAAGCTGAAGGTTACGGAGAGTATTTGGTCAAATTTGAATAAAAGAAAAAACTGACGAGAAAGCCTCGTCAGTTTTTTTTGATGTTATCCGTTTAAACCTTAAATTCATTCACAACACTTCTTAAATCATCTGCCTGCGTAGCAAGTTCTACTGCTGAAGCGTTAATTTGCTGCATAGAAGCAGACCCTTGTATAGCAGCAGAAGCGCTTCTTTCCGTATTCGACGCCGTATTTTCTGCAATCGCTGTTACGTGCACGAAAGAGGCTGTCACATCATGGCTATTTAATAGGGTGTGCTCAATTTGCTGGACCATATGGCTTAAAATCGCCGATGTTGTTTCTGTTTGCTGCAAAATATTTTGAAGAGAATCCGTCGTTTCATTTGTTACCTCGACACCACGAATAACGGTTTGTACACCCGTAACATTTTGCTCAATAATCGAACTCACTTCACTTTGAATCGAGCCAACAATCGTTGAGACTTTTCTCGCAGCCAGTTGAGATTGTTCGGCTAATTTCCGCACCTCATCTGCTACAACTGCAAAACCACGTCCATGCTCACCAGCTCTTGCCGCCTCAATTGCTGCATTTAATGCCAGTAAATTCGTTTGTTCCGCAATGGCTGTAATGGTCCCAATAATGGAAGTGATGTCCGCTGATTTGCGACCTAATGCTTCAACCGTGGCAGACGTAGAAGCCATCGTTTCTTCAATATCTTGCATAACATTGGAAGAGTGCATAACGGATTGACTGCCAATGTATGCGGCATTTTTCATTTCAATCGATGCTTGCTGAACTTCATGTGCTTTTTCCGTTAATTCATGCATCGAATGTTCTAGCTTGCTCATTTCATTTGCTGCCACGCCAATACTCGTCATAATTTCTGTACTATCATTGGCGATGTCCTGCGTTGAATTGGCAATTGAATCAATTGTGTGCGAGTTTTCATCGGCTAAAGCCATTAGCTCCTGAGAACTGCCCGACACATTTTCCGCCAAGTTAGATACACGTTTCACTAATGTTGAAATGGAATCAATTAAAATATTTGTGGAATCTGCAATTTCCGAAAATTCGTCCTTAGTTTTAATGTGCACGCGGCGGGTTAAATCGCCACCAGCCTGTGCAATATCTAAAATCGAATGATTGATGGCATACGTATTACGTCGAATCGATTTAGATAAAACAATACTTAATGAGATCGTAATGAACACCGCAATTGCGGATAAAATGAAAAATGATATTTTCGATGCAAGTGCAAACGCTTCCAAATCTAAAATCGTTTCCTCGTTGTTTTGCTCTAATAATTGGATTAACTTTTCTGTATTTTCATCGATATAATTTTTGAAATTTTGACTTCCACTATTTTTGAATATACTTGCAGCGTTTTCATACCCATATTTTTGACGCACTTCAATCGTCGTACTAGAATAAGAAATATAATTCAAGTAAAATTGTTGAATCGAGCTTGCTGCTTTGGATTCTTCTTCTCGATTTTCAAGAGAAGTAATGATTTCTTCTAAATTCGTATCAATCTGTGATTTTGTCTTTTCAAATGCTTGTAAATATTTTTCGTCACCTGTAATTAAAAACGTTTGTTCATGACTGGTAAGCTTTGCAATATCACTTGCTAAACTGTTGATTTGCATCTGTTCTTTTAAGTTTTCATCGGCAAAGTCTCTTAGACTATTTTGCAAATTTGTAATATTAATATACGATAAAATTTGCATAGCAATAATGATTGCCAATAGTGTGGAGAAACTTAAAATGATTCGACCACGAATGGAGTGCAAGAAGAAAAATTTTGCATTCGTTTTTTTAGATGCTTTCTTGCTTTTTTTAACCTGATGTTCACTTTTTCTTCTCTTAAGCAAAAAACTCACCACTTTCTGAAAAATTAATGTTTTTATATCTTACTACATAAAATTCATAATTAATATATTTTATTGAATAATATGTAAACTTGGAGGAATTCTATTGGGAAAATCATTTTATCACTATGTTTTAACGTTTAGAGGGGGAGAATGGTCTGATAAAAAGACGAGATTTTCGGAAAGTATGTTCATTGACTCCGGGTTTCCGAAAAGCTCCGAAAACTTTGAAGAACTTTCATCCTATATTGAATGGCAGTCTAATGAGTATTTGACAACATCTGCTTTCGATGAACTATGGGATTTATATGCACAGAAGTATGATATTTAACGAGAAGGGTATATAAAAATAGATGTGAAACCATTAAATTGTTGTTAGGAGAGTGTTTTACAAAAAAAAAAACGGATAATTTAATAAAGAAAGACGTCTAACGATTGAATACCTATGCGAAAAAAAGTATAATTTATTATGAGTAAATAATGAAAAGAGGTAATTTTAATGAGCATTCATATTAATGCAAAACAAGGCGAGATTGCGGAAATCGTTTTACTACCAGGAGATCCACTTCGCGCAAAATACATTGCAGAAACATTTTTAGAAGACGTTGTTCAATACAATGAAGTTCGTAATATTTTAGGTTACACAGGTACATACAAAGGCAAGCGAGTATCTGTACAAGGTACGGGGATGGGTGTTCCATCATTCTCGATTTATGCAACGGAATTAATGCAAGAGTATGGCGTACAAAAATTAATCCGTGTTGGTACTTGTGGTGCCATCCAAAAAGACGTAAAAGTACGCGACGTCATTATTTCACAAAGTTCATCTTCAGATTCAAACATGAACCGTGTTATTTTTGGCGGCAATATCGATTTCGCACCAACAGCGGACTTTGACTTATTGTTAAAAGCTTATAACGCTGGTAAAGATGCAGGCTTAAACTTAAGAGTCGGAAATACTTTCACAGCAGACATGTTCTATTCGGATGAAGAACAAAATGAAAAGTTAGCGAAATATGGCGTATTAGCAGTTGAAATGGAAATAACAGCTCTATACACATTAGCTGCAAAATTCGGCCGTCAAGCATTAGGAATCTTAACAGTATCAGATCACATCCTAACAGGTGAAGTAACAACTTCAGAAGAACGTCAAACGACATTCAATGATATGATGGTTGTTGCACTTGAGGCTGCTATTCAAGACTAAGCGTAGCAAGGGTTTTAGAGGTTGAATTCTAATTCGATATTATTAGCAAGCGACCAAAAAGCGACCAACATCTTTTGAAAGTTCGAATTGAGCCTACTAGACAAGAAATTGTTTAGTGGGCTTTTTTTTAGTTGAATGAATCGGATAAGTGCTCGCAATTTGCTTCTGTTCGATTTGACATGTTTATATCTTCTTTGGTTTTAAGATGGCATTTCGCAAAATATCCAAGTAAAATGGTAGTAGTTATAATTTTCAGACTTAATGGATGAGATGCTTGAAGGAGGGGGGGTTATCAAAAGATTGTTTAAAATGTCTACTATGGCTGCTTTTTCTATTATTTTATTTGGATGTACTGACAATAAGGAAATTGATTCGAAAATAGAAGAAGTTAATTATTCAATAGAAGCATCGTTAAAAGAAAAATTCACCTACCTTGAAGACTTAAATGAAGAAAAAAGAAGTGCTTATGATGAATTTTTAGAAAGTGGTACGCTCACGCATCTTATAGATTTTACACCCGAAGAAATGGTTTTAATTCATATGAATTTGGTGATGAACCAAGAGTTTGATAAAATTTACAAAATCACTTATAACGGTGGACAAATTGATAGTAGCACAACGTTTGTTCAAGAGTATATCGAAATTGTATTATCAAGATTTGAACAAGATTTTTTAATGTATCGTCACTATGATTCAATTTCAACAATTGATGATGAAAGTAATGCGGATTTGAAAACTGTTAAAATGCAGATTACGCTAGGTTCTTCAACTTATGGTATAACCTTTGCTATGTTAAAAGAAGATGGTATTTGGAAAATGGATTACTATCATTTAATTAAATCAAACTTATAAATTATAAGGCGGAATTTTCAAAGATTCAATACTCAAAAATTCGTTTTTAGTTAGACTATTTACCTTATTTTTGAAAGCTATGATGGCGCTCATTTTTATTGTCCTAGAAGTATAAAATCATTATTTGAAGTTAGTAGGTGTGAGTGTGATTGAAGACAAGTACAAGATCACACAATGGCTTGAGAGTATTCTTATGAAGCCAATTGAACAAAATTAGTTCAAGTTAGCTCCAATGAACATACAGTGTAAGCTCAAGCGTTAAGGGAGTAATAGAAAAGAATAGCAAAGAAATGGGATAAACTAAGTGTGTATCTCGGATTTAATTTGAGATGAGCGTTTAAATAAGACTAAATAACAGTTATAGGTTGTAGTTCATGTAAGCCACAAAAGCTATTCTGTGGAGCTATAGGGACGACTGAGAGCCTTTCTATGAGTGAGGTTGATTCATTATGTTGTGTTGGTATGAACACTTGTGGTGTTTGTTCTGAACAGATGGTAGGGTGACGTGGTTAGCGATATTGAGGTGAGCTATTATGCTGTTGATAGGTGACCTGATCCATTCACACGAATTGAAATAGCTCATTAATGAACTATACTTGAAATATTGAGAGGAGAGAGGGAATATGGCAACGATTTATGAGCAATTGAAAGAAGTATTGGCAGGACGTGAAGGTGATATAGTAACAGCAACGGAAATGAAAGTATTACTAGTAACCAAATATGGTACGAATAAAGAAAGTATACTGTTAGGGGATTATTGCTATAACCGTTATAATGATGGTATTTTATTTACGAAACACTTATTTCAATATATTGACCGTAATATGTATAAATATTTAGGTGAAAACGCATTGTACACTGGACTTATTTTTCAAAAGAAGAATGGCGAAACAAGTGAGTGTATCGTGGGTGAATGGATTAACGGTGTAAAATATATGCAAAGTGAAGGTCTTAGTAAAGCACAAGTCATTCAATTGTATACACACTATAATGAAATTTGGCGTTATGAGTTACATATTTTACAAAGTAAGCCGACAGAGTTGCGTCATTTAATGGGACGTATTGGTGAATTTTTATGTGTGCTACAAACAGATGGAGAGCTAGCGTTAAATGTAAATGAGCGTGGTTATGATGTTATTAGTGCAAATGGTCGTAAAATTAGTGTGAAAACTACTGCTCAGACAAATGGTTTTATATCGATTAATCGAAATACATTTCATTTATGTGATGATGTATTCATTGTGCAATATAAAAATGATACATTCCAAGTGGTGTTTTTTGGAGAGAAAGAACAAATTATCGATAGCTGTCGCATTTATGAAAATACATATGAACTTGATATATCTAAATTAAAAAAATTGTAATGAGCATGGTTATACCTGTGGGCGTGGTTAGCGATATTGAGGTGGTGGATCTTGCTATATAAAGGTGACCTGTATCAACCACACGAATTGAAGTTACTAACGAAACGAGAACTTAATTGGACACCTAAAAACAGGTGCCCAAAAGTGCCCATTTAGAATCACTTATATTAAAATTGCTATACAGTTTTTGTTATATTCTTGTGAAAGTAATGAAGCTTTAAAATAGCTCAAAACTCTATCATACCAAGCATTAGGAATCCTAACAGTATCAGACCACATCCTAACAGGTGAAGTAACAACTTCAGAAGAAAGTCAAACAACTTTCAAGGATATGATGGTTGTAGCGTTAGAAGCGGCCATTCAAGACTAAGCACAGCATGGGTTTGTGAGTTGGAATAAATTTATAAGGGACATTAGCTTCTGAAAAGTCCATTTAGAACTCACTAGACAAGCAATTGTTTAGTGAGTTTTTTGGGGAGTGAATCAAAAAAAGAAAGTTGCATATTGCTTCTGTTCCATTGTTACATGCGAATACGTGTTTAGTGTCTCACATATATTAGCGTATCCTAGCTGTTCTTGAATGACTTTAATAGTTTAGCCCACGTCCTCAAGAAGACGATAAAGTGTTATAATATTGTAAGTTTAGGAGGGGTTAGAGGTGGAAGAAAAGTTTAAGTCTACTTTACAAGCGATTGTTAAAGGAACAAAGGATTATAAAATTACTTGGGAATACCTTTCAGATGGTTACTATAACACTATTGAAGATTATTATGATAGAAAATTCAAAAATGATGATAGAAAATTCAAAATGTCTTTTGATTCAGGATTCGAAGTGGCATATGAAGGATTATTATTTTTACTATTATGTATCGATGTAAAGTCTAAAAAACGAAAGAAAAAGAAGAACGAATCCAATGATAATAAACATTACTTAAATGATGTTGAAGAAATGTTTGAATTACGAATCTATCAATATGATGTAAGCGATAAACCGATTATTAGAACTATTGATTTTGAGTTAGAATCTACGTTGCTATTGTTTAACTCATTGGAAGAAAAGTATGAGCAAGAGCTTAAGCAATTATATTCTCTTGCGGCGGGCAGTGCTAGTGGAGCAGACAGAGTTATGGATAAAATAATAAATGAATTAGGAAATGAAAAAAATTTACCTTTATAAGAATTTCAGCACATCACTAATTTGTGGTGTGTTTTTTATGGTAACTCCCCCTTTTTAATTGAAAGTAACATAGAATATTCCCCCTATCTCAAATGTTGGGTTTATGATAACATATATCTGAATCTTTTAACTTTAGAAGATATGAAAGGAAGTGTAATAATTACATATGAAAAAAATATTGAAACCATTGATTAGTGGTATAGCCATTGGTGCCCTCTGTTTATCTATAAATATGGATAAAGATGTATTAGCTAATAATATTGCAAATACATGTGAGTATGATTCGGCATCGAAAGTAAACCCTGATTATTCCACAATGAACTGTTTGTTAACCGAAACAGCACGGAATTATAATGTTCCTCCTGAAATTGTGAAGGCAATAGCGGAAGGTGAAAGTGGGAATTGGCGTCATTTCGGTAGTAATGGTGAAGCGATTGTGACTGCTGATAATGGAATTGGCGTTATGCAAATTACAAACCAAGCTGGCTACGATCAAGATAGACTAAAAAGCGATCTTGTCTATAATATTAACGCGGGTGTAGAGACACTAGATAAAATGTTTAAGCGGAAAGATTTACCTACCATCAAGGGTGGGGAAAAAGATGTACTAGAACATTGGTACTTCGCTGTTATGGCTTATAACGGTACTAAGCCAGTAAATAGTCCAATTGTCCAAGCAACTGATGAAAAAAATAGTAAAGCCTACCAAGAGAAAATCTTCGGAATCATTGAGAAATTTGCAATGTTAGACTTAGCAGAGCTACATTTTTCAAGCGAAGATTTTCAATATGATTCTAGCAGTAGTGAAAATATTAAATTTACAACGATGAAGTTTAATTCAGAGTTACCATTAACAAAATCTAAGCATTATTTTGAAACAAATCAAAAAGTTAGTGCAACTACAACTGTTAATTTTAGAACTAAACCTAATAAGGATAGTGAATCTAAGGGTTCATTAAGTAAAGGGGAAATTGTTACTGTTACGGGCCCTTTTGAATATGATGAAGATTCAACGAAAAAAAACCATTTTGTTTGGTATCCTGTGAAAAGAAATGACGGGACAGAGGGGTATGTAGCATCGAGTTATTTAAACTACTCAACACCAACACCAACACCAACACCAACACCAACACCAACACCAACACCAACACCAACACCAACACCAAAGCCATTACCTCCAGTTACCTCTGCAAGTAATGACGTAGTAGTTGTCGATGGTGGGAAAGTAGTAAACGGCAGGACACTTGTGCCTATTCGTGTAATTTCCGAAGAGTTTAGATCAAAGGTAGATTGGAATCAAAAGTCAAAAACAGTAACAATTAATGACGGTATAAGCGAAGTTATTTTAACTGCAAATTCTAAAAAGATTACAGTTAATGGTCAACCAAAAATCATTGATGTTCCAGTTCTAGTTGAGAATGGAATGACTCTCGTTCCTTTAGTTGTTGCTAGTCCAAGCGGATCAAAAGCTTCATGGGATCAGAACAAGAAACAAGCTAGTATTTCATTTAATGGTATAACTGTTATTGTCAATGTCAATCTTAACAATTAAAATTAATCTAGCCTATTAACTAACGAGAGAAAGTTAACGCTTATCTCAAAAGCTGACCATATCATAACAGGTGGGGGAAAACTTTTAAAAAACGTCAAACGACATTCAACGATATGATGATTGTAGCGTTAGAAGCTGCTATTTAAGAATAGCAGTGTTTTCAAGGGTTTTAGAGGTTAATTCCTAATTTAATATTAAGGGCAAGCGACCAAAAAGCGACCAACTTTATAAAAGTGGTTGAAAAATGTCGCTTGCTCTTTTTTGTTCTCTGTTGATGCGACTTTGTGTGTTCAATGGGTTGGTACATATAGGGGAAATATGATAAAACCCTGCAAGGACGCAAAAAAATATGTAAAGCGGGTGAATAGTTAGTGATGGCTCCTCTAGCTGACACAGTGGCGACGATCAAAAATGAAATTAACGAGCGACATGAATCGTTTTCTGTGAATTAAGTGAATCATTTTACTGTGGGGTGTGAATGATAAAACAGTAAATAACCGTTTATTCACTGATGCATCGAAAGGGAGTTTGAAATGGAAAAAGAGAAGATTATTGAAAGATTAAGCGATATTAGATACGAGCTAATGAAAATAGAAAATGAACTATTTGAAATTTATGGAGTTGAACCAAATAGCCCTGGTGCAACTTTATCCGATATTTCTTATCATGTTGCAAACCTTACTGAAAATATAAAAACCAATTATTAACCTTTTAGTCGAAACTGACTGTAACTAGCAAAGTGTAACGGGCTTTTAAAGGGGGGTGACGAGATTGTGAGAAGAGTTGGAAGTGCTATTTACATAGGCGATCCAATCTAAAGCATTAGGGTTCAAGTATGTAGTTGCGTCCATTATGCCTGAATTTTTCCTAGGGGGGCTAAATGAACTTTGTTTATGTATGCAAGCCTTTAACATAATTTCAAATCGATAGCCATATAAAATTAGAGACAAACAATAAAAGGATGGTTTATTGACGCATGGCTGGTTAATCGGATTTTTTTCAACTTTTGTGGGAATTGGTGTAGGTGGAGTTATTGCAAGTTTTTTTAATGGTTTTAAGCGAAGTATCGGTACTATCTATGCGGTATGTACGGGACTGATCTTAGGGTTATTAAGTTTCGAAATCGTACCTGAGGCTATACAACTAGGAAATTGGAGTGTTTTTTTCTTAGGCTTCTTTGCTGGAGTTATTTTATTTAAGCTAATCCATTTGGGATTTCATAAGAACCCGATCATCTCAACAGAATCACGTAAACAACATAATTTACGAATCGGATTATTCTTAGCATTAATTATTGCTATTCACAATTTTCCTGTAGGAGTGGTTTTTGGGACGAGTGAACATTCACAATTTAGCCTAGTATTATTACAAGCGTTAATATTGCACAATATTCCAGAGGGGATGATATTATTTACACCATTATTTATTGCTGGAATAAGCTATTCTATGTTGTTTCTACTCTCTATTATCATTGCTGTTCCTGTAGCACTTGGGGCATTAATTGGGGAGATGATAGGCCAGCAAAACAATTTAATATGGGCATTCTTAATAAGTTTGACAGTAGGAACGATTTATATGGTTACGATAAAGGAAATCCTACCAGAATCAATTAGGCAATCATCCAATAGGTATAGTTTACTGTTTACATTAATTGCATTCTTTTTGATGGGTGCATATCTGATTTACTATTAAGTTTGAGATAAAAGCTGCTCCAATAGTGAATTAATGTAAATGGAGTTCACATGGAGGAACGAGTGAGCATATGACTAAAGGATTTACATATATGTGGTGTATTTACCACGCAAGCCTCTAAGGTGATGGATTAGACTTTTCAAAATAGGAGAAGATTAACCTTATTGTTTTTTGTGTTTTAAATATTCTGAATTTTATAAATGTCCCGTGGATATGATAATGACGGAAAAGGACTTACATGATGAATTGATATTCAGAATCACTAGTCCTATCCATAAAGGTTATTTTAATATTTTCTATTGTCTAGTTAGTTGAATCTTTAAAAAATTACGCCCGTTTATTTACTCCTCGTAGCAATTGATAATCTATGTTTTCGTAAGCCTAAACCGATACACCATGTTACAACAATCATCAAAATTAAAATGATGATAAATTGACTATTTGGAAAGTTATCTTTCAGAGTAGATTTGATTAAGCCCGCACTTCCAAAATAAAAAAGTAATAAAGTACCTACGCCAAATAATATATAAATCAAAGCATCTTTTAAGTTCACATACAGCCCTCCAATCAATTATTATCATAGATGAAGGCGTGAATATTTGTTAAAAATCAACAATCGCCTTCGTTAATTATTTTGCTTTTTATATTTTTTATTTGTAGAAATAAATAATGCAGTAGCTACTATAAAAATACCTGTACATAACCACATTGTAATGCCATTCCATTCACCATCAAAAATTGTTATATTGCTTAAAATCACAAAATGCATGAGACAAATTGAAATATAGAGTCCTCGCATAGTAATCCTCCCTTATATCATTTTTGTAACGCACTGAAAAGTATACAGTTATTTTTTCCGAACGAAAAATCCAATTGAAAATGGTATGAACATTAATATATATGCACTAAATATCATCATTGTGCCGCTATATACAAACGGTAATAACTTCGCTGCCCCATAAATAAATGGGAGCATATAGTTTTGTGAGAATCCTGCAATATTTATATTCCTCGAAACATCATCTAATAAAATAAATTGCCAAATGAATAGAGTAAATGAAATCAGCCATAAAGAATTTCCTATCAAAAAACTTTTCCATTTCGATATATTCCAATTTGAAAAGCGTATACCAACAAAATACCAAAAAACAAGGAATACTAATTGCATAATGAAGGGATATAAAGGTAATATCATAACATTTAGCAAATATCCATATAAAAACGGCACTAATATTAACAGTAGATCAACAATATAATATTTGAGTTGTTTGATACTTAACGTTGCCTCCTGCCTTATATTAATTGAGTAGTAATCCATAATTTAAATGAAATTGTAACATAGTATGATATTAGTTGGTAGATAGATGGAAAAATTGTAATCGGGAGGTATATTCCAATTTGCTTCGAGCAACGAACTTCCACATATATAGTGTCCCGATAGCCCATATTCGCAAGATTATAAAGAAAGGTATGCTGAAATTACGGTAGCGCATCGAGAATTTGTTGGGGATTTTATATCATTACTTTTTAAAAGTAATGATATAATTACCATTATATGTGAGAATGAATATAAAACAATTAACATTTAATGATTTGCAAAGTTACTTGGCGGTCTAGTTCAATATTTTTGCTTGAAAAATTACAGGAAGAGGTAATTTTAATGAAACATATTTATGCTTTTGAAAATAAAGACGATTTCGATAGATTTCAGGATATAATTGAAAGATTTACTCAAAAGTTACTGAAGTTTCAAAACGAATTAGAACAAAATTATGCTTTGAAGGATGTACCAAAAGGGATCGTTTGGACTTCAGAACAATTAGCAACAAATATATTTTCCCAAATAGCTATACCTGCATTTACAAGAAAAGATATTATCTATATTTCCCCCGATTTAACAAGTTGGAGGAAGCTATTCATTAGTCAATTAGAAGGACAAGAAAATAATTACCCAAATATAAAAGCGTTTTATGAAAATATGTCGGAAAACCATATATTTACTATAGTTGGACAAGAATTAACCCATCACTCAGATTTATTTATTGATGAGTTTGATGATGAGAGGGAAGACAGCATTTGGTTTGAAGAAGGAATGTGTGAGTATTTACCAAGGAAAATTTTATTAAGTGAAGTTGAATTTAACGAAATAACAAAAATAGAGTCGGAAATGGTAGAAATATTTAAAGGTCAATATGGTAATCATTCCTTAGATGATTTTGGAACGTCCAGTTATCATGGGAGTTTAACAAGTATAATGTTTGATTATTGGCGTAGTTTTCTCGCTGTAAAGTATTTAGTAGAGGAACGTGCAAATCATGATGTAAAGATGGTTTTTGATCAATATCATAAATGGGATAAGGAAGGTAGAAAAGTACCTTTAACAAACCATTTCAAACTAGATTCCTTGTTCAACTAACGAGGATTTTAGTGAGTTTTCATAACGAGTGAGGCATTTAATGAAAATTATAAAACTATCTTTTCTTTTACTATTCATCGGTTTAATTTTAGGTTCTCATGCGACACCTGCAATGGCTATTCGCTGGCATGTCTTTTTTATGGGGTATCCAATTGAGGCAATTAAAGCTGATATTGTAGAGTTTGACTATTTAAATAATGATCAAGATGAAAATTCGCAAGGTTTTAAAATGATCAATCCGCCAATCGAACGCGCAACTCAAGGCGAATTAGATACGTATTTAGTTTCGAAAAAATGGCTATTTTACTTTGCTAAATTTGAAAAAGATATATGATGTAAAAGATTTTCAAATTCACATGTATCCATAATCCAAGCGCTATTGCCATGCTTAAATTCGAATTATTTTGAAAACCTCAAAAAGCGCAAACCCCAGTTAACTCAAGGGTTTGCGCTTTTTGGCTTATCTATTTAAACATATTGATTGTCGTAATGATAATCGGCATACCGAATACGTCGATTAAGAAAGCGCCTACAATGGGTACAATTAGGAATGCTTTACGTGATGGACCATATTTAGCAACGACTGCTGACATATTGGCCATTGCGTTTGGTGTGGCTCCTAGTCCATGCCCAAGGAAACCTGATACCATTATTGCTGCATCGAAGTTTTTGCCAAGTACGCGGAAAAGAACGAACACAGCAAAGAATACGATGAAGAATACTTGTACGAAAACGATTACAAATAGCGGTAAAGCTAAGTCTGCAACTTCCCATAATTTAATACTCATTAAGGCCATTGATAAGAAGATACCTAATGAAATATCACCAATTAAATTGATTTCTTTCATGTTGATGATATCAGGGTTGAAGCGGTCAACGATGTTACGAACAATCACAGCTACGAACATTGCGCCTACATACGCTGGCAATACGAAGCCTGTTAGTGATGAGAACCAATCGCCAAGATACGTTCCTATAGCCATACTGAAGGTGATTAAGAAAACTTGTAACATAAATGATTTTTCAGTTACTGGATGTTCTGCTTTTTCAACATATACTTCAGTTTCATCAGATGAAGGTTTTAGATCATATTTGCGAATTAAGTATTGAACTACTGGACCCCCAACAAGTGCCCCAGCGATTAAACCACAAGTCGCTGCAGCCATACCGATTGAGATAGCTGAAGGTACGCCTAAAGCTTCGATCGTTTGCCCATAAGCAGCAGCAGATCCATGTCCACCTTCCATTGACACAGCTCCTGCCATCACACCGATTAATGGATCAAGTCCCATAACCTTTGCTAATGAAACGCCAATTACGTTTTGCATTAAGGCTAAAAATCCACAAGCGATCCAATAAATAATAAGCAGTTTCCCGCCCAGTTTAACAAGCTTAAAACTTGCACCAAGCCCAATTGTCGTGAAGAATGTAATCATGAAAATGGATTGAAGTGAAGTATCTAACGTAATTTCAATAATGTCGAAGCTTTTTAATAGTGTTGCGATAATCGCAAATAATAAGCCCCCAACTACAGGTGCTGGAATACAAAATCGATTTAAGAAAGGAATCCTATTTACTAAAAAAGTACCAATTAAAAATAATGTTACGGCTAAGCATAGTGTTGTAATTTGATCGAATGTCATAAATTTCCTCCTCTGTCTAATCGCTGCTGTTCATAATGACTTCGTTGATAAAATAAGCGCCTAATTTTACTGTTTGATTATTAATATCTAGTAAAGGATTAACCTCACAAATACTAAAGCTAACTGTGTTTTTATGCGCGGCCATTTGACGTAAAATTGCCCGAACTTTTAAAGCGGATAAGCCAAATGGGGATGGTGCACTAACACCAGGTGCTTCAGCAGCATTAAGAACATCCATACAGAGCGTAACGAGCAATACATCGTGTGCATCCATAAATTCGTTTAATGCTGTAGGAAATGTTGTAGAATCCAATTCTTCATCTAAAAAGTAGCGTACATTGTATGTATCAGCTGTGTTAAATAAGGCAGTTGTGTTGCCATATTTTTGAATGCCGCATACGAAATAATGGGTATTTGGATCCTCATCTAAAATTTGCTTAAACATGGTTCCTGATGAGGTTTGTGCTTCATAAGAACGCATATCAAAGTGAGCATCAATATTAAGGAGGCCAATGGAAGCGTTAGGACCAACTGCTTTACGCACTCCTAAGTATTGCCCATAAAGCGTTTCATGTCCACCCCCAAGTACGATTGCTTTGCCATAAGTTAAAATGGTAGAAATTTGATTTCCTAATTCTTGTTGGGCACGTTCTAATTCATTGCCTTCACAAACGATATCGCCAAAATCAATTAAAAGATTTTTGTGGGACGGTTTTCGCCAAGGAATAGAGGCAAGTTGCTTTCGTAAGGCAAGTGGCGCGTCCTTTGCCCCAACATTGCCGTTATTTCGGCGCACACCTTCATCACATGAAAATCCGATTAATCCAATGGCTCCTTTAATTGGTTCAGATGCGATTTGAACAATTTGATGATAACGAAAGTATGTATCGTCCGTATCATGATCGATACGTCCTTGCCAAACAGTTGAATCCGCTTTTTTATACATAATGACCTCTCCTTTTTTAATGAACATTATATTAATATTATATTTCTTTGTATTTATAATAACAAATATTAATTTTTTATCTTATAATAGCATTAAACTATAAATGAGGTGGCAATATGGACTTAAAGAAGATGTATTATTTTGCTGCGATTGTCAAATATCAAAGCTTTTCAAGGGCTGCAAACGCTTTGCATATTTCACAACCTTCATTAAGTAATGCAATCAAAACGCTTGAAAAGGAAATCGGTGCATTACTAATTGAACGTACTACAAAACAATTTCAATTAACGGAATTAGGGAAACAATTTTATGAGCGTTCCATCCGTTTAATTGCTCAATTTGAAGTAATGGAAACCGAATTAAAGGAGTTTGCAGAAGGGGAGCATATCGAAATAAAATTAGGTATGATTGAATCCGCGAATTACTGGTTTTCGCAGGTAATGATTGCCTACCAACAACAATACCCACACAATAAAATTACACTGATGGATACACTGTATAACCAAACGGTACGCGAGGCATTGTTGCGTCTAAACGTGCATGGGGTTATTACAAACCAACATATTATTGATCATGAAATTAAAAGTGAATTATTGTATAACGAGCCGTATGTCATCTTAACTAGAAAAGAGCATCCATTTGCATCACAGGAAATCATAAAGCTTGCCGATTTTGCGAAAGAAACGTTAATCATCGGGATGCCTGAATTTCAAACGAGTGCACAAATATTAAAAGCTTTTGAACAGGAAAATGTGACACCGCATATCCAATATAAAATAGAGCGATTTGAAATGATCAAAATATTAGTAGAAGAAGGGCTAGGGATTGCGATTTTACCTCAGCATTATGTAGCCCAGCCTTTGCCAAAATCCTTAATGACCCACCAAGTGCAAAGTGAGTTTTTAAATCGTAACGTCTACTTATGCACGATGAAAGATCGTACATTCCCAGAAAGTATCGTAAAGTTATTTGAACTGATCAAAATGCATTGAGTAGAGTGGAAATGAGAACCGTTTTCTCCCTAAAAAAAACCCCTTTTCACATATGGAAAAGGGGGCGCTGCACTAGCTTTCTTAATCTTGATCTGGGAGAATGCGGTCTTCCGTTTCTATATCAAAGAAATGGGCTTTGTTCATATTCAATGCCAATGTCAGAACTTCACCTGGTTTCGCATCAGTGGAAGCATCGACACGGGAAATAAATGTTTGTTCCTCGATTTGGGCGTAAAGAATGGTTTCAGCGCCGAGTAATTCCGCTACTTCTATTGTTACATCGACTTTGGAACTTTGAGAAGCTTCAATTGAAGTAAGGTCAGTATGGAAATCTTCCGGACGAATGCCCATCGTAATTTCTTTGTTTACATAGCCTTGCGCACGTAAATAGGTCATTTTTTGTTCTGGGATGGAAAGTGAAACATTGCCAATCGTCATTTTTCCATCTAATAGCGTACCTGTGAAAAAGTTCATGGCAGGTGAACCGATAAAGCCGCCGACAAAAACATTTTTCGGTTTCTCGTACACTTCTTTTGGTGTCCCAACTTGTTGAATAATTCCGTCCTTCATTACAACAAGTCTCGTTGCCATTGTCATTGCTTCTGTTTGGTCATGCGTTACATAGATCGTTGTAGTTTGTAAGCGTTGATGCAGTTTCGTGATCTCCGCACGCATATGAACACGAAGCTTGGCATCTAAATTTGATAGTGGCTCATCCATTAAGAAAACTCGTGCATCACGAACGATGGCACGACCTAATGCAACACGCTGACGTTGACCACCTGATAGAGCTTTTGGTTTACGATTCAAATAGGGTTCCAAATCCAAAATTTTAGCAGCTTCCTTTACGCGACGGTCAATTTCATCTTTTGGAAGTTTTCGTAATTTCAAGCCAAACGCCATATTTTCATACACACTCATATGTGGATAAAGGGCATAGTTTTGGAAAACCATCGCGATATCACGGTCTTTAGGCGCAACGTCATTCATCCGCTTGCCATCGATTAACAATTCACCTTTTGAAATTTCCTCCAACCCAGCTACCATACGCAGTGTTGTTGATTTTCCACAACCTGAAGGACCAACGAAAACGATAAACTCTTTATCTTTAATCTCAAGGTTAAAATCCTTTACCGCAGTTACATCTTTATCATAAATTTTAAAAATATGTTCTAATTTTAATTCAGCCATTAATCATATCCCCCTTAAAAATGAAAGCGTTTTACATAGTGTAGTAGAAAGTAACAGGAAATGTAAATGTTCAATTTGCACAAAATATCCACCTTGTTTATAGGGCACTTTGTACAATAATGCTCACATAAGTTCAAAACCTCTTAATTACGGTAAAGAAATTAAGAGGTTTTCTTCGTCATTAATGGAATCGCAAGCGCTAAAAATGCTGCATTGGAGAACTCTCGGCAGTCAATACCTGTTTTATTAATGAATTTATCAAATCGGTATTGCAAGCTATTCCGATGGATATGCAACCTTTTAGCGGCTAAAGAAGCGTTCAAATTATATTGCAAAAACACTTTTAACGTATGGAGCATTTCCTCGTCTTGAAGACTTTCTATTAAATAATAGGACAGTAGTTTTTGATCGATTAAATGTGTTGATGTAATGAGAAGTTTAGGGAAGGCTTCATAAAATAGTACTGTTTTTTCTTGTTCAATATAAGGAAGAAGCTCTTGAAAGCATTGTTTTTCCATACTAAATTTCTCTTTTAACAACATATCCGCTTTATGTAATTGTCCGATAAAACTATATATCACAACAAGAAAATCACTCGTCAATGTGTCGCTTAACTGGATAAATTCCTCTTTATCAAAAATACTTTGCGGTTTTTCCTCAATAATAATCCCGTACATATTGTTAACCCATAGAACGATCGGTTGCTGAAAAGCCCCTTTAATAGCTTCTTCAAAGTTAATCGGGTCAGCAATTGGTTGTTTCGATTGAAAATAAAAAAAACGAATCGATTCAACATCTTCCGAAAAAGGGAAGTCGTTTGAATGACCAAATAAAAATTGTTGCCATTTCAACTGAACAATCGTGTTTTTTGAATTCGTTTCTGTGTCCTCAATTAAAAGAAATAATGTTCGTAAAAGGTTTAGCTCGACCTCAGTAATCGCTGTTTTTAATAGGCCAAAAGTTTGCCCATCTTCTGTTTGGAACCAATAGTTCTCCGTGTCTTCTGGAATGAAATCAGTCGTAAAAGCCATGTGGAAATAGTCTGCTAGTTTCTTTATCATATGCGCTCCTTCTTTCATGGAATTACTCACCGTACTTTTTATAAATTTGCTTGAAAAGGAGAACTTTGTCAATGGAAAGAGAAGGGTAGAATTTGTTTTGAAAATAATTTCCTAAAATTAAAAATATTTAGAAAATTATTTACATATTTTAAAGTCTAGTATATGATTACTTGTAAGCGTTAACAAGGAAAAAATGGAAGGGAGCGTTATAACCTCAAAGAAATAGTTTGTTACTACATTAATTTTAGGTGGGATTAGAGTGAACTTAGAAAAATTTAAAGG
Source organism: Solibacillus cecembensis (assembly GCF_050272495.1). Classification (NCBI taxonomy): domain Bacteria; kingdom Bacillati; phylum Bacillota; class Bacilli; order Caryophanales; family Caryophanaceae; genus Solibacillus; species Solibacillus cecembensis. Next base: position 23,448 of record NZ_JBNNMF010000015.1, on the reverse strand, counting down.
AATATTTCCTGCTTTTTATGCTTGTTATGATGATGTAGGAGAAGTTTCAGAAAATCGAACGAAAGAATTATGCGACTACTTGTACAATAAAGGGGTTAATGGACTTTACGTTGGTGGTAGTTCAGGAGAATGCATTTATCAAAACCTCGAAGAAAGAAAAGCAACTTTAAAATATGTTGCTGAAAGTTTAAGAGGGAAATGCACGTTAATCGCACATGTTGGCGCACCATCTACTAGAGACAGTGTGATTCTAGCACAATATGCAAATGAATTAGGATATGATGCGCTATCTGCAATTCCACCAATCTACTTCAAATTACCTGAAAGTTCAATCTATAAGTATTGGTCTGAAATTATGGATGCAACCGACTTGCCATTTATTATTTACAACATTCCGCAAACGACGGGATATAGCCTTTCACTGCCATTATTTAGAAAATTAATAGAGAATAAAAAGGTAATTGGCGTCAAAAATTCCTCAATGCCTGTAATGGATATTGAAAGATTCAAGGCGGTTGAAGAAAATGTAATCGTCTTTAACGGACCTGATGAACAATATGTTGCGGGAAGATTAATTGGTGCGGATAGTGGCATAGGTGGAACATATGGAGTGATGCCAGAACTTTTCTTAATGGCTGAAAAGTTTGTCTCGACAGGAAACTTTAATGATGCGAGAAAAATACAAAAGGATATTAATGACATTATTATCGCGTTATGTTCCTTAAATGGTTCGATGTATTCGGCTATTAAAGAAGTTTTAAAGTTAAGTGGAGTAAATATCGGAAGTGTTCGAGGGCCACTAGAGCCAGTAACCGGGGAAGACTTGATTAAAATTAATGATATTAAACAGATGATTGATCAAGCGATATCTTCTTATGTAAAGGTAACCAAATGAAAAGAAGAATCGTATGTTTTGGAGATTCCAATACATGGGGATTTAATGCAAGAACGAATGAAAGATTTCCAGAAGGGGTTAGGTGGACAAGCCGATTAGCTGAAATGTTAGGGGATGCGTTTCAAGTTATTGAGGAAGGATTATCAGGGAGAACAAGTGTAATCGATGATCCATTATTTGAAGGGTTAAATGGTTATGATTACATCCATCCGTGCTTAATGAGCCATGCACCTTTAGAGCTTGTCATTATTATGCTTGGTACAAATGATACGAAAGAAAGGTTTCATTTAACTTCTTATAATATCGCACAAGGAATTGCTAGACTTTCACAAAAGGCAAAAACTACTCCGGCAGCTTCAAAGGGAGGCTTTCCAAAAGTGTTAGTTATTGCGCCTCCTCCTATTGAAAAAGAATACTACGAAACAGAAGTAGGACCTTCAATGGGAAGGGATTGTCATCTTAAATCAGAGGAAATGCCAAAGTATTTAAAAGAATTATTGGCTACTCAAGATACAGAATTTCTAGATACAAAGGGACTCGTACCAATGAATAACATTGATTTTATGCATCTTGATGAAGAAGGGCATAAGCTATTATCACATCTAGTATTTCATAGAATCAAAAATATTTTATCAGATTAATTGGATGAATAAGGGGGAAATGTTCATGTTTAAAAAGCGTTTTTTGACAATGGGGTTAGCAACTGGTCTTGTACTATCAGCTTTAGCAGGTTGTGCAGAAAAAGAGTCGGGTAATTCGGAGGTGGATTCTGATTCAGGTAAAGAAGTGGAACTTAGAGTTTGGTTAACACCGCAGTGGAAGGGTGTTTTAGACGGTTCTGAAGAGGGAGCCGACTACGATAGCTTCTTCAAACATGCAGCTGAACGATTTGAAAAAGAATATAAGGATCACAATGTAAACGTCAATGTTGAAGTTGTTGCAGGTGATCAAAGGGACGAGCTATTAAATGTAAATCTGAATGGTGGGACGCCTCCAGATGTGTTCTTTGAAAGTGTATTCGCTATGGGAGATTATGCTCACCGAGGCGCTTTAGTTCCGATAAATGATATCGTGGACGATGCAGCAAAAAATGATATCGCTCAAAACTACTGGGATAATGTGACATTCGGTGATGATGTTTACTTCTACCCATTCTCACAAAACCCAGGAACTTTTGCTTATAACGCGGAAATGTTCGAAGCGGCAGGACTTGAGAAGTACATTGGTGGAGAAGAAGAAATTAAGACTTGGACTCTAGCTGAGTATGAGGAAATCCTTAAAGCATTAAAAGAAAACCTACCTAAGGAAAAATATTCAAATGCATACCCAATGGGCTTATTCGCTCTAAATAATCAAGGGGATACGTGGAATCTTGCTTATTTAAGAATGTTTGGGAATCAATTCTTTGATAAAGATGGTCAGCTAGTGATTAATGATGAAAATGGTGCGAAGGCGGCAAGCTGGATGAAGAAAATTTACGACGCTGGCTATACAAACCCTGGTGCAGAATCAGTTTCTTCAAATGATGTAAACGCGATGTTCCAAAATCAACAGTTAGCAATTAGCTTTACAAATGCGATTTTATTCAATAACGCTAAGGCTGATATGGAAAGTGGAAAAGCACCTAAATTTGATATTAGACTGGCGAACATCCCATCTGAAAGTGGCGATCCATTATCATTCACTTATGTGACAGGAGCAGCTGTTTTTGATACAAAAGACGAAACGAGAATTCAAGTTAGTAAGGATTTCGTGAAATTTATGTCAACAGATCCAGAACTTGTGAAGGCTTCTAAAAATGGTGTGCCAGTAAGAAATTCTGTTGTGGAAGAATTTAGTGCAGAAAATCCTTTCTTCGCAGCATATGCTGCAAACGCGCCATACGTGTTTAACTTTACTGGAAATGTACCAGGATACAGCCAATTAAGACAAGTTCTATATCCAGAACTACAAGCTTTATATACAGGTGCAAAAACAGCCGAAGAAACAGTGGAAGGCTATCAAACAAAAGGCAATCAAGTAATTGAAGAAGCAAAAGCAAACTCAGTAATTTATAAATAAACTTCTTAAAGTATATAACTTTACATCAATTTAAGCCCCTTTATTGGGGCTTAAATTGTAGAAAGGTAAATGATGCGCATGAAAATCATCAAAGAGTCTAATAAAGAAAATCTCACGGGCTATTTATTTGTCGCACCTCAAATTTTACTTTTTTTAATCTTCCTAGTTTATCCGATTATAGAAGGAATTCGATTAAGTTTATTCCAAATTAACTATCAAGATGAAGTATTTGTTGGATTGGACAATTACCGAAAACTATTTAGTGATCCTGTCTTCATTCAATCGACGATTAACACAGTCATTTTTGTTGTATTTATTGTCGCATTAACTGTTGTTTTCGCCATGTTTGTATCTGCAGCGGTGTTTGATAAAAATGCGAAATATGTGTCATTTATAAGAGGGGCATACTATATCCCTGTCATGGTTTCGATGGTCGTAATGAGTATGATTTGGAGCTTTTTACTAAACCCTGCAAATGGACTCATTCCTTTTGTAGCAAGGGAATTGGAAGTTGTATCCGTGAATTTTTTAGGTGATACAAGGTTAGTATTACCTGTCATTATTTTCGTAACTTTCGCGACGAATGTAGGGCAAGCAATCATCTTGTACATAGCATCTATGATTGGCGTCCCAAAGGAGCTTTTTGAAGCGGCGGAAGTAGATGGGGCAAGTCGAATGAAAGTAATCTTTAAGATTATCATTCCAATGGTCAAGCCAACTACCCTTTACATTATTATTATGAACATTATTGCCGTACTTAAGATATTTGTTGTCATCCAACTATTAACGGGTGGAGGGCCAAATAATGCCTCAACAACGCTCATGTACTACTTATACAATAATGCATTCAAATATAATCAGCTTGGTATTGCTTCGGCAGTCGGTGTCATTATGTTCTTAATTACATTAGTTCTATCGATTCCACAGCTTAGAGCCATGTTTAAGAAGGATTAGGGGTGATCAAACATGTTTAAAAAGAAAGCTAAGAAGAGAGAAAAAATTGATATCGTATTCAATATTATTGTCATATTTTTTGCTATTCTAAGTTTGTTTCCGCTTTACTGGCTTGTAACAAGCTCTTTTAAGAATAGCGCGGATGTTGTTAAAATGCCGCCAGATTGGTTCCCAAAGACCTTTACTTGGAGCAATTATGCGGATGTTTTTAGCAATCAGCCTGCTTTTACATGGGCGTACAATAGTTTAGTTGTCGCTTTAGTTTCTACGTTTGCCTTAATCATCGTCAGTGCCCTAGCAGCCTATGCCTTTTCAAAGCTAAAATTTAAGGGGAAAAATATTCTTTTCATTATTTTTATTTCAAGTTTAATGATTCCAAAAGAAGTGATGATTGTTCCTTTGTTTCGAATTATTCAAGACTTCGGTATGGTCAATACGTTAAGTGGAATGATTTTCCCTAACGTCGCAACAGCTTTTGGGGTATTTTTACTAAAAGGATTTTTTGATACAATTCCTGATTCTTTAAGGGAAGCGGCAAAAATCGATGGGGCGAGTGAGTTTAAAATTTTTTATAAAATCATGTTACCTTTAGCAAAACCAGGGATTGGTGCATTATTTATTCTTAACTTTGTTCAAGTGTGGAATGACTATTTATGGCAGCTTGTAGTTGGACAATCTAAAGATTCAAAAACGCTCATGGTAGGAATAGCAACATTGATGCAAGATTTAAATCCAAACTTTGCTTATAAAATGGCCGGAGCAACAGTTGCAGCCATTCCTATGTTACTAATATTTATTTTCTTCCAGAAGTATTTTACAAAAGGAATTACGCTTGGATCGGATAAGTAATATTTTTTACGTGGAGATGTATGTATATGAATAAAAAACAGGAAACTTTTAGTCGCATTCATGGCCAATTAATCGTTTCATGTCAGGCACTTCCTGAAGAACCCCTTCATAGCCCTTTTATTATGAGTAAAATGGCTTATGCCGCAATGCTTGGAGGGGCAAAGGGGATTCGAGCAAATAGTGTGGAAGATATTAAAGAAATGAAAAAGGTCGTTGAGCTGCCTATCATTGGAATTATAAAGCAGGTGTATGAAGGGTCGGATGTATTTATAACACCGACTAATAAAGAGATTGAACTTCTTTATCATGAAGGTGTAGATATTATTGCACTGGATGCGACGAAAAGAATTCGACCGGATGGAAAGACAATCAGTGAAGTGTTCCCTGAAATTAGAGAAACGTATAAAGAGCAAATTTTTATGGCGGATTGCTCGACTTATGAAGAAGCGAAAGAGGCCTATGAACTAGGATTTGATTGCTTAGGTACAACGTTAAGTGGCTATACCGAATATACAAAAAATCGGTCATTACCTGATCTACAGTTAATGGAACGATTAGTTCAAGATTTCCCAATCCCAGTCATTGCAGAAGGGGGAATTTGGACGCCTGAGGAACTGAAGCGCGTGTTCGAAGTAGGCGTTCATACAGCAGTCGTAGGTACAGCAATTACGAGACCAATGGAAATTACAAAGCGATTTATTTCTGCAATGAAAGATGAATGAATAGGAAAAATATTTTACCGAATAATTCCTTTATTAAAAGGGATTATTCTGCATGAAAAGATAGGTGTAGAAGGTGATTAAAATGAAAATATTGGCAGCCGATATTGGTGGAACATCTATAAAAGTTGGCATCTCAAATAAAGAGGGCAAGATTGAGCTATTTAAAGAGTTCGACACAGAAAGTAAAAAAGGTGGAAAATATTTAGTTGAAAAACTAATTAAGATAATAAGCGAATACGAGGACTTTGATGCAATTGGTATAAGCACTGCTGGGCAAGTAGATAGTATAGAAGGTTCGATCATTTATGCGAATGACAATATTCCTCATTATACAGGTACACAATTAAAGAAGATTTTAGAAAATCAATTTAACGTTCCTGTAAAAGTTGAAAATGATGTATACGCAGCCGCTTTAGGAGAACAAAATTTCGGAGTTGCGAAGGAGTTTAATGATTTTCTTTGTTTAACTTATGGTACAGGTATTGGTGGTGCCATCGTCATGAATTCTGAAATTTATAGAGGACATAACGGTCTGGCGGCAGTATTTGGACATATCATTACTCACCCTTTTGGAAATCAGTGTAACTGTAGTAAGGCTGGGTGCTATGAAACATACGCTTCGGCAACCGCTTTAATCAAGAGGGCAAAGGAAATACATCCCGATTTAATAAATGGTCGCATGATTTTTGAAAGATTAACTGAGGGAGATAAAAGCCTCGAAATCGTTCTTAACGACTGGGTGGAAGAAGTAGCGGTAGGTCTCACTTCCCTTGTTCACATTTTTAACCCTCCAGCAATTATTATTGGTGGTGGCGTGATGGAGCAGGAAAGTGTGGTCAATATGGTATCAAGTAAAGTTCGAGAGTTAACGATGGAGTGCTTTTCAGATGTGAAAATTATGAAAGCTTCCCTTGGAAATAAAGCGGGTCTTCTTGGTGCAGTCTCTCTACATTTAAAATGAAAATAAAGGAGTTCCCACATGGCAAACCAAGATCTATTTTCACTTATTCATTCAAGGTACAATTCATTTACGAACACAGAAAAAAAAGTAGCTGACTATATTCTTGAAAATATTAAAGAGGTTATTTACATGTCTATCACGGATTTGGCAGATGCATGTAACGTAGGGGAATCCAGTGTTTTTAGATTTTGCAAAACGATGGATTTAAAAGGATACCAAGAATTTAAAATTGTATTAGCTCATAGTATTTCTCTTGATGACGAAACCCCACAACTTTCTAGCACCATTACAATGCAGGATACAATTGGAGAACTAGCATCTAAAGTGCTCTCTTCAAATATCAATGCAATGACAGAGACGTATAACTTAATGACAGAAAATGATATTTCCGATGCGGTTGAAAGTATGGTTCAAGCGGAAAGAATTCATTTTTTTGGGGTAGGTTCCTCCTTAATGACCGCAATGGAAGCGAAAAACAAGTTTATGAGGATTACGAATAAAACGGAATGCTCCATCGATTCACATCTTCAAGTGATGTCTGCGGCTTTAATGACAGAAAAAGATGTAGCTGTCCTCATTTCCTATTCGGGTTCAACAAAAGATACGATTGAAGTGGCAAAAGTAGCAAAAGAACGCGGCGCAAAAATTATTTCTATTACTAGATTCGCAAAATCTCCTTTGACCAGTTACTCGGATATTACATTACTTTGCGGTGCGAATGAAGGCCCGCTTCAAGGTGGGAGTTTAACTGCAAAGATCGCACAACTGTATCTTTTAGATTTACTCTACTTTGAATATTTTAAAAGAACGAATCAGGAAGCAGTTCACAACAAAGAACGAACTGCAAATGCGGTTATTGAAAAGATGCTGTAAAGTGGAAACCTATGAATTTAGTTATTTAAACTGTTACGGGAAGTCATGTCCTTTTTGGCTGCTCGTAATAGTTTTTATATACAAAATATGACTTAGAAAGCTGCTTTTTTTTAACCTGTTTTATCTGAATATTCAAAACTGTAAATTTGGATGATAGCATGGTGTAATCAAGCGACCGGGTGATATTTTGAAATAAAAAATGAGGAGGAAATACTTTGAAAAAAGGATTATTCGTAACGGCAATTGCATCAATGTTGATTTTGAGTGGGAATGTTGGTGGGAAAGTGAGTGCAGCTGATGGTGAAAAATCGGTAGAAAGAATCGTTTGGGAACATGCAGGAGCGTTAGAGGCACAAAAGGGATTTGATAAAAATATTGGAACAGCAGGTGTGTTAGCAGGGGCTTATAAAGATTATGTCATCGTTGGTGGAGGGGCTAATTTCCCTTATGAATCCGTTTTAAATGGGGGAGCAAAGAAACATTATTCCGATATCTATGTATTAAAAAAGAGTAATAATCAATTAAAAATGGTCGAGCATACGAATCTTACTCATGAAATTGGCTATGGATCTTCCGTAACAACAGATGCAGGGGTTTATTATATTGGAGGTAGCCCTGAAAAAGAATACGCAGATGATATTACGTTGCTAACAGTAGACAAAAAAAATAAACTAAACGTTAAAAAAGTAGGCGATTTACCATTCACGATTAGTGATGGGGTTGCGGCTGAAAACGATGGGAAATTGTACATTGGACTTGGCAAGCAAAATGGGAAAGAGAGTAATAAATTATATGAATATGATTTAAAAACTTCAAAAACGCGTGAATTAGCAACAATACCAGGAGAAACGGTGCGCAATCAAAGTGTGGCTCAAATATTAAATGGACACTTGTACGTATTTAGTGGTGGGGGCTCCATCGCGTATACAGATGGCTATAAATACAATATCGAAAAAAACACATGGTCAAAAGTTTCATCAGTAAAAGTGGGTAAAAAAGAAATTTCTTTATTAGGTGCAAACTCAGTCAAATTAAATAAAGACGAAATGATGGTAATTGGCGGATTTAATAAAGAAGTATATGACCATGCCGTAAAAAATTTAGGCACATTACAAGGCGATGACTTATTAGCTTTCAGAACAACTTACTTTAATACGGACCCTGTTGATTTTAACTGGAATAAAGATATTTTAATTTATAATGCGAAAAAGGATACTTGGAGATCAGTAGGAAAAATTCCATTTGATGCGCCTTGTGGAGAAGGGCTAGTTTTAATGAAAGATACGATTTATTCGATTAATGGCGAAACGAAGCCAGGGGTAAGAACGAATGCTATTTATTCAGGAACAATCCTTTCTAAGTAGCAATTACGACCAACGTATATAAAAAAATAGGCATCTCCATCCATTTCACGAAGGAAGTTTCAAGGTATCAAAAAGAACATGATAAAATTGGGGCATCCTTACTACAAGAAGTTGACAGACAAGAGTTAAGAAGAATTTTTGGGATGAAGTTGATTGAATTCGTAAATGCATTAATCGATAATTTAGAAACAAAAATAAAAGTAAATACATCTATTGAAATAGAAAGAATAAAAAAGCAAATAGAGGAAATGTAACACTAATATGATACCTGTAGTTAGGACACTTGAAAAAGAGTGTCCTAACTACAGGTATTTTTTATACACCAGACTTTCAAGAAAAAAGGACGGACTAGAGACGATAAGGCGTAACGAGGAACTTTTTACACAAGCCTGTTTGATCTAAACTACAGATTGCTGAAAATTGATCATTCATCATTCATCATTCATAAATTGGATAAAATCATCTTTATAAAAAGCATTGAGGACACATGGTTGTTTTTCCTTGTTTTCTAAAAATTTATGTTCCTGAGGAAACTCATTTTCAACGTTCAATCGAATAAAGGGCAATTTTTGTTGGGCCTTTTGAGAACGAATATTGATATTTCTTGCGCCTGCAAACACGACATCTAATTGGAGTTCTTCAAATGCTATTTTTAACATGTCTATTTTAGAAAGTAAATTGTATCCTTGTCCCCAATATTCATAGCCAATCCAACTACCGATATGACAACTATTCTTTGCTCGATCGATGAACATTAAAGAGGAAACACCAATTAATTTTCCTTCCTCATTTAAAATGAGACGTGAAACGGTTTTACCATTCTTTTCATCTTCTAACATACGGTAATTAAATTCTTTTGTATCCTCAATCGTTTGCGTAGGTAACCCAAGTGCATTTTTTACTTCTGGTGCTTGTGATAAGCGATGAATATCATATGCAAATTGATTATCATGCTGGATTAATTTGATTGTTTTCATAAAACTTTTCTCCTATCTAATTCACTACTAACCTAAAAAACTTAATTAAGGAATTATATCATAATAATACGAAGGTCGTTACGGCAACAAGTAAGATTGACGATTTCCCTTCATGAAAAGAGAATCTCTAGAAGGTACCTATAAATAGTTGTCCGTTGTGTCTAGTCTTAAAAGTGGACGAATACCCCCCAATAAAAAGATATGTGTTACCTTCAGTTTTTAGACAAACCCGCGGCCTATCAAAAAAATGATGTTTTTATTCCAAGCTCAAGTTTTAGTATGGACACATCTGTATCAATACAAGATGAAAAATTGATACAATAAATCGTATTGACATATAACAGTTTTGCATGATAAAATCATTGCGGATTAAATGATTACATAAATTTGAAACGTTTCATTTTTGGGGTGATTTTATTGGCAGCGACGATAAAAGATATAGTTGCAATGACCGGATTGTCTTTAGGAACAGTCTCTAAGTATTTAAACGGTCATCAAGTGAAGGAGAAGAACAGGGCACTTATTGAAGATTCGATAGAACAACTAGATTTCAATGTGAACTTATTTGCACGAGGGTTGCGTACGAAATTATCGAGTAATATAGGTTTTATCGTGCCATCATTAGAGCTAACGTTTTCGACAAAAATTGTAGCAATCATCGAAAAAATTTTGGCCGAGCATGGCTACACGGTAATCATCTGTGTTGTAACAGGCGATTCAAAAGTAGATCAAGCGAAGTTGCAAAATTTAGTCTATCAAAAAGTCGATGGCCTATTAGTCATTCCACATGCCAATCATCAATTTTTACAGCAATGGTTAGAGGTTATGGTGAAATCGATTCCAATCATTGTTTTGGACCGTTTGTTCAACTCGAGTACTGTGCAGCATTTTGTTCTTGTAGATAATGCAAATGCAGCATTTAAGGCAACCGAGTTGTTAATAAAAGCGGGGCATCGTGATGTGGGGATTATATTGGGTGATAGAGGTGGTTATACTTCGGATGAACGTCGAAAGGGTTATTTACAAGCATTGGATCATTATCATGTCCCAATTAAAGACGAATACCAAGTTTACGGAAAATACCTTAAAGTTGAAGGGTATAAAGCCTGTGAACAACTTTTAAAGTTACCTAATCGACCTACAGCTATTTTTGTGACGAATTATGATATGACCTTAGGGGTTTTAGAATGTTTGAATGAACATATTTTACAAGTATATGAAGACATTTCGTTAATTGCCTTTGATTTAGATGAAATATCAAAAGTGATAAAACCTAACTTGGCAATCGTTACGCAGCCAGTAGAAGAAATCGGCTATTATACGGCGGAAGAAATATTGAAAAGTTTGAAAGGCAATCATGCTAATCCAGAAATAAAAATATTGGAATGTTCTATTCAACAAGGCGCTTCGATAAAAGAAATAAATTAGTATTTCTTTTATCGCTAAAAATGAAACGTTTCATTTTCTAGGAAAAGAAGCAAACATTTACAACTAAAACAGCTATTTTGTGAGGAGAATAACAGTGAAGCAAGGAATTAAACATGACTTTACTCTATTAGCACTTTTACTTATTCCTGTAGGGGTGTCACTAAGTGTAGTCGGATATCAATTATCATCCATTCTTAAATTGCCGGTGTACTTAGATTTAATCGGAACCACGTTAGTAGCAATGATTGCGGGACCTTGGATTGGACTCATTACCGGGGGCCTCGGAAACTTAGTAAACGGGATGTTAAATCCAACTTCGATTCCATTCGGATTTGTATCAATTTGTGTTGGGTTAGCAACAGGTTACTTCTCAAAATGGAAGATGTATACGAACGTAGTAGGCATCGTGATTGCGGGTGCACTAGGAGCCGTTATTGCAGCTATGTCTTCTGCAGTCGTTGTCGTTTTATTATTCGGTGGTGTTACAGGATCAGGTGTTGATTTGATTACAGCAACATTTTTAGCAGCAGGACAGCAAATTTGGACATCGGTTATCTCAACAAATATTATTTCTGGAACGGTCAATACGATTATTAATATGGCAATCGCTTTGTTCCTAATTAAACGCATTCCACCTAGATTTTTAGTGAAATTAAACTACGGTTGGAACTATATTCCGAAGAAGCTAAGAGAGGTGTTTAAGCAAAATGACTAATGCTATTCAAAAGCTGTATCCTTCAACGAAAATGAGCATCGTATTAGCTGTTATTCTATTTACGTTAATGATGCCAGGTTACATATCTCAATATAGTGTTTTCCCTATATTTATCATAATTGCTTTTATATCAGGGGTAGGAACTAAGTTTTTATCTGCTTTTATAAAATCAATATTTGTACTCGCGCTATTTATTTTTGTTTTCCAATGCTTCTTAATTCCTTCAGATACAGTTATCTGGTCGAAAGGGATTTTAACGCTTTACAAAGAAGGCCTAGAAGCTAGCTTATTGATGACATCTAAAATCATTGCGATTAGCTCAAGTTTAATTTGGTTTTTCTTAGTAACGCCAATTAAAGATATGATGTTTGCTTTAGAAAAAGCAGGATTTTCAAAAAAGTTCACGTTCGTCATTTATTCAACGATTCAATTAATCCCTCAAATGAAGAAATTGTCACAAACCATTTTAGAGGCCCAAAAGTCTCGTGGTATTGAGACAGAAGGTTCTTTAATGATCAGACTAAGGGCGTTTTTACCGATGTTAGGGCCACTCGTTTTATCATCGATTCAACAAACGGAAGAAAAGGTTTTAGCGTTGGAAGCACGTGCATTTTCGGCAACTGTTCGTAAATCGAGCTATTATCAAATGAGTAAAAAGCCAGTTGATTATTTAGTGGTCAGTGTGATTTTCATCGGCTTTATGATATTCGTATGGTGGAGGTTTTTTAAATGAGTATGATAACAATGAAGAATGTTTATTACCAGTATCCGTTAGAAAAAGAACAGGTGCTTAAAAATATAAACTTATCGATTGAAAAGGGAAAAGTGTATGGACTCGTAGGGCATAACGATGCTGGGAAAACGACACTGTGTAATGTGATTCGCGGATTTATCCCAAGCTTTTACCGTGGCAAGCTGACAGGTGAAATTGAACTAGATGGGAAAGCTATTCAAGAGTATTCAATGGGTGATTTAGCTACAAAAATTGGTTATTCGTTTCAAAATCCTTTTACACAAATTTCTGGCGTGAAAGAAACTGTATTTGAAGAAATTGCTTACGGATTGGAAAACTTAGGAACTGCACCTGAAGTGATTGGTGAAAAAGTACGTGAACTAATCGCGATGTTTAAGTTGGAAGCGCTTCAAGAAAAGAATCCTTTTGAATTATCAGGTGGTCAAAAACAACGTGTAGCTTTAGCAGCTATTATCGCTTTAGATCCTGAAGTAATTGTGATTGATGAACCAACTTCTCAGTTAGATCCTCAAGGTACAGAGGAAATATTTAAGATTATTGATTTGATGAAGAAAAAAGGGAAAACGATTATTTTAGTGGAGCATAAAATTGATTTAATAGCCGCTTATGTAGATGAAGTCATTGTGATGAGTCAAGGTGAAATTAAAATGATTGGTAAAACATCAGAAGTTTTTACTAATAAAGAAGTATTGACATATGGTGGTCAGTTGCCCCAAGTAGCGCTACTTAGCTTAGCTTTGCAGGATGCGGGTATTACAATGCCAACCATTCCAATTACGCTAGAGGAAGCACAACAGGCAATCGAGAAAATTCTTATAAAGGGTGGTAAGTCATGACTTTTCTACAGTTAAAAGATGTTAGTTTTACGTACCCAAATGGCTTTCAAGCTGTTCAACATATAAATATGCAATTTGATTTAGGTGAATCTGTAGCGATTATCGGACAAAATGGTGCCGGAAAAACGACTACCGTTAAATTAATGAACGCGTTGTTAAAGCCTACATCAGGTGTAGTCCTGATTAATGGTGAAAATACGAGTCAATTTACAACGGCTCAAGTTTCTAAAAAAGTAGGGTATGTGTTTCAAAATCCAGATGATCAGATTTTCCATAGTGACATTTATAGTGAAATTGCTTTTGGCCCGAAAAATCAAAAGTTATCTGCGAGTGAAGTGAAAGAGAAAGCACTACATGCGGCGGAACTATGTGGTTTGACGAAATGGTTGGAAGAACACCCATATAACCTCCCTTATGCGATGCGAAAATTTATTACGATTGCAGCAGTAATTGCTATGGACACAGATATAATTATATTAGATGAACCTACAGCGGGGCAGGACCGACACGCAACAAAGCTTTTGGTAGACCTAATAAACCACTTAACGGCTCAAGGTAAAACGGTTATAACGATTACACATGATATGGAGTTTGTAGCGAATCATTTTAATCGAGTAATTGTTATGGCAGAAAAGCAAGTGCTTCGCGATGCCAATGCGAGAGAAGTATTCTGGGACCATGAATTACTTGGGAAAAGTCATTTAAAACAACCGTACATTAGTCAATTAGCCTATTCACTCAATCTAAATGAGCCAATTATTACGTTAGACGAGATGGTATCAGCTATAAAAAGGAGAATCAATTCATGAGAAATATCATTATTGACTGTGATCCAGGCCATGACGATGCGATCGCTCTACTAGTAGCCCTGGCAAATCCAGAAAAATTAAATGTATTAGCCGTAACGACAATTGGCGGGAATCAAACAATAGAAAAGGTCACTAAAAATGCAAAAAATATATTAGCATATGTTAATGCGAATGTGCCACTAGCTATAGGACAAGAAGGACCATTAGTGAAACCTTTGAATACTGCTCCAGAGGCACATGGTGATACGGGAATGGATGGTCCTTATTTTAAAGATAATAATTATCCAATTGTGAGTGACAATGCAGTTTTATATATGTATCAAACAATTATGGCACAAGAAGGACCCGTAACGTTGGTCGGTTTAGGCCCGTTAACGAATATAGCACTTCTATTAAAAACGTTCCCAGAAGTGAAATCAAAGATCGAAATGATTAGCTTAATGGGTGGTGGCATTCGCCGAGGAAATATGACCACAACAGCTGAATTTAATATTTATGTAGATCCAGAAGCAGCGAAAATTGTCTTTTCATCAGGAGTGCAACTTGTGATGTCGGGCTTAGATGTAACAGAAAAAGCGTATGTAACGCTTGATGAGATCGAGTCACTTCAAAATCGTGGTGAAGTTCATCAATTAGTTTACGAGCTACTTAAATTTTACAACGAATCGGGCAAACAATTTGGATTTGTGGATAGCCCAATACATGATCTATGTGCGATTTGCTATTTATTAGATCCTACAATGTTTACAGGGAAACGTTATCATGTAGATGTTGTAACGGATGACTGTATGACAAGAGGAATGACGATTGCGGATCGCCGTTTAAAGCCAGCACAAGTAGAGAACATACTTGTCCTTGAAGATATTGACCGAGAAGCATATGTGCACAGCTTATTTCAGGCGCTAGCACGATTAGATAATATTTAACGGAGAAAATTCGAGATAATTTATAAGGAAGGAGGAAAATAAAATGGAAGGGATCGTAATAGTAGGGAGCATGTCGACTGACTTTGTTGTCTCTACTTCAAAAAAACCAAAGCAAGGAGAAACCGTTATTGGGGACTCTTTTGAAATGACGTTTGGCGGAAAAGGGGCCAATCAAGCTGTAGCAGTTGCCCGATTAGGTGGACAAAGTGGATTAATAGGTCACATTGGAAGTGATCATTTTGGTAAAGAAATTTTGACCAATTTAATAGACAACGGCGTGGATGTTTCAGGCATTGATGTTGTGAATGGTATACCTTCAGGTTCAGCACATATTATACTAACGGAACAGGATAATAGCATTGTTGTCATAGAAGGTGCAAATGCCTACACAAATGCAGGTTGGGTCGAAAAAAATATAGAGAAAATCATCAACAGTAAGGCTGTTCTGATTCAGCATGAAATTCCAAAAGAGGCTGTTGAAACAATCATCGATATTTGCTTCACTCATAAAGTTCTTTGTATATTGAATCCAGCCCCGGCGAGAGCAGTAACACAAAGTGTATTGGGTAAAGTGAACTATTTAATACCGAATGAACATGAAGTAGAGGCATTATTTCCAAACTTAACAGTTGAAGAAGCATTGCAATCCATGCCAAATCAGCTGATTGTAACATTAGGTGAACAAGGCGTTGCATTCCATGACGGAGAAAAGGTCGTGAACGTGAATGCGTATAAAGCAACACCAGTGGATACTACAGGCGCAGGGGATACGTTTAGTGGGGCATTTACGCAAGCCATCACGAGCGGTAATTCACTTCTTGAAAGTATTAAAATTGGTAATTTATGCGCTGCCATATCAATTGAAAAGTTTGGTGCGCAAGGTGGAATGCCATTACTAAAAGATTTAAAACAAGATGCCCGTTTTCAAGCGAACTGGATGCTTTAAATAAACTGAAACTCGTTATAGAACGATTCAATATTTCAGTTGAAAATGAAACATATAATAGGTAAGGGAATGAACGAAACGTAAATTCGGTCATTCCCTTTTTTATATATAATTTTAAAATTAAAGAAAAAGTCCATTGCGCTGAAAAAGTCTTTCTATTATAATCAGAAAAATCATATTATTTTTAAAGAAAGAGAAAAGGGGAATAATCATGGTCAATGTGACGCTTTTTATTATTACGTGTGTGCTATTAATTATTTTGCCAGGACCTGATACGGCAATTGTGACGAAAAATACAGTTGTTGGTGGGCGTAACGCGGGTATGCAAACGATGATCGGCTCGTGTATTGGCTTAGTCATTCATACGGTTGCGGCGGTTGCGGGTTTGTCGGCCATCATCGTAAAATCAGCTGTCGCATTTTCGATTTTAAAATACGTTGGTGCAGCATATCTTTGTTATTTAGGGATTCGGACATTAATGAATATGCGTGCAAAGAAAAATCAAGTGGATGAAGAAACGCTCGTCGTTGCGAAGGGCAATTCGTTTTTTAAACAAGGATTTATTACGAATATAACGAATCCGAAAGTTGCGGTATTTTTCCTTACATTTTTACCCCAGTTTTTAGCACCAGGCAGTGAGCCATTTTGGTCATTTTTATTGATGGGCGTCATTTATACAGTGCTAACGTTTCTTTGGTTTCTTCTCTATGTATTTTTACTTGGAGTTATCCGCAACTTCATGAAACGTCCTGCAACGCAATCTGTTATTGAAGTGCTGACAGGGAGTGTATTAATTGGCTTTGGGATGAAGCTTGCATTGGAAAAATCTAATGGATGATACGGACAGTGATACTAGCAGCTATAAAGCTAGTGTCGCTGTTTTTTTGTGAAAATATTAGGGAGAACGAATAATTCTGGTGAGTCATATATTAAAGGAAAACAAAGGAATCGACGAAATTTAGGAGTGTGGGTATGTCAGTGATGACTGGGCGACAGTATATAGACCGTATTGATGCATTGAAGACATATATTTCGATTGACGGAGAGGTTGTGACGGGGAAGGTTTCGGAGCATCCAGCATTCAAAGGGGTTATGCAAAATCAGGCAAAGCTTTTTGATTTACAGCATAAAGATGGGCTTAATGATAGGATGCTGTATTTGTCTCCAACGAGTGGTGAAAAGGTTGGAATGTCTTTTTTACAGCCAATAACGAAGGCAGATTTAGTGAAGAGAAGGCATGCAGCCCGGGAATGGGCATTATCGCATCAAGGTTTTATGGGACGCAGCCCGGATTATATGAATACGACATTAATGGCACTTGCATCAGCTGCAGATTTTTTGAAAAATAAACCGAATTGTTTTCCAGAGCATTTACTTCAATTTTATGAATATGCACGTGAACAGGATTTGACGATGACCCATACATTTATCGAGCCACAAGTAAATCGACAAAAGTTTTATTTTGAAGATGAAGAAGTAACGATTGCAGCAAAAATAGTCGATAAAACGAGTGAAGGTTTAGTTATTAAAGGGGCGAGATTGCTTGCTACTCAAGGAGGGATTACTGATGAGTTGCTAGTAATATCGATGAATGGCTTTGATGAAGAAAGGAACTTTTGTTTTTCGATTCCGAGTAATACGGGAGGATTGAAGTTTCTTTGCAGACAATCTTTTGTTGGAGGAGCGTCCACATTTGACCATCCACTAAGTACTCGCTTTGAAGAAATGGATGCGATTGTCGTATTTGATGACGTTGTTGTACCATGGAATCGCGTCTTTTACTATGAAAATATAGCAGTAGCCACTCAGTTTATGAATGTCAGTGGATTTCAAGCATTTAGCTTACACCAAGTATTATCGCGACAAATTGCTAAGACTGAATTTGTTTTAGGGGTTGTGCAATCGATAGTCGATACGATCAATATTGGCGATTATCAGCATGTTCAGCAAAAGGTCGTGGATGTAATTGTCGCTTTAGAAACGATGAAGGCGTTACAGTTAAAGTCAGAGGAAGAGGCAAAGCGAGATGGATTCGGCTATTTGCGCCCAGATCATCCGACACTGCAAGTAGCGATTCAAATTTTTCCAAAGGTATATCCAACCTTTACAGAAATTATTCAATTGCTCGGTGCGAGTGGTTTAATGTCCATTCCGACTGAGAAAGCCTTTCAAGCAGATGATGGTGATTTGGAGCAGTATTTACAGTCAGCTCTTGATGGTGGGGAAGCGCGGGTGAAGAAATTTAGACTCGCTTGGGATTTAACGATGAGTAGCTTTGGCACACGGCAAACGTTATACGAACGCTTTTTCTTCGGGGATCCAGTGCGTTTATCGAGTGGTTTATATCAATCGTATAGCAGAGAGCATCTTGTTAAGCGGGTGGAAGATTTTTTACGGAAGTCGTAGTGGGTTTTAAGTTAAAGGGATAGTTTGTGAAATCGTCATGATTTTCGCAAGCTATTTTTTTGTGGTTATCCGTCAAAATGGTGGTTCAATCCGTTACATTTTGATTCATATCCAACACTTTTTTTATTCTATCCATCACTTTCAACATTCTATCCGTTTGCCCCATAAATATCGTTAACATTCCTATAAGTTTATCCGGCATTCTTATTGAAATATATTGACAATCTTGAATTACTAAAATTTTGACCTCTTTCCACATTTAATCATAACTATGCTACAATAAAATTAATATATATAACAGTCAGGTTATATTATTTAAACTAGTAATTAAAATGCTTTTATGGGAAATAATGGACCATTGTCAAACATGTACTTGACTTAAAATAACCCCCACTATATGTAAGCGCATGGTATAGTAAGCGTCCGATTGTAGGGGGATTTGTTGGCAAGTACAGGCTATGGTGTGGAGCCAAAAAAGGAGAGGTTTTATTAGTCATGTTTAAAAAAAATTTCGGTAAGTACCTAGCAACTTTCTTGGTGTTACTTTTACTTACCCCTGTTTTGACAAATCAAAAGGCTACAGCTGATTCACTACCTAAAAATGAAATGCGTGCAGCCTGGATTTCATCAGTCTTGAACATTGATATGAAGGCAGGTATGACGAAAGCTCAATATACGCAATGGGCTCAAAGTACTTTAGACAAATTAAAAGCTGCTAACTATAATGCAGTTATTTTTCAAGTTAAGCCATTAAATGATGCACTGTATGCGTCTGAGCTTGCTCCGTGGTCATCGTACATAACTGGCAAAAAACAAGGGACCAACCCAGGTTTTGACCCTTTGCAAATCATGCTAGACGAAGCACATAAGCGAGGATTAGAACTACATGCTTGGGTAAATCCCTATAGGGTCACGATGGCTTCGCAAACTTTGTCGGATCTAGCAGCTGACAATGTAGCGCGTAAAAATCCTAGCTGGGTAGTGAAATATGGTAAACAATACTACTTAAATCCTGGTTTGCCAGAAGTTCAAAATTACTTAGTATCAACGATCGAAGAATTAGTAAGCAACTATGATATCGACGCTGTACATATGGATGATTACTTCTATCCTTATAAAATTAAAGGTGAAACGTTTCCAGATCAACAAACTTTTAAAAAGTATGGTAGCTCATTCAATAAAATTGAAGACTGGCGCCGAAATAATGTGAATGAATTAGTGGGAAATGTATATGCAAGCATAAACGAAATTAAACCACATGTTCAATATGGCATATCTCCGTTTGGCATTTGGCGCAACAAAGGGCAAGATGCTACTGGAAGTAACACAAATGGGATGAGTAATTACGATGATCTCTATGCGGATACAAGACAGTGGATGAAAGATGGCAATATCGATTACATTACTCCCCAAATCTATTGGTCTAGAAGTAATAAAGCAGCCAATTACTCTGTTTTATTAGACTGGTGGGGAAGAGAAGTTGAAACGTACGCAAAAGTCCACCCTGTTAATCTCTATATTGGCATGGCCGATTATAAAGTTGGCAATGACTCCGACGTTGCATGGAAAAATAAGACGGAACTTACCAACCAAGTAATCGCCAACAGAGCAAATAAAAATACCCAAGGACAAATGCATTTTTCACTAAAAAGCATTAACAATAACGCTCTTGGATATGCTCCTTATCTAAAACAGCAACTATACAATTATAAAGCTTTAACACCTGCAACTGTTTGGAAAGACTCAACTGTACCTTTATATCCAACCGATGTTAAATTGAGTAAAGAGTCTTCCGGCATGAAGCTTACGATTACAGATGAAAATAGTACGCAGCCAAGAAAATATGTAATATATAGATTTGATGGCACAAAAGAAGGATCATATGAAGGCGTTAAAAATATAGTAGACGTAGTTTATAACACACAAGGGAATACTGTTTATGTAGATACTACTGCAAACAAGCATAAAGTATACACGTATGGCATAAAGTCAATATCTGCAACAGGTGTGGAAAGTAAAACTGCCTTTGTTCTACAAGATGGACAACCTATGTTACCAGTAGCTGAAGAGCCAGAGTAACTCCAACGAGCCAACCATACTATGAGGCGATTATGAAACTTCATTAAGCGGGTATTGTAGACGGTTCGAACGGGGCATTCAATCCAAACGAATCGCTAACGCGTGCACAACTGGCAAAAATACTTGTACTCGCATTTAGTATCACACCAGGTGGGACAAGTACCTTCCTGGATGGCCAGTGACATGCGCACAATTTGCGTTAATTTTGTATCGCATATACGAAATGCTTACGGGCGGGCCATACAGCCCAACACAAATTGCTCCATTTGGTGACATCGACAAGTATGATGAAGAAACAAAAAATGTGATTTCTATGTTGCATGAACTTGGCATCGCAGACGGCTCAGAAGGAAACTTCATGTCAGGCAAGCCAATCACACGTGCACAGGCAGCGAAAATACTTGTGAACACGGCAAAGATAGTAGAACAATTAAAAGTTAGTAACTAAATTACAGGGCATCTAGAAGCTGAAATATCAGTTTTTTAGATGCCCTGTTTTTTCTATTACATCATGAGCTGGGCAATTATTTTACAAAATAGTCCTTTTCTCTTATTTTTAAAATATTTTATTTTTTTAACCTAAATTTAACCTTTGCTATTTATTCTTAATAAGAATGACGCAAGATGAGTGTTTTATTTTGGATAGTTTTTATCTTTTTGAAGATAAATATATGTACCATTAACATTTGTCAGTATTGCACAATCAATTCCTATCTTATAGCGGAGGTGAGACGCTTAGAAGAGATAAGTATCTAAATATAAAAGAAAGGGAGGTTCGAAAAGGATAATTTTAGGTTTTGTTACAGAGGTGTTGATAGAGTACGAATCTAGATACTGTTAGTTGAAGCACAGACTAATAGAGTTGTTTATAACAACGTTCAAGGAGGGATAGTAGATGAAGAAAAATAAATGGGCAGGATTAGTGGTAATAATTCTCTTGTTATCTGTAATCGTACCTGATTTTGCACCACAAGCTACAGGGGGTACAGTAACAAAAACCTATACAGCCACCGCAGATACGATGCAACTAAATGGCCAAGCGGAATATAACGGTATTTATGATAATGACGGTGATGGTTATCTTTATGTCGGCATGAGCAATAATGACGGCTTCACCAATGTGCGGAATAGAATGGGCTTAACCTTCGATCTAGGGGCGCCAGAGGGGACTATCGTGTCAGCAGAGCTGGTTTTGACGATTGCTAATGTTCTCAGAGCTCCTAATCATATTTTGTATATGGAAGTTAGGGGCTCTGCTGCGAATGCATTGGACCATAATTTCAATGGTACTTTCCCCTCTGTAGATACGAAAAGCCCCTATGCAGATAAATTCATTGCGAAGAGCACTGCTGAGGTGCCGATGGGTACTTATCTTCAGAATCAGACAATTACGCTTAATGTAAAGAGTGCTGTCGATGACTTTACAGATGCTTCTGATCGCAAAATAACCTTTATACTTAACGGGAATGAAGCAGATGCGGATAGCGGGAAATTTTTATTTTATTCCACGGAAAGCTCGAAAGCTGCATACCGCCCGAAACTGGTTGTTACTTATGAGACTGGACATGTCAATACTCCTCCTACAGGTTCTTTCACGATTACTGAAGGAGCAGCGACAAGAGCAAGTACAGTCAATCTATCCGTAACGGGATCAGATCCTGACGCTGGTGATAGTGTTACCCATATGAGATTTGCGGATAGCGGGGATAATTTATCCACAGCATCTTGGTTGCCTTTCAGCAATACAGCAACATACAGTCTAGGAGGAGGAGATGGAGCGAAGACTATCTATATGCAGTTAAGGGATTCCAACAGTGGGTTCTCAGCAAATTCTTCTCAAACCATTCTATTGGATCAGACAGCCCCAACAGGTACACTGATCATTAATGATGGTGCCACATGGACGAATTCGGCTACAGTAACTTTGAAAGGGATCTATACGGATGGAAGCGGCTCAGGAGTTGAGCAGGCGCGCCTTTCTAATATTAATGGTACTTGGCAGACCAGTTGGTTCAGTATCGCTGACCTGAACGGGAGGTCATGGGTCCTATCGGCTGGCGAGGGAGCTAAGACCGTATATGTACAATATAAAGATAAAGTTGGTAATACGAGCAGTTCAACTATTAGCAGTACGATCACAGTAGATACAATAGCTCCTGTTATTACGAATGTAGTGAATAACAAAGCATATAACAGCAAAGTTAATCCTCTATTTAATGAAGGCAGCGGATTGCTTAATGGGAGTCCCTATACCAGTGGTACAGATATTACGCAGGATGGAACGTATACGTTGGTTGTCACCGATCCAGCAGGCAATAGTGCGACGGTGACCTTCAAGGTTGATGCGACATCACCTGTTGTGTCGGGATTAACGAACGGTGGAATATACAATACGGTCAAAACGATTACCTTTAACGAAGGAACTGCAACCTTAAACGGATTAGCTTTTGTTAGTGGTTCACAGGTTGCTTTAGATGGTGTGTATACTCTGGTCGTAACGGATGAGGCTGGCAATGTAACGATGATAAACTTCACAATAGATACGACAGCTCCGATTGTAACCGGTGTGACAGATGGAGGGGTATACAAAAGCAAGGTAACGCCTAGCTTTAATGAAGGAACAGCGACGTTGAATGGAGCAGTTTTTATTAGTGGTACAGATGTAGAACAGGATGGAGTGTATACCCTAGTTGTAACAGATACAGCCGGCAATGTTACGACAGTAACCTTCACAATAGACACAGCACTACCTCCAGACACGATAGCCCCGATTGTAACAGGTGTGTCAGATGGAGGGATATACAAAAGCAAGGTAACGCCTAGCTTTAATGAAGGAACAGCGACGTTGAATGGAGCAGTTTTTATTAGTGGTACAGATGTAGAACAGGATGGA
>NZ_JBNNMF010000014.1:0-128707 GCF_050272495.1 Solibacillus cecembensis | reverse complement strand
CATCTGGTGAAAATGATTTTTTAGGCATGAGAAAACTCCCCATTTAATAAACAGATTTTATTTTTTAATCTGTCTACCTATTGGGGAGCATATCAGTGAATTGTGGTTTTTATTTTCGTTAACTTTTATGGGAAGGAACTATAGCATAGCGTTCCCATTTGCGACTTTTCCAACGAATAATAACTAAAATAGCGCGTATCCATTCGTCACACGTAATAGCCAGCCAAACACCGACTAGCCCTAAATCGAAAATAAAGACAAAAATATAGCCGAGAGACAAACCGATAAAAATCATGGAAACAATACCGATTCTGACCGGATATGTAGCATCACCAGCGGCACGTAAAGAATTGATAATGGTAATGTTTATTGTCCGTCCAGTTTCCAGTAAAACACTTAATAAAAGGACACTTGCTCCAATTTGAATGATTTCCTCATTGTCCGTAAACAAACCGATTAATTGTTCGCGGAAAATTGTGACCAGTGCGACCATAACAAATGTAAAGATTAGCGCGGATTTCACGCTAAACCAAACGCTTTGATACGCGCGATCCTTTTCACCTGCTCCGACATAACGGCCGACTAAAATAGCCGTTCCCATACCGATTGCCATCGCGAATAAGTAGGTGAACATCGAAATATTAACCGCGTATTGGCGTGCAGATAATGCTTCAGCCCCGATATACGTTACATAATAGAGCAGAACAATTTGGCTTGTTTGATAAAGAACTTGCTCAAGTGCTGAAGGAATACCGATTTTTAAAATTTTTGTAATATAATCTTTTGTGAATGTGTAATAATCTTGAATTTTAATGCGAACTTCCAACGCTTGATAGAGCAGCCAGAAAAATACGATGGATGCTAATATCCGACTGATGACAGAGGAAATCGCAGCTCCCTCTACACCTAATGCAGGTGCCCCAAACTTACCGAAAATCAAAATGTAGTTCAAAATTACGTGGACAATATTCATACCGAGCGAAACATACATCGATTGCTTCGTCCACCCTTGCACACGAATAACAGATGAAAGCGAAGTAATAAGAGCTTGCACAAAAATAAATCCACCTACAATAGCTAAATAGCTTTGCGCAAATTCAAGCACAGCCCCTTGCAAATTCATCATTTGCATAATTTGATCTGACAGTAATAGAAAAAGGCCACTTAATATGAATCCAATAATTAAATTCAATGTCACGGATAGGGCGGCAATTTTAGAAGCTTCTCCAACTAATCGAGAACCTAAGTATTGCGAAACGACAATAGAAGCACCTGTTCCAATAACACCTAGTAATAAAATCGCGATTTGGATAAATTGATTGGCCGTACCAACACCTGCAACAGCATCATCTGACACTGCGCTTAGCATAAAAGTATCCGCGAGCCCCATAAGCATGAATAGAAATAATTCTAAAAATAGGGGCCATGTTAATTTAAATAAACTTAAATCATTAGTTGATTTTGCCATTTGTTTCACTCTTTCATTTGCTTGAATCAATTACGCCTCGGCGTAATTGCGTCCAGATTTTTTTTTCGAGTTCGGGGCCACAGGACGTGGGTCAGTCAGCCGTTGTCACACGATGTGACGTCTTTAGGCTGACTTCCTCTTTTAAAGCTCCCCCTTAAAATCTGTGACATCCGCCGGGGGCTTGGGCCAACACGATGTTGGTCACTCAGGCGTTGCCGCACGACGCGGCGTTCTTAGCCTGAGTTCTTCTATTTCAGCTGGGGTTTGAACCCCAGCTGAATCATGTCAAAATAAAATGTATCGTATCACAAATTTCGAAAGTCGGATAGTCCGAGTTGGTAAGCAACTGAAATTGCAATGCATATTACGAATAATTGTAAATCACCTTATGCACAATGTTGTTGGAAGAGAACACACTACTTTAAACAGTTTTTTTGATTTTTCACATGATATAATGGAGGAATGTAAAGGAGTTGTCATGGATGGATGCCAAGAAAGTAACGATTTCATGTAGAAATTGTGGTGAGGAAATGACGATTGATTTTAACGAGGCGCAATTTTCTTCAGCCGTTCAAATAATGAACAGAAAAAAGCATCAAAGTCGTACATATATGGAAAACTGCACGCATTGCGAAACGATCAATACTGTAACTAGCGAAAATAAAATGGAGTGGGGAAAAAGAAAAGGACCGAATGTAAAATTCATTATGTTGTCAGTGCTGTTTTCTTGCTTAACAGTTATCATACTAGTGATAGTAGCCATCTATTTCGCATTTCAAGGATTCCAATTCGTGATGGATTGGTTGTTGAATTAATAGTTTTCGAGTAAATAATACATTTAAAGGAAATCGTGATACAATTATTTGAAATACGTCAATACGGGGAGAAATTTCATGAAACTTGCAATGAAATATATCATTCTTTATGTCAATGATTTCGAAAAAACAATCCATTTTTACCGTGATATTTTAGCATTACCGATTAAAATGGAACAAGGAACGTATGTGGAATTTGATACGGGGGCAACAACGTTATCTATAAATACGCGCGCATCTGTCCAAGAAGAAATAGGATTAGATGTGCCAGAAGCTCATGTAAAATCACAAACTTTTGAAATTGGTTTTGTTGTAGATGATGTCGAAGCGACTATTGAAAGTTTACGAAATCAAGGCGTTCCGATTATTAAGGAACCTACGAAAAAGCCGTGGGGACAAATAGTGGCATACGTTGCAGATCCAGATGGTCATTTTATTGAAATATGTACGGCAATTGATTAACTTGATTCAGCAGGGTTCTATCCTGGCTGAATCAAGTTAATGCCCCGGCGGATGTCACAGATTTTTAAGAGGGATTTTTCGAGCAAGCTCGAAAAAAATCTGGACGCAATTACGCCTCGGCGTAATTGATTGGATAAGTCAATAAGCAAAAAATCCACCAGTACAACTCATGTACTTGGTGGATTTTTGCGTTTGATTTCATTCTAAAACCTCAACTACTTGTTCTCCCTGTTGTTTTTTTAACTCTGGATGAGCCATTTCAATGACTGACCGTCGCAGTAATGTTAAAACAATTAGAACTAAAATGCTGCCACTTACAAGTAAAATATATTGTGCTGGAATAATATCATATAAAATCCCAAAAATAAGTGTACCAATAGGCATCATGCTCATGGCCATCATTTCAACAATTCCGAAAACACGACCACGAAATTCCTCTTCAATAGAAGTTTGTAACATGACTCCAATTGGCGTATTCGTTATAACTCCAAGAGCCCCAAACAGTAACATTAAGATGAAATAATAGATGAAATTCACGCTATTTGAAAAGTGAACGAATAAAGGTAAGGCAGCCAAAAGCACTAATACCGCCATGAGCAAAGTTGAGCGTTTTACAAGTAATAATGGAAATTTCACATTTGAACGCGTAGAAAAGTAAATCGCCATTACAAGCATACCAATGGCCATACCTGCTTCAACAATACCAATCAGTGTTGGATCTAGCTTTAAAATCGTTAGCAAAATATAATTGCCGCCAATATTCATGCAAGTAAAGAATAAATTTAACCATAGCGCCGTCAATAAGATTGAACGAATGACGCGCCTTTTATTGACATAAGTGAATCCAGCTTTAAGACTTTGGAGCATCGTTTCTTTTTCAGCAGGTGCATCGCTCTCTTTTTTATACAATGTAAAATTCATTGTAGCTTCTAGTACAAGGGCAATAATGGAAGCGATAATAAAAATAACTAAAAAGATGCTCATTGAAGCAAATCCAAATAACATACCACCAAAAACGGGCCCGCCGATACCTGAAAGTGAAAGGGATAACTGATTGAAACTCATGGCTTTTTGCAGGCGTTCCCCGTCTACTAAATTGGCAATGGAAGCGGAGAAAGAAACACTTGAAAACGTACTAAAAATACTATTAAAAAATGTCGCCATATAAATCGCCATTAATGATAATTCAACCATGTGCGTGTAAAGCAGTAATGCACCAACAGATAACACAACCCCAGCTTGCCCTCCAAGAACTAACCATTTCCGTGGCATCCGGTCCCCAAGTAACCCCGCAATTGGTGCAATAATTGTTCGTGGCAAAATACTGAGTAAAATATTTGTCGCAAAGCTTAAGGACGAGCCTGTTAAAGAAAGAATATACATACTAATCCCAAACGCATAAACACCTGATCCGAGTGAACCAATCATTTTGCTTATTAAGAACGTGTATAAATGATACGTCGCTTTTTTGTGCATTACATGTTCATTCATAAAATTTCAACCCCTTTAGTTTAATTTAATTAAACTAATAATAAATCAAAAAATTGGTAATTACAATGTAAAAGTTTAATTAAATTAAAAAATTAATGATTAGTATAGTTAGGTACTCCATTTTAGTTTAATTAAACTTAAAAAAATTCCTTTAATTACTCGAGTTTGGTACACTTGACTGTAATGAGGTGACGTTATGTTAAATATCGGTACAAAAATTAAAGAGCTACGAAAAGAACGAAAAATGACATTGGCACAAGTAGCTGGGGATCGTTTATCAAAAGGCATGCTCAGTTTAATTGAAAATGGTAAAGCTCAGCCTTCAATAGAAAGCTTGCAGCACATAGCGAATCAATTAGACATTGGGGTTTCAGAATTGTTACAGGGGAAAGATGATGAAAAGATTCGCTCTCTTTTACTTGAAGTTGAACAATTGCGTTCACAATTATATAAGGAATTGAATAAAACGAAACTCGATGAAAAGTGCGAGGAAATTTTGCATTTAATTGAACCGCTTGTTGAAGAGGGCTTGTTAAATGGTAGTAATTATGAGGAAATACGGTTACTGGAGAGTTATTATTCAGTACGGTACCTTTTAAAAATGGATACTTCCATTACTCCTTTTTTAAAAATCATAAAAATGTACGAGCAAATCCATGCCTATTCCAAAATAATAAATGGTTATAGTGGATTATGTATGATCAAATTCGAACAACATTTATACGAAGAAGCGCTGGACTATTTATTAGAAGGGGAAAAGTATATAACACGCCATGGAGGCTTAATTGATGAGTTAGAAAAGCTTGATTTGTATTACAATATTACCGTTGTTTATTCGGCATTAAATAATGAACAAAAAATGGAACATTATTTAGAAATGGCTTTGAAAATTGCAAAAGAGAAGAAGATTTTATACCGTTTAAATGATTTTTATCGTTTCTTATTTCTTATTCATTGTTCTAAAGGGGATGCCGAAAATTCCCGATACTATTTGAAAAAAATAAGCGCATTTACTGAAATTTTAGAGGAACCAGGGGAAACCGATACCGAACGATTACTGAACTTAATTTATTTGAATCAAATTGAGAAAGACTATGAGAGGGTAATATGTTCAAAGACGAAAGAAACGCTGGTACCTGAAGAAATTTTAACCCCAATAAAAAATGGGGAATATGCTTATGCTTACTGGAATTTGAAGCAATACGATGAAGCAAAAAAAGAATTAGAATCGCTCATGCTCACTGAAATTCATCATCATCCAATCGACTTAGTGAGAATTTATCGATCCTTTGCGATTCGTGCTTTATGCTATCTTCAAGAAGGTGATATTGAAAACGCCAAAAGAGATATATTATATGCCGTGGATGGCTGTAAAGATTTTAGTGAAACACCGGAAAAACGATTTGTTTTGGATGCTTATGGGGAGGTTATGGGGAAATAGCTATGATGGTTCGCCCTATATTTAGATTAGAATAATATAGGGCGAGCCGTATAATAAGTAAGCGCGGTTAATGAAAAGAACCATCTGAAACATTGATATGACATCGTTTTAGGTGGTTTTGTGATTTATTAGGATATTGAATAATTAATAAGACAAGGAACTTATTCAAGAATTGAACGGGATCAGTTGGAATTAGACGTAGAGTTATTTACGAAGCTACTTGAACGCGTGAATATAACCAGCAATGGATTTTTTACATTCATTGGGGTTCCAACCAAGAGATTATTCGTAATAGAAGACAAATAAAAAAACCAGATAATTAATGATTTCATCACTTGGATTCTTATACTAGTTAGCCACCAGATGTCGGTTTTTACCTACGACTGGTGGCTTTATTTAAACGATGATTACGTGTCTCAATTA
Source organism: Solibacillus cecembensis (assembly GCF_050272495.1). Lineage (NCBI taxonomy): Bacteria > Bacillati > Bacillota > Bacilli > Caryophanales > Caryophanaceae > Solibacillus > Solibacillus cecembensis. Next base: position 122,607 of record NZ_JBNNMF010000014.1, on the reverse strand, counting down.
CGTAAATTATATATACGTTTCTGTGTAAGCTATTGAAAAGTTAAGTTTTCATTTGTAAGATTTTACTATTTGTTGAATGAGAGGAGTTCCGATTTCTACTAAAGATTGATTATCATATTGAAGTCCCCAATAATAAATAGTTCCCAATAAAGTTTGGATAATCACTTGAAAAAATTGTTTTTTTGAAATAACTTCTTCTAATGATCCATCCTTCTCTCCATCCTCTATAATTTCTAAAATAATTTTAAAAAGTTTTCGATCTTCGCTTGTAAAAAATGTATGCTTTTGGTCAATGATCGCTGCAGAATATATAACCCTCATTAATTCCTTTCCCAACTCTTTTTCAATGCTTGTATAAACGGATAAACAAAATGCTTCTAAACGATCAATTGCCAAGTGGTGCTCTAATCTAACTTGAGAATATATATTTACATAGCTTTTATCCATTTCCATAAAGCGCATCATAAAAATACTAGACTTTGATGGGAAGTGTTGATAAAAGGAACCTTTAGAAGTCTTACTTTCTTTGACAATACGATCAACAGAAATTTTATCATAGCCATACTTTTCAAAAAGGGTTAGTGCAACAGTCATTATATGCTGTTGTTTCTGAATCCCGTCCCCAGTTTTATTGTCGGTATTGAACATATTATCTCCTTTAAGTATTTATTTTGTAAAAAATTAAATTGACTTACTATAATTACCATTATATCATTAGACTACAGTCTAGTCTATGAAGGGGATGAGAGTAATGAAGAAGCTTAGAAAGCCAGAAGAGTTATCTACACTTTTTGAAGACTCTATGCGTTTACTTGTTGGGGGCTTTGGTATTTCCGGCACACCACTAACAGTTTTAGACGCCCTTGCTAAATTTGAAGCAGGTAACTATGAAGTTGTTAGTAATAACCTAGGAGACAATGGGAAAGGATTACACAAAGTTTTTATGGCTGGGAAAATCGACAAAGCTATTGGATCTTTTTTCACTATTAATAAAGAAGCCATAGAAGCATGGTCAAAGGGAGAATTAAAAATTGAGCTTTTACCACAAGGTACTTTAGCAGAAGCAATTCGTTGTGGAGGCGCTGGCATTGGTGGTTTTTATACCCCAACAGCATTAGGTACTAAATTGGCCGAAGGAAAAGAAGTCCGTGAAATTGACGGTGTCCGTTATTTATTTGAAAAAGCAATCAAAGGGGACATAGCATTAATAAAAGCGGATAAGGCGGATAAAGCAGGCAATTTAGTTTACCATTCAACAGCACGTAACTTTAATCCAATGATGGCAACAGCAGCTAAAATTGTTATTGCTGAAGTTGATGAAATTGTTGAAATTGGCGAAATTAGCCCAGAAGAAATTGTAACCCCACATATTTATGTAGATTACATTGTGAAAAGTAAATATGTAAAGCAAGGAGGGAGTTACATTGAAGCTAGATAATAGAGAACTAATTGCTAAAAAAATAGCTGAAGAATTACAAGATGGAGATGTTGTGAATTTAGGGGTAGGAATTCCAACTCTAGTAGCAAAATATATTGAAAATCACAATGTTTATTTGCAAACTGAAAATGGCTTAATTGGTATGGGGCCACCTCCAGATAAAGATAACATTGATATTGATCTAATTGATGCTAGTAAATCACCAGTAACAATTACACCTGAAGCATCATTTTTTGATAGCGCATTTTCTTTTGGAATGATTCGTGGAGGGCATGTAGATGTAGCAGTTTTAGGGACGTTAGAAGTAGATTGTTATGGGGAGATTGCCAACTGGTCTGTGCCAAATCAACCAATTTTAGGAGTTGGTGGAGCGATGGATTTAGTTGCAGGTGCAAAAAAAGTAATTGTTGCTAGTACCCTGTTTACAAAAGACGGTTCACCAAAATTAGTAAAAAAACTAACATTAGAATCCAGTGGAGAAAGAAAAGTTGATCAATTCGTAACAGAATATGCAAATTTCGTGTTTCAAGATGGCGAAGTGATTGTAAAAGATATTTACGGATCATTCAGCTTTGAAGAACTTGAAGAAAAGATTGGTTTTCCTTTAAAACTAAAAATAACTAAATAGGATAGGGAGGATTAGCTATGTGGAGTTTAATTACAATCGTTATCTCATTAGTACTACTAATTGTATTAGCACTTCGTGGTTATAGTATCATTATTATTGCTCCAGTGGTCAGTTTGTTTGTAATGGTAACAAATGGATTTCCAATATTGGAAACATTCCAAGAAACATATATGTCCGGATTTATAAATTATGTGAAAAATTACTTCCTCATATTCTTATTTGCCGCAATATTCGGTAAATTAATGGATGATAGTGGTGCTGCTCGTCAAATTGCTAACTTACTATTAAAAGTTGTTGGTAAAGATAGCAAATATAAAGTATTAGTTGCAATAATGATTATTTGTGCATTTTTAACGTATGGTGGCATTAGTCTATTCGTAGTTATTTTCGCAGTATTACCGATTGCTAAGCCTCTATTTAAAGAATTAGAAATACCTTGGCATCTGTTTATGGCTCCATTCTTTACTGGGATAGGAACATTTACAATGACGATGTTACCAGGTACACCATCTGTTCAGAACATCATTCCGACTAAATATTTAGGTACAACAGTAACAGCTGCCCCATTATTAGGGATTATCGCAGCGGTATTCGTTATTGCGATTAACTTATGGTATATGAAGTATGCGTTAAAACGCTCTGAAGCAAGAGGCGAAACTTATTCTGGTATGAAAAACCCTGATAATGATGAAAAAGAAAGTCTTAAAGATATTTATGCAGGACGTAAATTACCGAATCCGATTCTTAGTTTAATCCCACCTATTGCTTTATTAGTCACTTTAAATTTATTTGAAGTTCCAATTATCTATACATTAATGGGTGTTGTTGTATTAACTACAATTTTATTTTGGAAAAATATCGAAATCAAAAAAGAAACAATTAATAATGGTACTACTTCAGCGATATTACCAATTATTAATACAAGTGCAGATGTCGGTTACGGTGCAGTAATTGCTATTACAGCAGGCTTCACAATCTTTAATGATGTTATGACAGATATTCCAGGAAGCCCATTAATTTCACTATTTATCGCGACTACTGCGTTAGCTGGTATTACTGGTTCGTCAAGTGGTGGTTTAGGAATTGCTATGGAAGCACTTTCCCAAACATATTTAAACTTAGGATTAAACCCAGAAGCTATGCACCGAGTAGCTGCGGTTGCCTCTGGAGGGTTAGATTCATTACCACATAATGGTGCAGTAATTACGATTTTAGTAGCTTCTAAATTAACTCATAAGGAAGCATATAAGCATATTTTTGCAGTATCAGTAATTGCACCACTAATTGCTGCGGTTCCAATGTTAATTGCTGCTGTTTTATTATACTAATTTTTTGGGGGTAACAGTATGGTGGAAAATGTAGGTGTTATCGGTTCTGGAACAATGGGGTTCGGAATTGCGTTTCAATTCATTACAAACGGTACGCAAGTTACTATTCAAGACATGCGTAGTGAAGCGTTTGAACTTGCTAAAGAAAAGTTAAAGACGTACTTAACAATCTTCCGTGAAGAGGGCGTTTTATTTACTGATACTGAAGAAGTAATTATAGATCGCTTAAAATTTACTACAAAGATGGAAGATTTAAAGCATTGCGATTTAATAATTGAATCAGCGACTGAAAATTTAGAACTGAAACAGAAAATTTTTAAGCAACTGGATGAAGTTTGTGATGAAAAAACAATTTTAACCTCAAATACATCTAGTTTAAAATTATCGGAAATTACTAGGGATATTAGTGAATCAAGAAAGCAACGTGTTCTTTTAACTCATTTTTTTAATCCAGCTCATATTGTACCTTTAGTTGAATTATTAAAAGCACCTGAAACATCACAAGAAGTATATAACGAAGTAGATACTTTTATGAAAAAAGCAGGTAAGGTGACGATTGAAGTTAAAAGAGAAGTACCCGGTTTAGTTGCAAATCGTATTCAAACAGCACTTGCAAGAGAAGCTCTTGCGTTACTTGAAGATGGCATTGTATCAGAGCAAGATTTAGAAAAAGCAATTTTTGCTGGTCCAGGTTTTAGATTCTCAACTAGTGGATTATTGAAAATAATGGACTTTGGGGGGTTAGATGTTTGGAACATCGTTTTAGATCAGTTACAACCTGTTCTAGAATCTAATATCCGTTCATTTGAAGTTTTAAAAGACAAAGTACAAGCTAATAAATTCGGAGTTAAAACGTCTCAGGGCTTCTTTGAATACCCAGGTAAAAGCTTGGATAGCTACGTGGTCGAAAGAGATCGTTCGTTAGTACAGCAATTAAACACTTTCAATAAAATATTTAATGCGAAGGAGCATGAACATGCGTAATATTCTAATTACAGGTGCAGCAGGTGGTTTAGGTCAAGCGATGGTAAAAAAATTCGTAGATGAAGGTGATTATGTTTTCGCTGCTGATTTAGCTATTGAAGAATTAAATAAAATGGTAGAGGAATTTCCTGGAAAAGTAACTGCTGTTGAACTTGATGTAACAAGTGCCCAATCCGTACAAAATGTAATTGATTCCATTTGTAAGAAACAAGAGTTACATGTCGTTGTTAATAATGCTGGTTTACAACACAGAGATAAGATTGAAGATTTCCCAGAAGAAAAATGGGATTTATTGCAAAATGTAATGGTAAAGGGGCCATTTTTAATTACTAAATACGTATTCCCATATATGAAAAAACAAAATTACGGAAGAATTGTAAATATTTCTTCTGTGCATGGTGAGACGGCTACACCTGAAAAAGCAGCTTATGTTGCTGCAAAGCATGGGCTTATTGGGTTAACGCGCGTTGCAGCACTTGAAGGTGCTGCTCATGGTATTACGGTTAATGCAGTATTACCAGGACCTGTAAAAACGCCATTACTCCAAAAGCAATTAATTGATTTAGCTCAAAATAAAGGCATGTCCGAAGCAGAAGCATTAAGTGAAATTATTTATCCTAAGCAAGCAATGCAACGCTTCATCACAGCAGAAGAAATTGCGGATGGTGTTTATTTCATTTCATCAAAATATGCAACAGGTATTACTGGTGAAATGTTAAATGTCTCGGGTGGAATGTAAAGGAGGAATATTATGACAGCGTATATTATTAGTGGTAGTCGAACTGCATTTGGTACATTTGGTGGCTCATTAGCGAATACAACAGATATAGATTTAGGTGTAGTTGCAACAAAAGAAGCAATTAAACGCGCGAAAATAGCTACTGAAGATATAGGTGAAATTGTCTTCGGTAATATTATTCAAACAAATGAGTCTTCGGCATATTTAGCTAGACATATCGGCTTAAAGAGTGGATTAGCTCACGAAAGCTCAGCATTAACTGTTAATCGTTTATGTGGATCTGGTTTACAGGCTATTGTAACAGTTGCTAAAGAAATTAATTTAGGAATATACGATGTTGGTGTGGCTGGGGGTACTGAAAATATGAGTCAAGCGCCCCATGTTTTACAGGGGACACGCTTTGGGTCTCCTAATAAGCCACCAAACGTAGTAGATATGCTCTGGTCTACATTACATGATACTGTAGCTGGGTGTGGCATGGGGATGACAGCTGAGAATTTGGCTGACAAATACTCAATTTCAAGAGAAGAACAGGATCAATTTGCATATGAATCACATAAACGAGCAGCAACAGCTCAGAAGTCGGGTAGATTTGAAGAAGAAATTGTACCAGTAACAATTAAAAAGGGCAAGAAAAGTTTTGAGTTTAAAGAAGACGAACATATTCGAGCAGAAATATCCGTTGAAAAATTAGTTACTTTAAAGCCTGCATTTAAGAAAGGTGGTACAGTTACTGCTGGTAATTCGAGTGGAATCAATGATGGTGCAGCAGCAGTTGTCATAGTTTCAGAGGCGTATTTAAAACAGCATCAGTTAAAACCATTAGCAAAAATTGTAGCATCTGCAACTGCAGGTGTTGATCCGACAATTATGGGAATTGGTCCAGTTCCAGCAATTCAAAAGCTATTAAAGCAAACAAATTTAACAACTGATGATATCGGGTTGTTTGAATTAAATGAGGCGTTTGCTGCACAGTCTTTAGCCGTCATAAAGGAGTTAGGGTTAAACAGTGAACTTGTGAATGTAAACGGTGGTGCAGTAGCTTTAGGTCATCCAGTAGGAGCAAGTGGTGCTAGAATCGCATACTCACTATCATTAGAGATGCAAAAACGAGGTGTAAAATATGGTGTCGCTAGTCTTTGTATTGGCGGTGGTCAGGGTATCGCAGTACTTTTAGAAAATCCTTCAGTGTAAAAATATGTGTTTCTCAAATAATTCCCCCATATAAATATACCTATGTTCAATTATAAAAAGCCGTACATTATTTAATGAACCCCAACATAAATAATGTACGGTTTTGGTTCAAACATTAAATAACCTTTGATAACGGATATTTAATAATCATTATTTAATTTGAGATAAAAGAAGAGCTCACAAAATTGAATTTATTATTAAGTTTATTTGGGGAGTTTACGTTATTGGACTCCTTACTTAAAATCTATGAAAATCAAAAATCTCAGATGAATTAATAATTTATTTAGATGTAATAAAGCAACTAGTATACCATATCATTTATAGTTGTCTAAATAAGGCCTAAAGTATAGAAGGAACCTTTGTTTTTTATTATTTCCAAATCAGTATTTGAGAATAATTGTAGTAGTGTTTTTTTCGTTTAAAAATCGCGCTTACCTTAGTTGTGGCGAATCATACCATAAGTAAATGAGGTTAAAAATAGACCCAAATTGGACGTTATTACGACATTCGTTTATTGGCGCTTAGATCTAATTGATCAAGCGTCTTTTTGCATTCCAAATTGTGTAATGCTATAGGTTGTCTTTGAGAAAATAAGTGATTACATTAATAAAACGATTTTCACATAAATGAAATAATTTCACATTATATTGCATATTGCGCTAATATATATTATATTATTCACAATAATGAAAAAGAGGTGGGTAATTGAATATAGGGATGGAAATAAAGAAATTGAGGACTGACAAAGGAATTACGTTGAAAGAGTTAAGTGAAAAAAGTGAATTATCTGTTGGATTTCTGTCTCAATTAGAAAGAGGGCTTACTACGATAGCGGTGGATACACTTGAAAAACTATCTAATATTTTGGAAGTCCATGTCACACATTTTTTTGATTATCCACTAAAAAAGAAAGATATGGTTTTGAGAAGTTATGAACAAGAAATAATGGATTCAGTAGAAGGCGGTTTTATTAAGTATAGTTTAAGTGCAAATTTGGAAAATAAACAACTTGTTCCAAGGCTTATCGAAATTCTTCCTCAAAAGCAAGATGAAGAAATCGTATCCTATCAGCATGCGGGCGAGGAGTTCGTTTATGTTTTAGAGGGAATATTAACCGTTTACATAAATGGCAAGAGGCATGAAGTATATCCTGGTGACAGTGTTCATATGGACTCAACTATTGCGCACAATTGGGCAAATTATACGAACAAGAAGGTCAAGCTGATAGCCGTTAATACGCCTAACTATCTTTACAATAGTAGGTTGTTAGAAAGTAATCATAACAATGGATAAATTTGTATTATATATAATTGGTACTTTTTTTGTAATCGGGGCAATTGATTATATGACCGGAAATCATTTGAAACTCGGTGAGAAGTTTGAGGAAGGCATAAAAACGATGGGGGCTTTAGGGCTTGGCATGATCGGAATTCTTTCTTTAGCCCCTATCTTTACCAACTTTTTAGCAACTGAAATTGTCCCAATCTTTAGAGAATTGAATCTAGATCCTTCAATCGTTCCAGCAGCGTTATTAGCAGTTGATATGGGAGCCTTTCAAATGGCGAATGAGCTGGCTTTAACAGAGGAAATGGGGGCATTTTCAGGAATTATCATTGCCTCTACTTTAGGCGCCACCATTAGTTTTTCAATACCTGTTGCGTTAGGGATGCTTTCTAAAGAGGATGAAAAATATTTTTCTAAAGGTGTGTTAATTGGTATTATTACGATACCAATTGGATGTCTTGCAGCGGGCTTGTGGCAACAAATAGATATTAACATTTTAGTATGGAATATGGTGCCGATATTTGTTTTTGCTATTTTATTAGGGGCAGGATTATTAAAAGCTCCTACTATTTTTATCAAAGTTTTTAATGTATTTGGGAAGCTAATCATAACTTTGAGTACGGTTGGATTACTTTTACAAGGGATAGATGTGATATTTGGTGTAACGCTCGTGTCAGGATTAGCACCACTCTCTGACTCTACTTTAATCGTAGCCAAAATCGCACTTTTCTTAGGTGGAGCTTATCCAATGTTAGCATTGATTAATCGAATTTTTAATAAGAGTTTTAAAGAAATCGGGGAGAAATTGGGCATTAATTCAGCTTCAGTAGCAGGTATTCTAGGCAGTTTAGCGAGTAATCTGTTGGTATTTGGAACATTTAAAGAAATGAATCCGAAAGGGAAAGTGGTATGTACGGCCTTTGGGATAAGTGGAGCATTTGTGTTTGGCGGCCAGTTTGGATTTGTGTCAGGAGTAGCCCCAGAAATGTTAGGCGCGTTTATCATCGCAAAACTTACAGCTGGAACACTGAGTATCGTACTTGCTGCATGGCTGTTTGAGCGTGAAAATAAAACAATTAGTGTTAAAGAAAATGGAGGAATTCGTCATGAATATCAAGGATAGAGTTGAAAAGTTAAGACAGTTAATGAAAGAAAATCAAATGGATGCGTATATCATTCCTAGTTTTGATGCGCATCAAAGTGAGTATGTGGCAGAACATTGGAAAAGTAGACAATGGATTTCAGGATTTACAGGTTCTGCTGGTACGGTCGTGATTACATTAGAAGATGCGGGATTATGGACAGATGGTAGATATTATATTCAAGCAGAAAAGCAGCTTGCGGGTTCAGGAATTCGATTATTTAGAATGGTCGATCCAGGGGTACCATTTTATTCGGAATGGCTAGCAGAAGTTTTGAATGAAGGAAGCAATGTCGGCTTTGATGGAAATGTTTTTTCAACGAACTTAGTAAAAAGAATGGCAGAAGATCTACAAGCAAAGGACATCCAATTAAAAATGGATCTTGATTTAATTGGTGAGCTATGGGAAGATCGACCAGAAATTCCTAAAACACCATTATTCACGCATGATGTAAAATATGCAGGTAAATCACGCGTTGAAAAATTAAATGAAGTAAGAGAAGAAATGAGAAATAAAGGGGCCAATTATTATATTTTAACGTCTCTTGATGACATTGCATGGCTTTTGAATATTAGAGGGGTGGATGTGCCGAACAGTCCTGTTGTCATTGCTAATGTAATTGTAGCCGAACATACATGTTATTTATTTATCGATTCTTGCAAAGTCCTTGCTTCGGATAAATTAGAACTGGAAGCGGAAGGGATCGAGTTAAAAGCGAATGATGAAATACAAACATTCCTAGAAACTCTTTCAAGCGAAGATGCCGTTATGTTAGATGCGACTAAAACAAATATCAATTTATATAATGCCATTAATAGCGATACAAAGAAATGCGAAAACCCTGACATCACAACAAATTTAAAAGCGATTAAAAATGATGTTGAAATAGAAAATATGAAAGAGTGTCAAATAAAAGACAGTGTAGCCATGGTGAAATTTATTAAATGGCTAAAAGATGCTGTAAACAACGAAGAAATTACAGAAATTGCTGCAGAACAAAAATTAGAAGGTTTTAGAAAAGCGCAGGAAGGGTATATGGGAACGAGCTTCGATACAATCGCAGGCTATCAAGAACATGCCGCAATGATGCATTATAAAGCGAATGAAGAAACGCAATTTATGCTTAAAAATGAAGGCCTCTTTTTAATCGATTCAGGTGGTCAATATTATGATGGTACAACAGATATAACGCGGACGATTGTTTTAGGAAATCTGACTGATGAACAGAAAAGAGATTATACTTTAGTGTTAAAAGGGTTTATTGCACTTAGCGCGGTAAAATATTTACATGGCTCGACTGGTGCGAACTTAGATATTTTAGCAAGACAGCCAATATGGCAGCATGGTATTGACTATAAGTGTGGGACAGGGCATGGGGTCGGCTTTTTCTTGAATGTTCATGAAGGACCACAAAGCATACGAAATAATAATCATGTGCCATTAGAAAAAGGTATGATCCTTACGAACGAACCAGGAATCTATCTTGAAGGGAAATATGGCATTAGAATTGAAAATTTAATGATAGTTGCTGAAGACGAAAAAACAGAGTTCGGTCAATTTATGAATTTCGAAACGATTACTTATTGCCCGATTGATTTAGCTGGGATTAATCAAGGACTATTAACAGATAGCGAAAAGCAATGGTTAAACAATTATCATCAAGAGGTATATACGAAGCTAGCTCCTTATTTAAATGAAGAAGAGCGCAGTTGGCTAATGGAAGAAACGAGAGCAATATAAAGAGGTATTGCTAAACATAAGTAATATTTTTCACCTTAAAGTATAAAATGAATGTTAGTCACTTAGTTTTGTTACGGAGAACCGTATCATATGTAAGTGCGTTTTATAAAATAGACCACCTAAAACGTTGATTAGGCAACGTTTTAGGTGGTTTTAAAGTTGGGAAGAAGCAAATGTTTTTTTCGAGGATCAAATTGTAATATCAAGCCAATTCTACATACTTAATAAAATTTTACTCTTCAATGTTGTATCGTTTAAATGCTTGAATAGGTGCTTTAGGTTTTTCTGAAATAATAGTTGAGTCATTATAAGAATCCTTTCTTTTGGTTAATGTTTAGTCGCAATAACCTTAACAGAAATGGATTTTGTGTTAGTTGGTGAATAATCTAGGGTATACTTTTTTTAGAAAAATATATGGATAAGCCAAAACGTGAGCATGAACTAAAAAAACTTACAAAATATAGCTCATGGAACAAAAGGCGGAGAGTGTAGCTACCGGCATATTCGATAGTGAAAATATAATTATTCAGAGGCTTTATAGCATGTCGTTAAATGTCGAATTATAGATTATAATAATAGAAAAAGATTCTTAGAGTTTATGGTCTAGAAATAGAATCGAGAAGGAGATAATATATGAAGTGGACAATTGGTAGAAAGTTAGGGGTTTCATTTACGTTAATTATGCTCATTATTTTGTTTATAAGTGTCTTTTCAATCAATAGCTCTTTTACGTTAAATGAAAATACAACAACAATCAATAATGAAATAATGCCGAAGATTCGAATGGCTAACAAAGTAAATATCCAAACAGACAATGTACTTATTGCTACACAAAAGTTTTTGTTATCTAACAATCAAGCAGACAGAGACAAATATTTAAAAGAGGTACAATCAATTATTGGACAAGTAGAACAAGCTTCGAACGAGTATCAAGCAACATTGACGACAAAGCTGGGAGAAGAAGGATTTGAAACATTCCAATCTAGCTGGGCTGTCTATGTAGATAGTTTGAAAACAATTACTAGCTTAGTGGATGAAGGTAAAGTAGATGAGGCAATTGCGAAATCTTTCGAAATAAATGCCATGTATGATAAGACACAGGAAAAGATGAATTATTTAATCGGCTTGCATGAACAACAAGCAGACGCACTTCAGAAAGAAGGACTAGCTGACTTTAACAAAACAGTACTGTTGCTAATCGTTGTTGGTGTTATTGCTCTCGTACTAACGATTGGTATTGTTATCTTCTTTATGCGTGTTATTAAGAAACCTGTAGAGATTCTATCAGTACAAGTTAAAGAATTAGCGGATGGGAACTTAAGGTTAGAGCCAGTACAAATAAACAATCGAGATGAAATTGGTCAATTAGCAACAGATTTTAATATCATGCACACCAATTTAAAAGGATTGATACAAGGACTACAAGATCACATTCAAACAGTAGCTGCTACTTCAGAAGAGTTGTCAGCTAGTGCAGAAGAAACGAGTAAAGCAACCGACCAAATTACGAGTTCTATGGTAGATGTATCAGACGGCGCAGATCGACAAGTACAAAGTGCTAGAACTAGCAACGAAGCAATCTCAGAAATGGTGACTGGGATGGATCAGGCATCCCAATCTGTTCAATCTGTTTCGGATTTAGCGATCTCTACTAAAGAGTATACAACATTAGGTTCTTCTATGATGGACCAAACGATGAAGCAAATGACAAATATTCAACACTCTTCTGAGACAACGGCGAAAGTTGTTCAATCTTTAGGCGAGAAGTCTACGGAAATAAGTCAAATTGTAGGATTGATTACAACGATAGCAGATCAGACGAATTTACTTGCATTAAATGCCGCAATTGAAGCAGCAAGGGCGGGTGATTATGGCAAAGGATTTGCAGTAGTAGCCGATGAAGTGAGAAAATTAGCAGAAGATTCATCTGTTGCTGCCAACCAAATCCGCGATGTTATAGTATCTATTCAACATGAAGTAGGAGAAGCTATAAATGCGATGAATGTGTCTACTACTACAGTAGAAGAAGGCATTACGCTTGTTAAAAAGTCAGAAGAAAATTTCCACGGTATCTCTTCGATGATTGAAGATGTATCAGCTCAAACAGGAAATATTTCTGCAGTAATTGAACAGTTAAGTGCGAATACAATTAGCATTAAAGGGCAAATGGACGAAATAGCTACACTTTCAGAAAATTCGTCTGATAAAGCACAAACCGTAGCTGCCGCAGCCGAAGAACAAAATGCCACAATGGAAGAAATTGCAGCATCTGCTCAAGTATTAGGTGAATTGTCTACAGAGTTACAAGAGATGGTAAAAAAATTTAAAGTATAATCTTAGAAATAAGAGTTATGTGGAATGATATACCAGAATGACTGGCTATTCATTCCACTTTTTTCTATGTATAGAATTTCGGCAGCCATTACATAATTAGGCTAAAAGGTTAACGGCTATCTTTATGGTGAAAATCGGCGGGAAATGTTGTTTAAATGATGTTTTTCATGTAAAATTAGCTATGCTTATGTCCTTTGTTTTGGTTTTGGATGGTATACTACCGCCAAACCATTATAAAGGCTTTTTTTATGTGTGTATAATATGACAGAAATCTCGTTTTATTTATACTGTAAAAAATTTATAATGCGACGCTTGTGACGTCGGATAAAGTAATAGAAGGAGATGCGATTGTATGAAAGGGAATTTGGAAACAAAGGGAAAAAAAGCTTGGGTAGATAAAATGTTGGATAAGATTGAATACGCGGGCAATAAATTACCGGACCCGATCACGCTATTTGTCATTCTAGCGGGCTTAGTACTTCTTTTATCATGGATACTATCAATATTCGGTGTTTCGGCAGTCCAACCGGGTACAGACAATGTGATTGAAGTAAAAAATCTACTAAGCCAAGAAGGACTTATTTTAATCGTCACACAGATGGTTTCAACGTTTACAGGCTTCGCGCCTTTAGGATTAGTCGTTGTGACAATGATTGGTATCGGTTTAGCTGAGCAAACGGGACTTATTTCAGCTGTTATGAAAAAGCTTGTCATGTCAGCCCCGACAAAATTAATTGTACCGTTTGTTATTTTCGCAGGTTTAGTTGGTAACATTGCCGCTGATGCTGCATTTATCATTTTGCCACCAATTGCGGCGATGATTTTTATGAGTCTTGGTCGAAATCCACTAGCAGGTTTAATTATTACATATGCGGCGGTAGCTGGGGGTTTCAGTGCCAATATTATTATTAACTCAATCGATGTATTATTATTAGGAATTACAGAGTCAGCAGCGCAAATTGCAGATCCGGAGTATAAGGGTCGTGCAACGATGAACTATTACTTCTTAATTGTATCCACGTTTTTAATCGTCATTATTGGTACATGGGTTGCGAAGAAGTTTACTGAACCTCGCTTCGGTACATTTGAAGGAAAGATTGAAAAGTTAGAGCCTGCGACAGATTTAGAAAAGCGCGGTTTAAAATGGGCAGGTATCGTTGCATTTATTTATGCGATCATTATTGCAATGACGGTCATTCCATCTAATGGGCTATTACGTGACCCTGAAACAGGTGGCTTCTTAGATTCACCATTTATGTCTGGAATTGTCCCGATTATGTTATTTTTCTTCCTGTTACCTGGTCTTGCATATGGTATTGCAGCGAAGGAAGTTAAAAATGATAAGGACGTTGCTGAGAAAATTTTTAAATCAATTGCTGATTTAGCACCGTTTATTGTATTAGCATTTGCTGCTTCACAAATGATTGCCTTTTTCAACTGGAGTAATATTGGTGCGATTTTAGCCATTAAAGGAGCAGAACTTTTACAAGCATTCAACTTTACAGGCTTGCCGTTAATGATTGGATTTATTTTAATGTGTGCATTCATTAACTTATTAATCGCAAGTGCATCAGCGAAATGGGCATTACTAGCACCGATTTTCGTGCCGATGTTCTTTTATTTAGGCTATTCTCCTGCGATTACACAAATGGCGTATCGTGTAGGGGACTCGATAACAAATCCAATTACGCCGATGCTCGCTTATTTTGCTATACTATTATCGTTTGCAAAGCGTTATGATAAGAATATCGGTATTGGAACACTGATTTCAGCCTTGCTACCGTTCTCGGTATTCTTTGCAATCGGTTGGATTCTATTATTTGCGATTTGGTTCTTCTTCGGTTTACCGCTTGGACCTGGAGATTATATTTACTTAAAATAAGGGGTGTTATCCATGACAGCTTTACAACAAGAGCAGCTAACTAGTCTATTAAAGGAATACGAAGAAGAGATGATTCAGCTTCGTCGTTATTTTCATGAAAATCCTGAAATATCATTTGAGGAAGTAGAAACGCCAAAAACAATTGCGGCATTTCATCGCGCGTTAGGCCATGAAGTACGTGAAGGTGTTGGTGGGAGTGGTGTTGTCGCAAAGCTTGTAGGTGGCAAACCAGGAAAAACAGTCGCGTTACGTGCAGATTTTGATGCTTTAGCCATTACAGAAGAAACGGGCCTACCTTTCCAATCAAAAATGAAAGGGCGTATGCATGCTTGTGGGCATGATGGGCATACAGCTTCATTATTAATTTTAGCGAAAGCAATCAATCAAATGAAGGATGAATTAGCAGGGACAATTGTGTTTATTCATCAGCATGCGGAAGAAATTGCGCCTGGTGGAGCGATTGCGATGATTCAAGATGGCTGTTTAGAAGGTGTAGATGTTATTTTCGGCACGCATTTATGGGCACCGATTGAGCTTGGAGAAGTACATTCTGCTAAAGGTCCATTAATGGCTGCGGCAGACGGCGTATATATTACGATTAAAGGTAAGGGCGGTCACGGTTCGAACCCAAGTGATACGAAAGATTCGATTGTACTGGCGGCACAGTTTATTACTAATTTGCAACAGCTCGTATCACGCCGTATTAATCCATTGCGTCCGGCAGTCGTTTCGATTGGACATATTGAAGCATTAAATCCTTTCAACGTGATTGCAGACCAAGTGTATATGAAAGGGACTGTGCGTACTTTCCATGAAGAGGAGCGCGCTTTATTAGAACGTGAAATTGAAGAGTTATTAAAGGCGACATGTTATTTAACGAAGGCAGATTATGAATACGAATTTGTTCGAGGCTATCCACCAGTTGTGAATCATGACGCGGAAACAGAGCATGTGATGGCATCTGCAGAAAAAGTGGCTGGTGTGGAAGCAGTTAAATATATTGAACCGATTATGGGCGGCGAGGATTTTGCTTACTACTTAGAGGAAATTCCAGGATCATTCTTCTTCACAGGGGCAAAAAATCCAGCTTGGGAGGAAGTATACCCACATCACCATCCAAAATTCGATATCGACGAGCGCGCATTGCGTATCGCGGCGAATGTGTTGGGGCAAGCGACTTTGGATTATTTAAAGGAAAATAATTAACCTGATTTTTGTAGTTTAATTTTCGTCTAGAATATTATGGTAATAACAAGTTTAAAGACGCTTAGATTTAATAAATCAAGCGTCTTTTTTTGTACCCTATTATGCAATTTTACGCACGGTCTTTGAGAGATTAGGTGTTTACATAGGTTAATTGATTTTCAAATTCGTGAAATTAATTCACATTATATTACGTATTAAGTTGATATTTTCTTATTAGTAACAATAATGGAATTAATTAGTTAAATGATGAATGTCGGAATGGAAATCAAGAATAGGTAGAATTTCGATTGTCGTTGCAACATTATTAGCCGGAATTATTGGACTTAACCCCTTGGTGCAATTACACAAATTGTTGCTTGGGCATTTGCGCTTGCATCTGGTACATTCTTCCCGGCTCTCGTACTGGGCGTCTGGTGGAAGCGTGCGAATGCAAAAGGAACAATTGCCGGTTTGCTTGTCGGTTTAACTGTGACGCTTCTTTACATTTTCGGTGCCAAGTATGGTGGCTTTACGATACTATGTATTATTGATACAGGCGCTGGTATTTTCGGAGCGATTGCAGCCTTCGCAACGAATATTATTGTGTCACTCTCAACGCGTCCACCTACACAAGAACCGCAGGATGCGGTTATTAACCTACGTTATCCAGAGCAAATGGTTTATAAAGATGGTGATGTTTAGTTAAATGATGGTTCAGTGAAAGAACAATGAACTAAGCAGGGCAGTGCAACAGACTATCTAAAAAGTTGATAAAATTTCAAAATGTCGAAACGCTGTTAAATCAACGTTTAGGTATTTTTTTATGGCGTTCATTTATAGTGTTAGTGGTAAAAAATGCTAAAAACAAATATAATTAAAATTATATATAATTGAAACTAGCGATTAGGGGATGTTTATCGTGGAAATTAATATACCAGGGAGAGGAATCATAGAAATTAAAAATCTGTTATTAGACTATAATGGGACGATAGCTTGTGATGGTAAATTGATTTCTTCAGTACAAGAAAAATTAGAGGCGATCAATAAAAAAGGTATAACAGTTCACGTAGTAACTGCTGACACGCATGGTACTGTAACGGCTCAATGTGCGAATTTACCTGTTGAAATAAAAATATTTGATAACTCAAATGCTGCAGCAAATAAACGAGCAATTGTAGAAGAGTTAGGTGCAGAACAATGCGTATGTATTGGAAATGGGTTTAATGATGGACAAATGTTTGAGACTTGTAGCATAGCCATTATTGTTATTGGAGAAGAAGGATGTTCTGCAAAATCTTTCATGAAAGCCGATATTGTATGTAAAGATATTGAAGATGCTTTTGATTTAATATTAAAACCAAGTAGAATGATTACAACTTTACGAGGGTGATGTAATCACAGCAAACCTATCTAGACGCAAGAAGGGTTCTGTACGTTGGACCAAGCAACGTATAGCAGCAGCCAAGTTACATGAAAAGATAGCAAACCAACGCATGAACATTCTCCATCACAATTAAATGTACAAACTAATTGAAGGGATACTTTATTATTTTGGAGTACATAACATTAAAACCCAGCAACCTTAACATGAAAAGGTTGCTGGGTTTTCTAAATTATTTGAATGCGAATAAATACTACTATCTTATTGGAGCAGGGGAGATAATTCATTCGTTTCGAATTTATAATTTGTTTATATTTGCGATATAAGCAGTTTAGAACTGTCTTTCATAATGAAGTATAAGAAATGAAAGGGAGAGAACAAATATGAATAAAAAATTTAAATTTGCATCATTGGTAGTATTTAGTTCATTAACAATTTTGGCGGCATGTAGCGGAGAGGCGGCAACGGAAAAGGAGACAACTAAATCTACGGAACAAGTTGAGCAAACAGAACAAACAACACAAGTTGAAACAGAAAGCCAAGTTTCAAAAGGTCAAGAAATGATGAATATGCTCGGTAGTACAAATTGGCAAGGAACAAAGGTTTATGATAAAGACAACAATGATTTAACAAAGGAAAATGCAAACTTTGTTGGCTTAGCAAAATATGATGCTGAAACTGGTCGTTATGAGTTTTTTGATGCAGCTACAAAGAAAACACGTGGCGATGAAGGAACATTCTTTATGACAAATGATGGCGGGAAGCGAATTTTAATTTCAAACACGATGAAGTATCAAGCGGTTGTGGAGATGACGGAACTAAACGAAGACATTTTCACATACAAGCGCATGGGTAAAGATGCAACTGGCAATGATATCGAAGTCTTTGTGGAGCATATTCCATATGATGAAACAGAATTAGCCTTTACAAATCCAATGCCAAATTTAACGGCAACGACAGGCACAATTATTACGGACGTAGATGGTGATGATATTTTAGGAGAAACAGTATGGCAGGGGATAAAAGTTCTAGATGAGCAAGGTAATGATGTAACTGAGCACAATTCTAACTTTATTAGTATCGCTAAATGGGACCCAACAACAAATCAATATGAATTTTTCGACGTTGAATCAGGCGTGAGTCGTGGAGACTTTGGTTACTTTGATGTCATTAATAGTAACAAAGTTCGAGCACATGTTTCGATCGGTGAAAATAAATATGGTGCAGCTTTAGAACTCACAGAATTAAACGGCAGCAAGTTTACTTATAAGCGTATGGGCAAAGATGCAGCAGGCAATGAAGTGACTATTTTTGTAGAGCATGAGCCATATAATGGAGAATTAAATGTGAATTTCAGCTTTTAATTGGTATGATTTTTTATATAGAATTAGGGAGAGGGGGGCTACAATGACAATAAAAAATCGATTTCTCATTTCATATATTGGGGGTATTTTTATTGCGAGCGTCTCCATTCTCCTAATTTTATGTATCGCTTTTTATGTAACGACAGGGTCCGTACCAACGCCGAAAACATTGTATCAATCCTTTACGAAGCAGCGTTCTTTGAGCCCTGAAGAGGAGCTAGCTTATGTAGAATTACGAAATATCGCAAAAAGAACGCCAGACCAACTATTAGAAGAGGCTATGCCAAATAAATTACAGCAATTAGAACAGCAATCTCTTGGTCTTGTGATTCGCAAGGGGCGGGACATTTTATATTACTCCGAGGAGCTAGTGGAGAAGTCGCTTACTGTGCATTTTCCTAATTTTGATTCAAATAATATTGAAACAAAGGGCACGATTGATAATGCAGGTAGAATGTTCCGTTACATTAAATTTGATTTTTATTATAGCGATCAAACTAAAGGAAGTATTCTAGTATTAAAAAAGGAAAATAACTTGCTCGAGTTTCTGACAAGATGGGGACTGCTTGTTATTGTTCTTATCTTGTTCGTTTCGATTACAGGTATGTTATTTTTAAATTATCAAATTCGAAAATCAATTATTCAACCTATTGAAAAATTAGGTCGAACAATGTCCGGTATTCGAGATGGGGACATGATGATGCAGACAGCTATTTTGCCGGAAAATACGGCAAAAGAAGTACAACAGCTGATGGTAAATTTTGAACGAATGAGAGAAGCTTTACTAGTATCGATTGAAGAGCAGCAAAATCTTGAAAATAATCGAAAAGAATTAGTGGCGAGTATTTCGCATGATTTGAAAACGCCGATTACCTCTATTATTGGTTATGTAGAAGGTTTGCAAGAAGGTGTTGCTGAAACACCTGAAAAGCAGGAAAAGTATTTAAAAACAATCCATTCCAAATCACTTGCTTTAAATCATTTAATAGAGGAACTTTTTCTCTATTCAAAGCTTGATGCAGAAGCGGTACCATTTCATTTTGAACGCACATCATTGCCAAATTTTCTAGCACATGTTGTAGAAGAATTTCAATTATCCAATCGACAGGTTCGCATTGACTTGCAGGTTTCTGAGGAAGTACATGTGCAAATTGACCGAATGCATATGAATCGGGCAATTACGAATTTAATAGAAAATAGTATTAAGTTTCAAAAGACGAGGGAACCATTAATAATTGTTGTGGAAGTGATTACTGTGTCTCGCTTAGTGCAATTGATAGTCAAAGATAATGGGCAAGGTATTTCAGAGGAAAAATTGCCCTATGTATTTGATCATTTTTATCGCGGGGAAGAAGCACGAACATCGACAACGGGTGGCAGTGGCTTAGGGTTAGCGATTGTAAAGCAAATTGTTGAAAAACATAATGGTCAGGTGAAAGTTCAAAGTACATTAGATGAAGGTACATCTGTAATCATTGTTTTGGAAAAGGCTTAAAGGAAGTGTTGAGAAATGGTAGCATCACGGATTTTAATTATTGAAGATGATTTAAGCATTGCGGAATTGCAGCGAGATTATTTAGAAATTCATTCAATTGAAGCAGATATTGTAACGGATGGATTAGAAGGGGTGAATTGTGCATTAAATGAAGATTATGCCTTAATCGTTATTGATTTAATGCTCCCTTCGATGAATGGCTTTGAAATTTGTCGCCGTATTCGCGAGGTGAAAAATATTCCACTCATGGTTGTGTCAGCAAAAAAGGAAGATGTTGATAAAATTCGTGCCCTTGGTTTAGGCGCGGATGATTATATGACAAAACCATTTAGCCCTAGTGAGTTGGTTGCACGTGTCCAAGCACATATAAAACGCTACAAACAGCTAACAGGCGCTGGTCAAGCGGTTGAGTATATCGAAATGAATAATATTGTTGTCGATAAGGCAGCGCGTAAAGTTTATGTGCTCGGTGAAGAAAGTACATTTACAACAAAGGAATTTGATTTACTCGTATTTTTTATGGAACATCCTAATCGTGTATGGACGAAGGAACAGCTTTTTCGCCAATTATGGTATATGGATGATTTGGATGGTGAAGTATTCACTGTTGTTGTCCACGTCGGGCGAATCCGTGATAAGTTAAAAAAAGGTAAATTATCAGAATTACCGATTGAAACCATTTGGGGCAGCGGTTATCGCTTTAATAATTGATTTCTCCTTTTGGAGGGAGGCTCTAATTTGAAACTTTTTAAAGGTTTAATTATTATCTTTTTATTCATAATAACAGGCTGTAATGACGAGGAGGAAATACAAATGGCACATCAACCAGGTGAATTGCTTCAAGCTGTTGAAGCGAACAATCTAGAAAAAGTACAAGACATATTAAAAGATACATCATACCCAATCAATGAAACAAATGAAAAAAACGAATCACCATTGTTAATTGCAACGCATAAAAATTACATTGAAATTGCAAAAGCTTTAATCGATGCAGGATCAGATGTTAACCAACAGGACGCGATTCAAGATAGTCCTTATTTATATGCAGGCGCGCAAGGTAAAACCGAGATTTTAGCTTATATGCTAGAAAATACAATACCTGATCATCAAGTGTACAATCGCTATGGTGGCAATGCCTTAATCCCAGCTGCTGAAAAAGGACATTTTGAGAATGTAAAGTTACTTTTAGTAGACGGAAAGATGGATATGGATCATCAAAATAATTTTGGTTATACAGCCTTAATTGAAGCAGTCGCATTAACGGACGGTTCAAAAGTATATCAACAAATTGTACAGGAATTGTTAGCTTACAATGCGAACAAAGAGCTTCGTGACAACAACGGTATGACAGCATTGGATTACGCTAAAGAAAGAGGATATACAGAGATGATCGAGCAGTTGGAAAGGAAATGAAACATTTTATTAGTTGAAAAACAGGGGGATATCTCTTCCCATTCGTTTTAAATACAGTTGCCCAAAACTTTCTAGTTGTACAAAGTAAAATTAACTAAAAGAATTGAAAATACCAAAAACAGGAGTGATTGCGTTCATCTTGTTTTTGGTATTTTTTGTTCAATCATAAACAATATGAAGCTTTTGGATACAAATGTTGGGGGAAAATCAAAACTATTTCTGTAAAAGTCCCTAAAGCATAAAAATAAATTTCAAAAGTACAAATAAGCGATTTTCCTTCCTTGTTTGTACTTTTTTCTGTTTGAAAACGCTTTATCGGGAATTGTGGAAACGTGTAGTTGTTGTTTAATTGAGAAATTTCAGAAAACTAATTGCTATTCATACTTAATCATGCTAAATTATGTAATACCCGAACGAAGTATAAACTTCAAATAAGATAAAAATAAAGGAGTGACTTCTTTTATTGACGATTAAAGAGCGTATTGAGCAACATTTTTATCAATTATCAAAGTCTCAACAAAAAGTGGCTACTGTTGTTTTAAATAATCCAGCGTATATTAGTACGCACGCAGCGGCTGAAATCGGTCAATTGGCGAATACAAGTGAGACAACCGTTATTCGATTTTGTTATGCAGTGGGGCTGACAGGGTTTGCACAACTACAAAAAGAAATTACAAAGTTCTTAGTAGAGGATTATGCAAGTAGTACATTAGGAAATTACGTATCATCGAAAGAAGTGCTATTTAAAGAACCAGCGCTTTGTGAAAAGGTCATGCGTCAATCGAGTGCTAAAATTGTCAAAATTGCTGAGCAAATGGATGAACTACTTTTTAAAAATACGACGAAAGCAATGCATGATGCGAAAAAAATATACATTGCAGGTGTTGGCGCTTCACAATTTGGTGCACAGTGGTTGCACTATACGCTGAACATGCTAAGACCGGATGTGGAATTGCTTGTGATGGAAACAAGCGCCTTAATTCGGAAGCTACAAGAAATAGATGATTCCTCACTTGTGCTCATTATTTCCTTACATCGTTATTACAATGACACTTTGCATTTAGCACAAGAGGTATTGTCAAGAGGTGCTAAAGTGATTGGGATAACAGATTCTAATGTTGCCCCTTTACATGAAGTGATTGATACATGCTTTGTTTTGGAACAAAAGGAGCTCTCAACAATTGATTTAATGCCTGCGCTTGTGACGTTTTTGAATTCTTTAATAGTTGGCATGATGTCACATGACGTAGCTTATTATAATGAACAGCGGTTAAAATTTGACGATTTCCAATCTAGTTTTATCGCAAATCGATGGAGATGATAAACATGAAGGAGCAATTACAAGCCCGTCTACAAAATGAATTTAACTATTTACATACACATCCAGAAATTAGCTGGCAGGAAGTAAACACAACAAAATACATTGCAGAGTTATTACGAAAAGAAGGCTTAAAACCAATTGAATTTTCTGATATGACAGGTTTATATGTTGATATTGGTCAAGGTGAGCCGAAAGTGGGATTCCGAACAGATATGGATGCATTATGGCAAGAAATTGATGGACAGTTTCAAGCGAATCATTCGTGTGGACATGATGGACATATGACAATGGCGATTGGAGTCGTGTTGTTATTAAAAGAAATGAAACTTCCAGGAGCTGTACGTATTATTTTCCAACCGGCAGAGGAAAAAGCATCCGGGGCAAAGGCGATGCTCGAAAAAGGCGTCATTGATCCGCTCAATTACCTATTCGGTTCACATGTTCGCCCGCTTGTAGAGTTAGCAGACGGACATCATGCCCCCGCACTTTATCATGGGGCAGCCAAACTGATTACCGGCACAATTACAGGTATAGAAGCACATGGTGCAAGACCAGAGCAAGGAATTAATGCTATCGAAGTAGCTGCAGCACTGGTAGATGCACTAAAACGTATTTGGATTAGCCCAACGGAGTCCGCTTCCATAAAAATGACGCAAATTCAGAGTGGAGGGACGTCGACAAATATTATTCCGGGCACAGCAACATTTAGTATAGATGCTAGGGCACAAACAAATGAAACGATGAACAAATTAACGACTGGCTTCCAAATTGCTGTCGATGCAATTAGCCTTTTGTATGGGGCTTCGATTAAGACGACGGTATCAGCATATATTGTAGCTGCACAGGTAGATAAAGACGCAGAAGAAATCATGAGGCAGGCAATCACCGATACGGTTGGGGTAACGAATTGTGCACCGGCTATTGTGACGCCAGGCGGGGAAGACTTTCATTTTTATACGTTTACGAAGCCTAACTTGAAAGCGACGATGTTAGGACTTGGTTGCGCGGTATCGCCAGGATTGCATCATCCACAAATGACATTCAATCATAAACAGCTACCAGTAGGAGCGCAAATTATTACAAAAGCGATACAACTAGCTTATCAGCAATTAGAAGGAAGCGAACAAGCATGATTATTAAGGAATTAACAACATTACAAGAAATGGAGCAAGTCCAACAGCTAGAGCAGCGCGTATGGGGTATAAGTCCAATTCCGACGCACCAAACGTTAACGGCTGTGAAAAATGGGGGCATTGTCGTTGGCGCGTTTGATGGTGAAAAATTAGTTGGCTTTAGCTATGGTTTTCCAGCATTAAAAAATGGCCAAAGTTATCTTTGCTCGCATATGTTAGGCATCGATGAAGCGTATCGTTCACAGCGAATTGGTGAGCAACTGAAGCATGAGCAACGTCAAATTGCACGAGCAAAAGGTTACAATATGATGCATTGGACATTTGATCCACTGGAAACACGCAACGGCTATTTAAACTTAACTAAGTTAAATGGTATTTGTGACACGTATTTAGAAAATTGCTACGGTGAAATGCAAGATGGCTTCAATAAAGGGCTCCCATCAGATCGCTTTGAGGTGCACTGGCATTTAGCTTCAGATTATGTAGAACAGCAACAACAGCCAGAAATTGTGAATTTACGACCAATAGGCCAATTTTCTACCGATCAAAATGAGCTACCTACTTTACAGCTAGAACCTTTAGAAAATTTAACAAATGATTCGTATTCACTACCTGTCCCGAAAGATTTCCAACAATTAAAGCAAACAAGCGCGGATTGTGCAATGCACTGGCGCATGATGACACGAAAAGCATTTTTAGCACTTTTTTCGCAGGGCTATGTAGCTGTTCGTATCGCAATTGGAGAACAATGGAATGATTACATTTTTGTGAAAAAAGAAACATTAGCACTTGGAGGGAATACATATGAAAATTACTGAAATAACAATTCGCCATTTACAAATGAAACTAAAAGCACCGTTCACAACAAGTTTTGGCACATTTTCAAATAAAGATTTTTTAGTATTAGAGGCAAAGGACGAAAGCGGTACTATCGGCTGGGGTGAATCTGTTGCTTTCCATTCTCCTTGGTACAACGAGGAAACGCTAAAAACGAACTGGCATATGTTAGAGGATTACTTAATACCTCTTATTTTAAATAAGGAAATTAATCATCCAGATGCAGTAAGCGAAATTTTTGAGCCAATCCGTAAAAATAATATGGCAAAATCGACAATCGAAGGTGCAATTTGGGACATCTATGCGCAGCAAACGAATCAATCACTTGCTGCTGCGCTTGGAGGCAAAAAAGATAAAATTGAAGTCGGTATTAGTATCGGCATTCAAAAATCAATGGATGATTTAGTCGCACTTGTAGATGAATATGTCAACGAAGGTTATAAACGTATTAAGGTTAAGATCAAGCCAGGCTGGGATATCGAGGTAATGCGTACATTGCGTGAAACATTCCCAGGTGTTGCCATTATGGCTGATGCCAACTCAGCGTATCGTTTAGCGGATATGGAATTATTAAAGCAATTGGATGAGTTCAATTTAACGATGGTGGAGCAACCGCTCGCATCGGATGACATTATCGATCATGCATCGTTACAAAAGCAAATGACGACGCCAATTTGCTTGGATGAAAGTATTCATTCTTTAGAGGATGCACGAAAAGCGATTGAAATCGGGGCTACAAAAATTATTAATATTAAAATTGGACGTGTTGGTGGCTTAACAGAGGCGAAAAAGATCCATGACTACTGTGAAGCACAAGGAATTCCTGTATGGTGTGGCGGTATGTTGGAATCGGGAATTGGACGTGCGCATAATGTGGCATTAACAACCTTAACAAACTTCATCCTACCTGGTGATACAGCGAGCTCAAACCGTTACTGGGAAAAAGATATTATCGAGCCGGAAGTTGTAGCAGAGAATGGTTATATTACAGTGCCACAACAAGCTGGTATTGGCTATCAAGTAAACGTTGAAACAATAGAGTCATATACGGTTGAGAAAAAAACGTATCAATGATGGCATACAATCCTTAAGTATCGAATCAGGTGCTTAAGGATGTATTTAGGTCTAAATTAACTGAATATTTAAATAACAAAATAATTTAGTAGGTGAATTTATGAAGAAAAGTATACAAATAGGGGGCGCATTTGTCGGGATTATTGTCGGTGCCGGCTTTGCTTCTGGACAAGAAATTATGCAGTATTTTACAAGCTTCGGGCTTAAAGGGTTGATTGGTGCGATTATTGCTATGATCGTCTTTGCCTTTTTAGGTATGACACTTGCACAGCTAGGTTCGGATTTACAAACAACGTCGCATAAAGGTGTAATCTATTACATAGGTGGACGTTATATTGGATTAATATTAGACATTTTAATTACGTTCTTCTTATTTGGTGTAGCCGTTGTTATGTTTGCTGGTGCGGGCTCTACATTCCAGCAAATGTTTGGAATTGATCCGATGATTGGTAGTGTCATTATGGTAGTAGCAACCATCATTACGCTATTATTAAATGTAAAAAATATTATTAATATAATAGCTTTAATTACGCCATACTTAATGTCAATTATTTTTGTTATATTAATCTATTCATTATTTACAATGGATATTTCTATCTTAGAGGCAAATGAAATGGCCCAAACACAAAATTCGGCAGCATCTAACTGGATTGTCAGTGCATTGCTTTATGTTTCGTATAACCTAGCAGCAGGTGCAGCGATGTTGATTGTAATGGGTGGAACAGTAAAAGATCGTAAAGTAGCTGGTATGGGCGGTGTTTTCGGAGGTGTTATGCTAGGAGCTTTAATCATTTTAATCAATTTAGCGATGTATGTGAAAATGGATGTTGTCGCAGGAGTAGATATGCCTACACTTGAATTAGCTAACAACATTCATCCAGTAGTAGGAGTTTTAATGGCTATCGCACTTCTTGGAATGATGTACAATACCGCAGTTGGGATGTTTTATTCATTTACAGTGCGCTTTGTTGCCGCAGATGACAAAAAATTTAAACCTACTGTTGTATTTGTAGGATTACTTGGTTTTTTCGCTAGTTTAGTAGGTTTTACAACATTGGTTGGAAAAGTATATTCAACAATGGGCTATTTAGGATTTGCATTAATTATTACAATCGTGATTGCATGGTTCCGTAAAACGAAAAAAATAGCCAAATTGAACACGGTAAATAATATGTAATCATTTGTTTTACCCCGCCAGTTAAATCGTGACGGGGCTTTTCTTCGTTTAACTTGCTTATAGGACCTTAAAAAACTTTCCTTATGTCGTTGCATAGTATGTAACATATGGGCAATATCATTTGAGAAAGAGGTTATGAATTGAAGAAGGCGAAGCTAACTGGAAGAATTGTTACCCCTGAAGATCCTAACTATGAACAGGCGAGGACGAATAATAATTTAAGCATTCCAAAATTTCCGAGTAAAATTGTATTTTGCCAAAAAACAAAGGACGTCATCAATGCATTGCGGTGGGTGCAAGAAAAGAATGAATCGTTTCGCATTAGAAGTGGTCGGCATAGCTATGAAAATTTTTCGTTAGTAACAAAGGGATTAATTATTGATGTTAGTGAAATGAATAAAATTGAGGTAAATCCTAAAGCTATGACGGCCAAAATCGAAGCAGGTGCAAATATAGGTGCAGTTTATCAAGAACTGTGGGAACATGGCCTGACGATTCCAGCGGGTACTGAAAGCAGTGTGGGTTTGGTTGGTCTTACACTAGGCGGTGGAATTGGCATGTTGTCACGGCCGTTTGGACTGACTTGTGATAATTTGATTGAAGTTGAAATCGTTACGGCGAATAGTCATGGAGGAGCCGAACTCATTAAAGCAAACCAAAATAAGAATCATGAATTGTTTTGGGCGTGTTGCGGAGGTGGAGGCGGAAATTTCGGTATTGTCACTTCACTTACATTTAAGCTGCACCCTATTGCAAATGTGTCACTCTTCTCTATTACATGGGGGTGGGAGGATTTCGAAGTTGCCTTTGATTCATGGCAACGTTGGGCACCCTTTACAGATGAACGGCTCACATCACAAATTGAATTGAAATCAAAAAAAGTAGGCGGAATTGTTGCGCAAGGCATCTTTATAGGTTCACCATCCAAATTAAGAAAGCTCCTCAGACCTTTAAGGAATACGGGCTCCCCGACGAATTTCTGGATTAAGGAAGTGCCGTACATCAAAGCGGCTAAATTCTTTGACTTACCGAGCGGCAATCAACCAGCCCCCCGCAAACGCTCTGGATCATTTATTGAAAGACTATTTCCGCGGAAAGCCATCACCGAAATGAAAGAGTTGCTAGCAAACGCACCAAATAAAAATGCATCTATTTGGCAACAATCATTAAGAGGAGCGGTAGGGCAGGTCTCTTCAAATAGCACCGCATACTACTACCGAAATGCGCTCATTGCTCAAGAATACTTGACGATATGGAAATGCCCAGATGAAGAAAAGCAAAATATTCGTTGGATTGAACAAGTGAGGAATACTTTATCGCCTTATACAGCGGGAGATTATGTGAATTTTCCAGACCGCTATATTAAAGATTGGCCAACTGCATACTATGGACGAAATTTTAGAAGACTGAGAGAAGTTAAATCAAAATTTGATCCGAGAAATGTCTTTCAGTTTCCTCAAAGTATTCCACCGAACAGGAAATGGTTTTAAAAAAATATTTTAAAAAGGATAAATCCGGTTATTGTTGTTTTTCGAGTATTCTTTCATTATATAAAGTTTCATGAAAGCAGAGTGCAGAAATATCTTCGCATGCTGCTTTTTTGTTTTGAGTATTAATAAAAAGGGGAATAATGATTTGGTTATGTAAGAAACATCGTCAAAATTGGCCCCCAGTGTATGTTTTTTTGAGTTCAACTTGAATAAGTTCGTTTTTTTGTAAAATCAGTAAAGTTCATATTATTGACACATAATCCTCATAGGGTTATTATTTATTATTGTTACGAAAAGTAACTAGGTGATTAATAGTTATAATAGTGAGAATTCTTTTCTTTTAATTGTAGATAAATCAATTTGAAGTATTCTCTCAAATTACGAAATATTTTGCATGAAAACTAGAAGTCAAATATAGGAATCGGGGACGTCATCATGAGTGAGTTATGGAAAAAAATCCACTATGCTTGGTGGGTATTATTTGGATTAGTTGTAATGGTCGGAGCAGCAAAAGGCGGTATTATGACGACTGGTGGGTTATTTTTAACGTCAGTTACAGAAGATCTTGGTATTGGAATGGGCAGTTTAACATTATACTTTAGTATTTCATCCATTGTCACAATGATATCGCTACCATTTGCAGGAAAGCTAATTGCAAAATATAATATTAGAGTTCTTTTAGTAGCGGCAGTTATTTTGGAGGCAGGCTCTTTTGCGATGTTTGGTTTAATGAACTCGGTATGGGGTTGGTACTTGTTTGCAATCCCAATGGCAATGGGTTCTGTAATAGTTACACAATTAGCAGGTCCTGTACTGATTAATAATTGGTTTAAGAAGCACAGAGGATTAGCTATCGGTATTATGGTGGCAGCAGGCGGTTTAATAGGTGCTTTCCTTCAACCTGTCGCGGGTAACTTAATTGCGAGTGCGGGTTGGAGAAGCACGTATATTATTTTAGGTGTTGGCGTTATGGCAGTTGTTATTCCAATCGTGTTAATAACGATTAGAAAGGCTCCACAACAAAAAGGTTTACAGCCATATGGTATGGAAGATGTGAAGCAAAAAGATCTATTGAAAGTTTCTACAACAACAAATAGTGGAGTTTCAACGGCTGTAGCGAAAAAATCGAGTGCATTTATCTTTTTACTAATTTTCTTCTTTTTTGATACATCAATCGCCGCATTTAACCAACATGTCGCGCCATTTGCGATGGGTATAGGCTATGATATTAAGTTTGCAGGTAATGCGATGGGTGCTTGGTCGGTAGGGGTTGTCATAGGCGCATTATTTTTCGGCTTCCTTAGTGATAAAATAGGTGTGAGAAGTACAGCGACTGCCGCGATGCTTTTAGGACTAGTTCCAGTTGGCATTCTTATCCTGATTCCTGAAAATCCAATCATGTTTACAATCGCTACCGGTCTTTATGGATTTGTTGTTGCATCTCTCGGAACTTTGGGACCTCTTTTGACAACAGCACTATTCGGTAATAAAGAGTTCAGTCAAATTTACGGACTTGCCATAACAGGATTAGCAGTAGCGGGCATCGTTGCGTTACCTGCATATGGCTTTATATTTGAAATAACAGGTAGTTATACGTATGTGTTATATGCTATTTTTGTCATGCTGATCTTAAATGTGGGATCTATTTTCTTCGCATTTAGAGGGAAAAAGAAGCTAGAAAAAGCAGGACACTGGAATTAGTATAAGAAGACCAGTTATAAAATTTAAAAACCAGAAACAAGAATTGTAGCATATCTCTTGTTTCTGGTTTTTTAGTATAAATTAATTTGTCTTAACCTTTATAGCACATCCGATGTATTAATTAAAGCATTGGAATGTCAGAATGGAATCGCGATTAATCGTGCTAAATACCCAGCCGAATCGTCCCCAACGGAATCCTAAAATAACATTTCTGGAAACAAATGTTGGGAAAAACCAGTAACTATGGCCATTTCTTTCCCAAATGAATGTATTACGATAAATACAACGTCTAATTCCACTAGAACCAGAGTGTGAACCAGACCTAGATGAAGCTGTTGTCATCGGCATTGCTGGTGTAAAGTTAGGGGGCGCTGCAGTTGGTGCTGGCGTATTTCCTCCCATTGATGGTTGACTCATGGACGGAGGGTAACCAGGTCCGCCAAATCCTGGAGGTGGAGAACTAGGGCCACTGAAACTTGGAGGGAAGAATTGATTAAATGGTTGACCATTTGGACTTTCATCAAATTGATTATGATACAAAATGCATACCTTCTTTCATTAGTAATCCATATAAGTTATGTGAAAAAATGAATGGCATAGTGGGAATTCGCCTGATTTTATAAACAAAGCCATATTTTCGCTCTATTTTGGTAATCAGAAGCAATTATAAATGTCATATAATCCTAAATATTTGAATAAGGTGCTTAAGAGTTGTTTTGGATTCGATAAATTAGAGGGTGAACCGATGAAAAAAAGTATGCAAATAGGTGGCGCATTTGTCGGGATGATTGTTGGTGCGGGCTTTGCATCTGGACAAGAAATTATGCAATATTTTACAAGCTTTGGACTTAAGGGAATGATTGGCGGAGTTATTGCGATGATTGCCTTTGCTTTATTAGGAATGACGCTTGCACAGTTAGGCTCAGATTTTCAAACAACGTCTCACAAAGAGGTAGTCTATTACTTAGGTGGACGTTATATTGGACTAATTTTAGATTTTTTAATTACGGTTTTGCTATTTGGTGTAGCCGTTGTCATGTTTGCTGGTGCGGGCGCTACATTCCAACAAATGTTTGACATTGATTCTTTGGTTGGTAGCACGATTATGGTAGTAGTGACCATCATTAGTCTATTTTTAAATGTAAAAAGTATCATTAATTTAATTGCGCTTCTTACACCATACTTAATGACGATCATTTTTGTCATATTAATCTATTCCTTATTTACAATGGAAATTTCTCTTTCCGAGGCAAATGTAATCGCGCAAACTCAAACTTCCGCAGCGTCAAACTGGTTTGTTAGTACATTGCTGTATGTTTCATATAACTTAGCGGCAGGCGCGGCGATGTTAATTGTAATGGGGGGAACCGTAAAAAATCGCAAAGTAGCTGGCATGGGTGGTATTTTTGGGGGGATTATGCTAGGAGTTTTAATTCTTTTAATTAATGTAACAATGCTTGTGAAGATGGATGTTGTTGCAGGGGTGGATATGCCTACACTTGAATTAGCCAACAAAATTCATCCTGTAGTAGGTGTTCTGATGGCGATTGTACTACTTGGAATGATGTACAATACCGCGGTTGGGATGATTTATGCATTTACAGTTCGTTTTGTTGGACCGAAAGATAATATGTTTAAACCTACTGTAGTTTTCGTGGGGTTACTTGGACTTTGGGTAAGCTTAGTAGGTTTCACAACATTGGTTGGAAAAGTCTATTCAACAATGGGTTATTTAGGATTTGTATTAATTATTACGATTATTATGACGTGGTTTCGGAAAACTAAAAAAAGAGCATAATTTAACGCACTTCCTAAGCAGAGGTGCGTTTTTTGAGTGCTAGAAATAACGTATTTATTGCTCTGTTTTAAGTATCTTCGAGTGCGTAATAAACGCAAATCCTTCAACGCTTTCAAGTGAAAAGGAAGCACCCTGTCCTTCGATTGCATCGACAATGATTTGCATATGCTTCATATATTCATATTGTTTTTTATCAATATAGTAGGGCACACCCCCAATCTCACCGACTAATAGATTTTGACTACTCATATAATGCCCGTCTGTTTGATAGCACATTGGAACCGTACCGTCACAGCAGCCTGCAGATTGCTCGAACAGGATATTGCCATGCTTGTTTTTTAGTAATTCGATCACATCCACTGCTTTTTGAGTTGCGATTAATTTCTCCATTTGTATTCACCTCTTGGAATTAAGTTAAAAGTCCCCCGTTTTATTGAAATTAAACGGGGGATAGATTAGTAGATTGACGGCTTAGAAGAAACCTTGTGGTGATTTGTTGTAGCTTACTAACATACATTTCGTTTGTTGGTAATGTTCTAACATCATTAAATGGTTTTCACGGCCAATACCTGATTTTTTGAATCCACCGAATGCAGCATGTGCAGGATATTGGTGGTAAGTATTTGTCCACACACGGCCAGCTTGGATGCCACGAACTGCGCGGTAAGCTGTATCCATATTACGAGACCATACACCCGCTCCTAAACCGAATTCAGTATCATTAGCGATTTCCATTGCTTCTTCAAAAGTAGAGAATGTCGTTACAGATAATACTGGACCAAAGATTTCTTCTTGGAAGATACGCATTTTGTTGTCACCTTTGAAGATTGTTGGTGCGACATAGTATCCACCTTCTTGATCTTCGTCTAATTTGTTTTGGTAACCACCGATTAATAATTCAGCGCCTTCTTCTTTACCGATTTCAATATAAGAAAGAATTTTTGTTAATTGTTCGTTAGAAGCTTGTGCACCCATCATTACCTCTGAATCTAGTGGGTTACCAATTTTGATTGCTTTAACGCGTTCTAATACACGCTCCATGAATTTGTCATAGATTGATTCGTGTACTAATGCACGAGACGGACAAGTACAAATTTCGCCAGAGTTTAATGCGAACATAACTAAACCTTCAATTGCTTTATCTAGGTACTCATCATCAGCATCCATTACATCTGGGAAGAAGACGTTTGGTGATTTACCACCAAGCTCTAATGTTACAGGAATAATGTTCTCTGTAGCGTATTGCATAATTAAACGACCAACGCCAGTTGAACCAGTGAAGGCAACTTTATTAATACGTGGGTTTGTAGCAAGTGGTTTACCAACTTCTACACCGTAACCGTTTACAATATTGAATACACCTTTTGGTAATAAGTCTTGAATTAATTCAACTAATACTAAGATTGAAGCAGGTGTTTGCTCAGCTGGTTTCATTACGATTGTATTGCCCGCAGCTAATGCAGGAGCGATTTTCCAAACAGCCATTAATAATGGGAAGTTCCAAGGAATGATTTGACCTACAACACCGATTGGTTCATGGAAATGGTATGCTACTGTATCATTATCGATTTGAGAAATACCGCCTTCTTGCGCGCGAATCGCACCAGCAAAGTAACGGAAGTGATCAATTGCAAGTGGAATATCAGCGTTTAAAGTTTCACGTACAGCTTTACCGTTGTCCCAAGTTTCTGCAACAGCGATCATTTCTAAGTTTTGTTCAATGCGGTCTGCAATTCTATTTAAAATGTTCGCGCGGTAAGCAACTGAAGTCATACCCCAAGCATCTTTTGCTGCATGTGCTGCATCAAGCGCTAATTCAATATCAGCTTCTTTAGAACGTGCCACTTTTGTATATACTTTCCCAGTTATAGGGGATTTTACGTCAAAATATTCGCCGCCCACTGGTGCTACCCATTCTCCACCAATAAAGTTTTCGTATTGCTCTTTGAAGTTTACTACTGCACCAGCAGTGTTAGGATTTGAATAAATCATTATATAAAACTCCTATCATCAATCTCGTATTTAAAGTTGAATAAACTTTATACTTAAATTATGCATAAGGAGATTAGATTTAACAAATGAAAAGGCTTACAAAGAAATATTGTGAAATCACTTTGGGAGGGAAAGTTGTATATTATTTTGAATAAAACTAAAAATGGTTGTATTGATACAGTCGGTTTTATATAGATAATTGAATGATGGGGCACCTATATATCGATATATTATTATAATTATTTTGATATACAACAAAAGTGAGTGATAGATATAAGGTGAATTTAAACTAATTTATATGAATAAAAATTCTATCCTTATTTCTGTGTGATGTAAGGTTAAATTGGATTTCAATAAAATAATGTCTAGTAAAAACTCTTAATCAATTTTCAAAAGGGCTTTAACTTTATTTGACGTTAAGCTTTAAAGAAGGTTCGCCGATAAAATGATTGGTGAATACAAAAGGAGAGATGTAGAAGTGAGAAAAATTCAAGTAATGTTTTCCATGATGATGCTATTAATGACTGTTTTAACTGTTTCGAAAGTAGAGGCAAAGGAAATTGAGGTAACTCCAACGATGACGGATATTTTGTTGAATTATGAGCATTATACTGCGGGTGTATATAACATTGAAGGCAATAATTATTTCCAGCTCCGCGATGTAGCACAAATTTTATCAGAAGGGTCGAGTAAGTTTGATATTGGATGGGATCAAAAAAACAAAATGATTCAAATTATCCCAAAGAAACAATATTCGTTTGACTATGCTACGTATGATTACGCGAAAGATGATTCCTATAACATTACATACAATGAAACAAAGCTATTGAAAGACGATAAAATCTTCTCAATGAAAGCATACATAATTGACAATGCTACTTATTTTCAGTTACGAGAATTATCAGCAATTCTTGGTATTGAAGTAGGCTATGATGCCAAGGAAAATAAAGTAACAGTGAAAACGGAGCCGATCGCAGGTGTTCATTACATTGGTAAAGTGAATTTTGACGGAACTAATTTAAAATCGGGTGAGCATCCTCGATGGGCAGAACCTGTTACTAGTTTTATCTATGAAAATAGTAATAATACGATTACAACAGTTGATGTAAATGATGAAATTACGATTACAACATATGATCCAAACTACAAAGTGCAAGCAACAAAAGAATTAAAATTAGAGCTCCCAATTTTCGGAACATTTTATAGCGGGGAACAGTTTAACTACATTTCGTATGGTCAAGAAAATAAGGAAGAGTCAAATAAAGAAGTCATCCGAGTTGTTAAGTATGACAAAAACTTTAACCGAATTGCGGCTGCATCGATTACGGGAGATGCAATCACTACAACTATACCATTTAATTCGGCAACAGGACGTATGGCAGAGCAGGGAGATGTTTTGGCTTATCATACATCACGTACGCGTTATACAGGTGATGATGGACTGAACCACCAATCGCAATTAACATTTGAAATTAATACGCAGACGATGCAAGTAATGAATGAGCTAAAGCCGTTTCCATGGAATCATGTAAGCCACTCATTTGACCAATATGTGCTGTTTGATAGAAATTCACCTGTATATTTAGATCATGGGGATGCGTATCCGCGCTCATTAGTATTAAATCGAGGTAATTCTAAAGATAATTCAAAATCTATTTTTGAAATTTCAGGTGCTACAGGTGCCAATGTAACAGGCGTTTCAATTGGTGGATTTGAACAATCAAACGACCATCTTTTAGTAGCCTTTAACTCAATCAATCAAAATAATAATTATGGGTATACATCGTTTGACTTAGTAGGTGGCGATGTGAATAAGCGAAATATTTACGTGTATGCAGTGGAAAAAGGCTTTACTAAGGAACAAGGAGATATAATAAAAACGGAAATTGCAAATTATGAAAAATCCAATTTGTACACAACGACTCCAACGCTTGTTAAAGTCAATAATGATAAATTCGTAGTGCTATGGCAAGAATATACGGAAAATTCAAACGCTGAGGATTTTAAATTTGTTTATTTAAATGGCAAGGGCGAGATGACATCAGCTGTGCAAACATTGCCTGACTTCGAATTATCAAAAGTCCAGCCAATCGTTATAAACAACAAACTTATTTGGTTTACTACGAAAGGTAATAAAAAAACAGTTTATGAAATGAAAATGGATTAATAAGATCGTGTAAACAAAGAAATATCAAGGAACTAAATGTCCTTGATACTTCTTTTTGAAATGTTATAGATAGCTAGCCAAACATTAATCGCATCTCTTTTATGCTACTTGCTTCTGT
Organism: Solibacillus cecembensis; assembly: GCF_050272495.1. Taxonomy (NCBI): domain Bacteria; kingdom Bacillati; phylum Bacillota; class Bacilli; order Caryophanales; family Caryophanaceae; genus Solibacillus; species Solibacillus cecembensis. The sequence goes on along the minus strand of NZ_JBNNMF010000014.1, from coordinate 86,268 downwards.
TTTTGATCCAAACGATAACTAAAGAAAGTTAGCAGAGCTGCACCGACTGCCACGATTCCACCGACCCATGTAACATTCATTAAATCCCCCTGATGGTAGACAATGCCGCCTAATGCAGAACCAAAAGCGATCCCTACATTACTTGCTACTGGCATAAGTGAAGCAGCGAGCCCTGTTGCTTTTGGCTGATAAATTTCAGCAAGGTCGATTAAATAAAGCTGTGTAGATGTTGTTAAAAGGATGGCCATTAACGACATGAATCCAATATTTATGAGACCTAATGTAAAATGATTTGTCGTCCAAAATAAACTTGTCAAAACAACAGCCTGTACAAGAAATACAAATCGAAGGCGGCCGATTGCATTGTGGCTGGCGATTTTACCAGCAAGTATATTACTGAAAATCGAAATAAATCCGTATGCAAATAATACTAAACTAACCGATTGACTTGGTACTTCCATTCCATGCAAAATAGGAACTAGGTACGTAAAGACTGTATAAGTTGCACCAAATCCGAGTGCAGGAATGAAAAAGGCCATTAAAATTCTTGGATTGACCAATAAAGAAACTTGATCCCGGATAGAACTGCGCAATTGGCTGAGTCCATTAGGCAAGACAAAAAAGGATGTTAAAAATGCTAAGCCTCCAAGGAAAGTTGTTAGCATGAACGTGGCATTCCAGCCGTACGATTCAGCAATAACAATACCGAGTGGGACACCAACGACATTCGCAAGTGTAAATCCACCGAAAACGAATGATATCGCAAGTCCGCGTTTGTTACTTGGCATCGTTTCACTTGCAACGATCATCGCTAAAGATATTAATACGCCCGTTACAACCGCTGTCATAATTCGAAGTGCAAGGAGCATAACGTAATTCGTTGAAATGACACACAATGCATTGAAAACGATGAAAAAAACGATCAATAACAACATCCATTTCCGCTTTGGAAAATGACTTGTTGCTGACATTACGAGCGGTGTGGCGATGGCAAACGTAATGGCAAATGCAGAAACAAGCGTGCCTGCCATTGCATTTGTTATTTGAAGGCTTGAGGAAATCTCGGTTAAGATTCCGACAATCATAAATTCACTTGTCCCGAGAACAAATGTTAATAAAGTAAGTGTGAAGATGAGCAACCAATGTCGCTTCGTTAATGGTGTGGAGTGCATAAGTACCTCTTTTCTTAGATGAATATAAATGTGTTATATAGTATAAAACAACCTACATATCATACCATATCAAGTTTGTTGATTAACTGAGTTTTACCAAAATGCTAATAAAAAAAAGAGATTCCATGTAAAATGTAAGGTACCACACCAACATTTACAGGAGGAATCTCTAGGCTTGTGAATCCCATGATTTTTACACTACTTTAAAACTTTATTTCTCAGGAAGAAAATGACGAGATTTTAGTTGAGCTTCAGTATTGCTCGAGTGGATGAATTGGCAATTGGATAACAAATACAGTTTTAAAAGGAACACTCGAGAAGGTGACTGTTCCACCATGGAAGGAAATAATTTCTTTGACAATAGAAAGTCCAATGCCAAGACCTACTCCTTTTCTGCTGCTATCAACACGGTAGAATCGTTCAAAAACATGTTCTTGATTCTCTATTGGAATGCCAAGTCCTTTATCGATAACTGTCATGAATAGGGAACCATTCTTTTTCGAAAGTCCGAGTTCAAGATATTGGCCATCCGAACCGTAACGTATCGCGTTGTCCAATAAATTTCGCAATGCCCTTTCGATTAGAGAGGCATCGATCCAAGCATGAATATCTTCATCGGGGATATTTACTTGAACAGTGAAGTATTGTCCTTCTAAAAACATCAAGTAGTCTACAGCAATTTTTCTCATCATCTCAGATACATTATGCTTTGTAATAGATAATTCGAAATTTCCCTCGTCTTGTCTTGTAATATCTAATAATTGATCTAAAAGCGTATTCATATAACGAGAGCGTTGTAGTAAAATCTTAGCACTCGCTTGCAATTCCTTCTCGTCTTTATACAATCCAGTTCGAATCGTTTCTGCATAGCCTAGAATCATTGTTAAAGGAGTGCGTAGGTCATGGGAAAGATTAGATAGTAGTAGCTTACGTCTGTTGCTAAATTGCTTGATTTGTTCGGCTTGATTTTGAATACGGAGTGCCATGGCATTATAATGTGTAGTTAGCTGTCCGATTTCATCTTTTTTCATGTCATCTAGTAAAGTGATGTCACTATGAAGGTTAAGGTGTTCTATAGCATGATTGAGCTTGTTAATGCGTTTTTTCATGGAATAGAAAAACCATAGAGATAGTATATAAGGAACTAAGAAGGCTACAATTAACGGTAACATAAAAGCTAACAAGATTTTAAAGGAGCGCATGAAAAAATAAAATTGTCCTTGTTTCAAAGCATCGCTGGACAAACCTATTAGTAGATAAAAGTGTTGATCATTTTGGCTAACGGAAAAAGTTAGTGTTACTGGCCCATCAGCACCCCAAAGACTTTCTGGCATAAGAAGCATACGATCGGCAAGTTGTTTAAAATCATACTTTTTCTTTTCTCCGAGGGTATCATAAATTGTTGATCCGTCAGCTGCAACCCATTCAAAATGAATTTTAGGGTGGTTTTTATAAGCACCATCCAGTATGGGCTTTATATCTGCTGCATGAAAAGCTTGCTGCGTTGTTATCGTAGTAAGAATTTCTTGCGAGAGGTTGTTTAAGCTATTTAAATTATATCCCCTATCACTTATTTTCCCTATTAAAAGACTAAGTGAAACGAACAGAAGAATACTGGCAATTGCACTAACGAGCATAAGCAGCCATAGCTTTGTTTGATTTTTCATTGTCCATCTCCTGAGAATCTATAACCGATTCCACGTATGCTTTGTATGTAATGAGGGGAGTCCTTTGTGGGTTCAAGAATGCTTCGTAGTTTGCTTATAAAAACACTTAAATTGTTAGCATCAAAGTTTTCATGATTCCATACGTGCTTGTATATTTCTCTTTTAGTTAAAACACGGTCTGGATTTTGCATGAAAAATTCCAAAAGTCTGCATTCTACTGGCGTTACATGAAATAACATCCCATCATTTCGCAATATATAATTGTCGATATCTAACTCAAATTTATTTAAACGTATAACCTTTACAGGGTAAGTAGAATGGGGGCGATTTCTTCTTAATTGTGCTTGTACACGAGCAACTAATTCTATGGGGCTAAAAGGCTTTGTTACGTAATCATCTGCACCTAATCCAAGTGTCAAAATTTTGTCTTCAACGTCTTGTCTGGCACTAAGGACAATTACTAATGGCCCAGCATTGACATCTCGTAAATAATGTAGCACCTCAAATCCATTGCCATCTTCCATCATGAGATCCAGTATCAATAATTCAATATTATTTTCCTGTAAACATTGAACTGCTTGTCGCCCTGAATTGGCCTCTATGACCTTTAATTGTGCTTGTTCTAAATGTATCCGAATTAACTGTCGAATTTCTGGCTCGTTATCTACGATTAAAATTTGATTGATGATGAATTTCTCCCCCTCCTTAAATGATATGTAACTGATTTTTATTCACGATAAAATCATAACAATAATAAATTAGAAAATACATATTTTTTTAACTATTAAGAATTCGTTAAGAAAACTCGTTTTATTCCTTGTTATAATTAAAGATGTTATTTATTACTAATTATTATTAGGAAGGTAGGTTATGTTAGGTTATGAGTAGGAAATTTTATAAGTGGATGATGGTACTCACTATAGGTTTGACACCAGCAGCGTTTATAGGTACTAACGTTATCGAGGCGAAGACATCAGCCGACTTTAGAGACCTCAAAGATTTAGATGAAGCAACGAAGGCGAAGATTGATGCAATGATTTCAGCTGGTATCTTTGACGGTGTTTCAGAAGGTACTTTTGGACTAGTAGAAGAAATGAATCGGGCTCAATTTGCTAAGGTTGCAGCGCGTATTTATAACTTGCCTATTAACTGGGATCTTAAAACATCCTCATTCTCGGACGTAAAAGTGGACGATGCTGCAAATGGTTATGCACTACCTTTTATTGAAGCGCTTAAAATTGCAGGGATTACTGATGGTTTTGGTGATGGAACCTATAACCCAGAAGGAAATGTGACTAAAGAGCAATTGGCCACATTTCTAGTTCGAGGATTAGGTAAGGATAGGGAAGCTAGTTTGACAACGCCTGTTAGCGATAGTACTGTATCCAATTGGGCAAGCGGGTATGTTTCTTCAGCGCTTCAATTAGGGTTATTAAGTAACTCTCCAGATGGTACGTTCGGCGGAAAGGATTTAGCAAGTCGCGAGTTACTTGTTACTGGAAGTTTCGAAACTGCCAGAACAATTGAAGAAACCAAACCTCTCGAAGTGTCTGGAGCCGACTTCGTAGTGGGGAACAAACTACATTTGACTCTAACAGCGGGTGTCAACGCAGACTCAGTCGATTTATCTAAGATTATGATTAATGGAGTCCCACTAGATCCAAAGCTCAACAGCTATGAGTTGTCAGAGGACAGAAAATCAATCATTATCAAATTGCATGAAGGATTCCAGCTTGATTTGTCTAAGACACCAGTTATAACTGTGAATGGTCTAATTACGCTTTTTGGTAACGTGGTGAAGAACGAAGAAAGCAAGACGATTCCGGTTAAGTTGACAGTACCACCGATTAACTCAATAACACCGGTTATTCCAACGCCTGTACCAACACTAGATGAATCGAGCAATCCAGACTTAGAGACAGATTCATCAAATGAACCAGCGACTCCAGACCAAGAAACGGGTTCATCAAATGAATCACCGAATCCAGATGGAGGAACAGGATCACCAAATGAGCCAAACAATCCAAACGAGGGAACTGGATCACCAAATGAGCCAAACAATCCAAACCAGGGAACAGAATCACCAAATGAGCCAAACAATCCAAACGAGGGAACGGGATCACCAAATGAGCCAAACAATCCAAACCAAGGTACAGGATCACCAAATGAGCCAAACAATCCAAACGAGGGAACGGGATCACCAAATGAACCGAACAATCCAAACCAAGGAACAGGTTCGCCAAATGAGCAACCAAATCCAAATCAATAAATAATTTTTAAAAGAGGGAACGAGTAAATTTATGTAAAAAAGGGGCACCTAGTAACTAGGTGCCCCTTTTTTACACTTATTATAGTAGCAAATTGACTACAATGCATTAAAATGCTATATTGAGTTTATTCTTAATTAAAGGTGTGGTGGGTTTGTTAGAAGTAGGTATGAACTAATCAAATTTTAGTTTAATAAGGTTTTTTTTAACTGGATTTACTCCGGTTTATTAAGTATGCCTTGTTTCACAGTGTTGATGAAACGTTGTGAATACCTACCTGAAGACTGACTCCTTTTCCATATATTCGTTTAACATCATGGGTGTTAAGATGAAGAGCATGGCGGGTTTTGTCCTGTTATGCTTTTTTTAATCCAACTTATTTTTGTTAACGATAAAATGGCTTTGTGATGACCACAAAGCATATGCCCGCGGGAGCTTTCTACCCATTTTTCGGTTCAACCGTAAAAATGGAAAGGTAGGATAGTTTTTTGCGGGCATTTTTTTCTATATGAGGAGGACTAAAAATGAATTTAATGACAAATGATAAATTACAATATAACGAACTAAAAGAAATAGTGAAATCCCATTGTGTTAGTGGTTTAGGGAAAGAATTGATTGATAAGCTACAACCTAGCAGTATTTTAAAAGTTGTTCAAAATAGACTAAATGAGACGACAGAAGCAAGAAAATTACTCGATGCAGAGAGCCATCTTCCGCTTAAAGGGATTTCGAACATCAATCATCTGATGGAAAAGCTTGAAAAGGGAATCATTCTTAGCCCAACGGAGTTAATCACAATCTCGGACTTTTTGAGAGGCTGTAGAATAATCAAGAAGTTTATGATGGGCAAAGAGTTTTTTGCGCCTGTTTTACATTCTTTCGCCTTTTCGATGACGGATTTCCAAAGTATTGAAGAGGAAATTAATTATGCCATTAGAGGAAATCGAGTGGATTCAGAGGCGAGTAAAGAACTGAAGCGAATTCGCAATCATATTGCAAAGGCAGAAGAAAAAATAGAAGAACGTTTAAATAAATTTTTAAAAAGCAGTGCGAATAAAGAGTATATCCAAGAGTTCTTTATTAGTAAGAAAGATGACCGATTCACCGTGCCGATTAAAGCATCGTATAAAAATCAAGTGGCAGGTACAATCGTTGAAATCTCATCTAAAGGGTCCACAGTATTTATTGAACCAGCTGCGGTTTCCAAGTTAAATGCTGAATTAGCAATCCTTAAAGCCGAAGAAGCAATAGAGGAATATCAAATTTTAGCAACGCTTACAGGAAGTATACTAGAGCATATTAGACAAATATCGATCAATATTGAAGTAATTGCGCAGTATGACATGATTTTTGCGAAAGCGAAGTTTAGTAAAAGTATAGATGGAATGGCGCCCAAGCTAAATAATCATGGATTTATCAGATTGAACAGTTGTAAGCATCCTCTTTTGTCAGGGAATATTATCCCTTTAGATTTTGAAATAGGCAGTGACTATCGCAGTTTAATTATTACAGGACCGAATGCTGGTGGGAAAACAGTCGTATTGAAAACGATAGGAATTGTAACGCTTGCAGTCATGTCCGGATTTCATATTGCAGCAAATGAGGGGACAGAAATTGCAGTTTTCGATCATATATTTGTGGATATTGGTGACAATCAAAGTATTGAAAATTCACTAAGTACGTTTTCATCTCATATGAAAAACATTTCAGAAGTTATGAATGCATCTACGAATAATACATTGCTCCTTTTTGATGAAATCGGTAGTGGTACAGAACCAAACGAAGGGGCGGCGCTAGCCATTGCGATACTCGAAGAATTTTATCAAATGGGCTGTATAACAGTTGCGACGACTCACTATGGGGAAATCAAGCGCTATTCGGAAATTCATAGTGACTTCATGAACGCAGCGATGCTATTCGATAGTGAAGTGTTAGCACCTATGTATAAACTATTAATCGGGAAGTCAGGGGACAGTAATGCACTGTGGATTTCTAAAAAAATGAACTTACGCGAAAAGGTATTACAAAAAGCTAAGTTTTATATCGACAATAAAGAGTACAACTTAGAGCGTGTGAAAGAAAGTAAAGTGAAGAAGCCAGTTCAAGTGACGATTCAAGAAGAAGTAACATATGATTTCGAAATGGGAGACAGAGTAAAGTTGGCGGAACATGACGATTTTGGAATTGTGTATGAGAAAATGGACAATCACAATAATGTATCTGTGTTTTATAAAAATGAAGTGATAAAGGTAAATGTAAAAAGGTTAGAACTTCAAGGAAAAGCGTCGGATTTATATCCAGAAGGTTATGATTTAAACACGCTTTTCGTCAGCTTTACGGAGCGAAAATTCCAACATGATATGGAGAGAGGTTCCAAAAAGGCGCTGAAGAAAGTTGCCAAAGATATTAAGAAAGGCTTGATTGAATAAAGCTGTAATATTTGGTCATGTGGGATCGATATACCTTATAAGGGCCTTGAAGTATTATTTGGTATGCAGTTTCAGGGGGCTACAAAGGTATTCGCTGTTAACTAGAAGCAAATAGTAAAGCTTACTCAAAGAAATAGCTAAAGAAATAAGGCACATCTTATTCGAAATTGAATAAGATGTGCCTTATTTTTACCTGAGAATGCATTGTGATTTTTAAAAGGTGCGTGTTTCATTTAGTACCCGTATTAGAAACCGGTGAGATTTTTAGTGAGTGTATAGGCGGAGTGGCATTTAGTTAACTCAGCACTTAACGCCCATAGTTGCTCCATAACTTCATTATTATCAGCATATGTGGGATAAACACTGGAACCGAGCACTCGTTTTACTTGTTCGAAAAGACTGGGATATTCATTTGGTGTTACTTGCATAATTTCCAATTTATCGTTAATAAGCTTACCACTTACATGGTGAAATGTATTAGAGGTGCATATTTCAAAATAGTTATTTGCCATATACGAAGTTGGTGGAAAGAATATGTTTTGTCCCCACGCGATTGGTCGCCACCAAGGTTTAACTTTTTTTAATGTTCGCTTTGACATTTTTGCCCCATTGATTTGCAATGCATTTACTTTAATTCCATTATCTTTATACATCTCAGCCATTTTAAATGTGAGTATAACGAATGCCATTTTCGATTGGCAATACATTTTATACACGCTATGGGGCCTACTACCCTTGAATTCACCTTGTAGGTTATCAAAAATTATTTTTGTTTTCGGGTCAAAGAAATGTTTAATGATATTACTACTTGCATGAAGAATTCTAGGGTCATCAGATTTTTTTATGTGATCCAATAATAATGTTGTCATCAAAAAAGGACCAAATACATTCGTAGCAAAAGTCAGTTCAATATTATCTGGGCTAAGTTGATATTTTTCACCATGATTTATATAAGCAGCGTTATGGATTAAAATGTCCACTTTATCATATTTACTTTTGTATTCGGAGCAAAATGTATGGATAGAATTTAACGAAGACATATCTACTTGGATTAAATCGATATTCTTATTTTGGGATAGTTCAACTATTTCTTTTTGAACGGTTCTACTAAACTCCAAATCCCTACAAGCCATTATAACGTTGTATCCCTCTGTGGCAAATTTAAGTGTTGCGGCTTTACCTATTCCAGAATTGGCACCTGTAATAATAACATTTCTTTTTTTCATAAAACGTTACCCCCTAAATGTTAAGTATGCCAACTAGCCTTACTTTCTTAAACGAGCAGCAGTGATCGCATCCTCTACTGCGCTGTCAAAAATCTCGGTTAACATTTCATCATCAAAATCCACTAGGAGTAGTGTATTCGCTACCATAACAGAAAGACCATTTTGAAAAAAACATCTTTAATTCTTCATCAGTAAAAAGATATTGCATTTGAACCTTCTTCATTTGTTCTATAACAATGTTCGTACTTCCTGCTCATATTTCGTATGGGTTTATTTTCATTATCAGATCTATATAAAGCACATTATATTCATTCGCAAATCAAAAAGGAATACGCGCTAGCTTGAAAAAATAGGTGCGTGTTCCTTCTGATAATGGGATTAACTTATTTTTTTAATTTTAATTCGTCCACTGCAGTGTATCCAGCTTGAATAGCACCTTCCATAAAATTAGGGAATTTAAGGGCTACTTCACTACTAGCGAAAACAACATTTTCATGTGGTGTTCTTAATATTTCAGGTGCATCGATGAGTCCACAAAATTTCACTTTCGCACTATATCCGCCGCCACAATAAGGATGGTTTACCCAAACACTTTCTTGAACGTCCATATAGTTATTTGCGATTTCCCCGAAATATTGCTTCAGTAATGCAGTAGCTTTTTGTAGGCGGATTGTTGCATCTACTTTATCAAATTCTTGTGCAATCTGTGCTCCGATAAACATCGTTAAACGTGCATCCTCTTGTTTTTTTGATGAATCCACTACCGAAACTCCGGGTACACTTGTATAAATAATTCCATGAAGTAGCTGTTTATCCTGCCAAAATTTTCGAGGATAAAGCCATGTTATTTTGATTATCGCTCCGTCCAAATAGCTTCGGAGAGCGGGCATAAAGTGCGTAACCAACGAGTCACTAAATTGAATTTGACTTGCGATTGTTGGAGGTACCGCTATAATTACCGCATTCGCATGAAACACTTGCTTCTTTGTATGAACCTCATAGCCATCATTCATCTTGCGAATAGCTGTAACGGGATGATTAGTAAAAAGCTCTTCTTGAAAAAGGGAAGCGAGATATTGCGTTAGCATTTTAAATGGTTTTGCCCCTTGAAGGAGTAAATCATTTTGCTCTGATATATAACGTTTATTACTTGCAATGGATGCGATTGCACTTACTTGTGAAGGTTGGATATTTAAAATTTCACAAAAATAACTTTCTACAATATGACGCTCCTGCTCATTCGTTATAACCTTTTCATATAAGGTTTGTAGCGGAACATCCTCTGCTAACGGAACATCTCCGGTAGTGTGAAGTTTTTGAAATATCGGGCTAACGTCCAGTTTCCGATAATCGTCCACTTCTATTGATTCGCTGTCTAGTGCCGTTTCTACAACGGTAATGTGTGCATCGCTTAATAACTGATTAAAAGCATGCATATCATCATTAAAAAATTGGGGACCTAATTCAAAATAATGTCCATTGTCATGTGTGACGGAATCAATCTTTCCCCCAACGCGTTCAGTCGCTTCTAATAATACAAATGGAATGTTTTGTTCTTTCAATTTTTTAGCAGCACTTAAGCCAGCTAAACCAGCACCGATAATAATGACTTGTTTTTGCATCTTATAAACCTCCGTATAGATAAATCTTACTTTTTTCCATTTTCATTTAATTTTTCTGTAAAGGTGAAACCAAATGTTTGTTACAGTTGAATTGCTATTTTATTTTGCTCAAATACACTTAAATATATAGGCTGGTTTGGGTGGATTTTCAGTACACAAAAAAATCAATTAATTCTCATGTTCAAAGCTTATAATTTCAACTACTTATGTAAACCGTTAAATCATCCTTCAACCTTTGCATAATATACGGTAACAACTTTAGATTTTGGAGCTGATTTTATTGATTTATACGGTGAGAGCTGGAGATACATTGTCGCAAATAGCGAGAGATTTTCGAACTCCTTTAGCGGCAATCATTCAAGCCAATCAAGGGATCAATCCCGACGTACTCTATATTGGTCAGCAAATAATCATACCTGGTTTTCCGGATACGACGCCTTTTCAAATTGAAATTTCTGTCAATAATCGATGGTTACGTTTATTTAAAAATGGGGTGCTGCAAAAGCAATATCATATTGCCGTTGGAAAAATGCTAACTGAAACGCCATTAGGCAATTATATCATTGTCAACAAGCAGCCAAATCCTGGTGGTCCATTCGGTACGATGTGGATGAGTTTATCGAAAGAACACTACGGTATTCACGGAACAAATAATCCTAGCTCCATCGGTCACGCAGTATCTCACGGCTGTATTCGTATGCATAATGAAGATGTGGAAGAATTAGCTCGCACGGTTCCTATAGGGACACAAGTTATCATCCATCCTTAAAAGTTATTGTAAAATAAAGTGTTGACAAAATGATAACAGGTCCGTATAGTGATGGATATTAGATAAAACATATAAAATACTATTTTAGCAAACGCAATGAATAGGAGTAGTAAAAGTACATTATTTGGTTAAGAGAGCTGCGGGTCGGTGCAACGCAGTCCAATAATACTTTGAACTTACCTAGGAGTGGTAAAGTAAATAGAATGGCTTGCCGATTTTATTTGCTTTAACGATTAACCTTCGTTATCAGGTTTTTAAGTAGGGTTCGTAAAGGACCAATTAGAGTGGTACCGCGGTTTGCTAAAGGCATATCGTCTCTTTTTTCATTAGATAATGATGGAAGAGACGATATGCCTTTTTTGATTTTCAGCAGAAGAAGACAACTAAAATATGATATATAAACACAATGAGTAGGAGTAGTAAAAGTCCATTATTTGGTTAAGAGAGCTGCGGGTTGGTGCAACGCAGCCCAATAATACTTTGAACTTACCTAGGAGTGGTAAAGGAAATAGAATGGCTTACCAATTTTATTTACTTTAACGATTAACCTTCGTTACAAGGTTTTAAGTAGGGTTCATAAAGGACCAATTAGAGTGGTACCGCGGTTTGCTAAAGGCATATCGTCTCTTTTTTCATTAGATAATGATGGAAGAGACGATATGCCTTTTTTATTTTCAGGCGGATATTACGAGTTAGGCATAGTTGATTTTAGGAGGAAAGAACATGGAAAACAGCAGCAAGAAATTACAGAGAACAATGACTACGCGCCATATTACGATGATGGCGTTAGGTGGTGCCATTGGTGCAGGATTATTTAAAGGGAGCAGTTCAGCCATTGATTTGGCCGGTCCAGCGGTACTTATTGCATATTTATTAGGCGGTATTATTCTATTATTTGTTATGCAAGGTTTAGCAGAAATGGCAGTTCGCAATAGCGAAGCAAGAACATTTAGAGATTTAGTACAATCAATTCTAGGAAAATATCCCGCTTATTTTTTAGATTGGATCTATTGGAAAATGTGGGTTTTAAATATTGCAGCCGAATCGGTCGTTGCAGCAATTTTCATTCAATACTGGTTACCTGAATATCCGATTTGGATACTTGCCCTATCAGTTTCCGTGTTAGTTACAGCCGTAAATTTATTATCCGTAAAAGTTTTTGCAGAAACGGAATTTTGGCTTGCGTTAATTAAGATTTCCGTAATTGTCGTGTTCATCATTGCTGGGCTAGTATTATTACTTGTCACATTTGGTAATCATACAGCGGTTGGTTTTTCGAACTTAACAGATCACGGTGGATTTTTACCGAATGGACCAGCAGGCTTAATTGCAGCAATGCTTGTCGTAATTTATTCTTATGGTGGCACTGAAATTATCGGTATTACATTAGCTGAAACAAAAAATCCTGAAAAAGCAGTTCCAAAAGCTGTTCGCAGTACATTAATCCGTATTATTACATTTTATTTACTACCATTCTTTATTATCGTTAGTTTAATTCCTTGGAATGAAGTAAACGGTGTACCAGAAAGTCCGTTTGTTATGGTATTTAAAATGATTGGGATCCCGGGCGCGGACCATATTATGAATGCAGTGGTCATCCTTGCAATTGTTTCATCGATGAACTCAGGTTTATATGGTTCATCACGCGTGTTGTTTACACAAGCGATGGACGGGCGTATACCTAAAATTTTTGCAAAATTATCGAACAAGAAAGTCCCAGTGTATGCGATATTAATGTGTACAGTAGCGATGTATACAGGTGTAATTATTTCGTTATTTGCGGGAGAAAAAACGTTTGAGTTCCTAATGGGTTCACTAGGCTATACAGTATTATTTATTTGGTTAATCATTGCAGTTGCCCATGTGAAATCACGTAAAATACAGCCCCAAAAAACAAGTGCTTATGCAGTGAAATGGTTCCCTTATACAACGTGGTTTGCAATTATTGCTTTAAGTGCAATTCTTATTGGGATTATTTTCACAACGTCGATTATCGTAACAGGCATAACATTAGTTATTTATATTTTTATCACGTTAACTTATGTATTTAGTGGCCGTTTCCATGTAGAGGGAGAGAAATAAAAAATTATCAAAAAACTATTTTTTTTGAAGAAGAAAGATTATGACGTAATGTAATTAACCGAGGGACTTTTATTTAACACAAAAAGATTGAAAGCAAAATAATATTATTTTGCTTTCAATCTTTTTTTCAAACAATGCTTTTATCAGTTCAATAAACTAATTTAAACTTTCTTTATTCGTTTTAGAGGTTATGGTAAGGCGATCAAAATAACGCTTATTTAACCTCACAAAACAAATCAAAAGGTTCCCGCCACAATTTCTTTTACTCGTTTACCAGTTTATTCAGTTTCTACATATAAATCTGAGAAAAGAAGGATGATAAATCGATAGGCGCACATCCATCGTACCCAATTTAATTTCACCAAATATCGATTAGTTCGTAAAAGGTGTCCAAGTATATAGAGAGGTACACCAATAAAACCAAGGAAAAAATTACATTAGGAAAAATGTTAACTACACTACTAAATCCAATCATAATACTCAAGCAAATGAGCATAACTCCTACTGTATTTTTCATCTACTTACCTCCTTGTTTTTAATACAAGGAATGGGTATTACTAAGGGTTCAAATTTATTGTGAGTAAGTGCATGTAGTGAATTGTCGGAATTAGGTATACCATTTAAGCGATCGTATTTAGTATAGTTGATGAGTTGATTATTGTATGATTGATAATAGAACATCTATCACAATAATTATTTTTTATATGAAAATAAGGAGAGTTACATGACCTGGAGTAATTGAAGCAAAAATTAGAGAGTTTTCTCAGTCCTACATTAAATGGTAGGGTCGAATAACGTTCAACAATCTATTATTATTTACCTGATAAAGCAAGACTTTGTTATATTGCGATAGATAAAAAGCATATCCTCAATATGCGTGCTACAATTATTCAAATAGGATGGTATCAGACGGAGCAAGAAATTAAGAATGATTCAACTATCCAATTTCTGATCAACAATGAGGAATTTGAAGTGATAAGAATAGAAACAAAAGGGGGAGTTACGGAAGATCGTCTACTAGTAATGACTAGGAGTAGAGAGCTTTAAGAATGTGCTTAGGAAATTATTTCAGCACAGTCTTCATCAAATAAATCAAATTTTATCGTAGTAGCGACTAAGTTATTGTCCACTCCAATAGAAGAAAATTTAGAGAGCCATGATATCCTATTAAATATTCTAGCCTTGGTGCATATACGATTTGGAAAAAATGAATTTTATATTGAGGCGAGAAGATGAAATTAAAGCAACAAATTGTGCAATATTTTATGAACTACGGGTGAATACGTTATGATAATTACTAACTCATTGTCATTTTGATGTTAGTATTATTATTGAACTATATATTGAAAGAAAAAATTCTAACATATGGCTAAATTAGTGGTCCCCACAATGTGTCGGATTATGCTCAATTAATAATAATGGAGGTAATAATCGATGAACTTTCAAATGAATGATAAACTACTTAAAATTTTAAAAAAAGTTTATAACAAAAAGAAATATGAAAAAGATGAAAAAGGTTATTATCGTGAAATAGATCATGGAGATGTATGGGATAATGAAAGAGCTGTTTATATTTTTTCAACCGAGAATTTAAAAAATGAAGAAAAAATTTTTTTGGAAGAAAGTTCTTATCCATTAAATGAGGTTGTGCATTATACTCATGATAAAATTATGGATGAAATGAAGGGGTTAATAAAGAGTTCCAGTGTGACAATGGATAAAGTACTTCAAGCATATGTTGCTGGCATGACGAGTTTTCCAAGAGGAAGACAACCAATATTAAGTTATCTTTATGCGAATCAGTGTAAAAATCATCCCTATCAAGGCAATACAGGGAACTGCGAAAATTGCAGTATTAAAAAGGAAAAATACATAAACGTAGGAGACACGTTATTTAGTAGCTATTATGGGGGGTCATGGAATGAGTGTGTTGAAATGATGTTGATTGATTTGAAGGAATTTTCGCAATTAGACGTCCCAACCCCAACAGAAGAAGATCTAGTAATCTTTAGAAAGTTAATAGATGTAATCAGAAATGCCCCACAAGGAGAAACGCTAGGAAAGTTAGAACAGCGAATTAAATCAGCAAAGATATTTGCTAAATTTAATAAGTATGCTGTTCGGGGACAGGTATTAACCTTAGCTGAACTTGGCATTATGCCAAATGATTTTTATCCGCCAATGGTAGATAAATTAGTTGATCCAGTTGAACGAATGAAACTTTATGAGAAGATAAAAGGCTCGCCACGTTCCGATATTATCCTTCCACTAGCTGCATGGCGAGGAGAGCATGGAATTAATGAGAATCGTTTAAAGAACTATTTTGAGAAGTATTATGTTAGCGGAGTTACTTTCCCAAATAGATAAAAATACATTGAAGTATAATTGTATATGGGACTCGGTTGATATATGTCATTAACCAACTTTTAATAAAGATAAGGAAGTTCAATTTTGAATGAAAAATCATAAAATAAAATTTATTTTAATATTATCTACGTTCTTATTATTTTCGTTTACAAGTTTAAATATTTTTGCCTCTTATGTGAAGATGAAAAAAACGGTTGAAGAGTCAATTGCAAACCAAAGTCTTGAAGCAGCAATTGCTATTGCATCAACAATTGATATAGATACCTACCAAAAGTTCTTAAATACTAAGGTTAAAGATGAGAATTATTGGGAAATTAGTGACCATTTAAATGATGCAAGAGAAAAAATGGGTGCTTTATTTGTATATACATTGGAAATTGATAACGCTAAAGTATCGAAAGCAATGGTTGCTGGAGTACCCGAGGGATTAAATGACCTATATAACATTGGAGATGTTTGTACAGTACCCGAAGCTCAGGTCAAAAGAGCCTATGAAGGCAATACATATGTAACGGATGTAATTGAAGATCCCAAATTTGGTTCATATCTTTCTGTTGGAGCACCTATAAAGGATGAAACAGGGAAGGTGATTGGATTCGTAGGTATTGATATTGGTGCCGATACACTAAGTGAAATCAAAGGCAAAGTCATAGAAAGTAATTTCCTACTTTTTGTCTTTAATGGTGTAGTTATTTTGGTTGTTATAGGTTCCTTTTTCTTTTTACAAAGATGGTATCAAAAAGAAGTGGCGAAGGAAGTAGGTGTCACCGAAGATATTTACCAAGCAGAAATTAAAACATTAATCACCTCGGTCTCCTCTCTAAGACATGATTATACCAATCATATTCAAGTTTTACATGGACTGCTTCAATTGGGTGAATCCGGGCAAGCGCAAGAATATTTAGCATCTTTATCAAAAGAAGTTCATACGGTTGAATCACTAAAATTAAGTATAGATCATCCTGGTCTGTCTATATTATTGCAAACAAAGAAACTTGCCGCACAAAATTATCTTATAGATATGAATTTTACAATTTCCCAAGATACATTCTATAAAATAAAAACAACTGATTTAATCAAAATATTATCGAATTTAATCGATAATGCTATTGATGCAACAATTGAATTACCTGAAGGAGAACGGAAAATAACGATATGCTGTACAGCAGATAATACACACTATGTATTTAAGATTATGAATACAGGACCGAAGATTATAGAAAAAGACCAAATTTTTAAACAAGGGTATTCAACAAAAAGAGCAGAGCAAGGGAAAATACGAGGGCAAGGGTTATTTATCGTGAGAGAAGTTGTGGATAAATATAATGGGGAAATTAATATTAATTCAACCAATGATTTAGAGACGACGGCTATTGTAAAAATTCCGCTCAAGAGAAACTGAGGGAGAGCTGTAAACTTTTTAAAAGCAGCGAGAAAGTGATATGTGAAGCTTGTTGGGCAAAATACACATGATGGAGAGAACTTAAATCCCAATGCTTTAATTAATGTTTGAGGTAAGGGCTACAAAATGTTCACATTGAATGTATGAGACTTGATAGTGGGAGACCGGATAATAGTAGAGTAATAGTTAAAGCTCATGAGAAATCATGGGCTTTTTTCCTTCGTTAAAAAAGGCGGTCGTATTTAATCAAAAATTAATCTAGACGGATTTGTAACTGCCCTTGCCATTAAAGACAAAATGTTAACCTCTGATGAAAAGGCAGCCGACATTGCATCGCATTTGAAATAGGCGAATCAATCAGATTGTATGGTGAGTATAGTGAACTAACGAAAAGCGATAATTAGACAAGATAACTTTACCACATCAAATGATGAAGGTAGTGGTGTTTTAACAAATATTTAAAAGAAGAGATGCCTCTATCTACATCCCATCAAAAGTTGAATTATAAATCTATTTACATTTTAAGTGCTATGTAAAAATGAAAGGGAGCAAATAGATCATAACGTTAAGATGAATAGAGGAACATATGAAACAGAATATATATCATAACAATAAGTATTTTCGACAATATGAGGCAATACGATAACGTGAAAATAACTTACTTAAACAACCTATTTTTTTACTCTTATTACAAATTTTGAAGGTAGAGTAGTATTGGATATTGGATATTGGATATTGGATATTGGATATTGGGTGTTGTATGGGGGATTTTGCAGCATATTGTATTGATCATGGTGCGAACCATGTAACAGGAATTGGTATTTCTTTAAATATGATTACTGCAGCAATAAATCGCCTTACACATGGGCATTTAACCTTTTTGAACACTGATTTTGAGGATTTGAACATACAGAATAATTTAATTTATTTTATTGGTAGTTTATGGGGATTTGCGAAGGAGACTGGGGGCATTAATTGGTGAAAAAACTGTTTAAAGATAAATAAAAAACGGGTTCTACTAAGGTAGGACCTAGCCAATTACTTTAAATCTACCGACTTCCAAAACGATTCTACCCCATCCTAAAAAAAAACTTTACCCCTAAAACGGTTGATACTACACTATAGGAACCTGGACGTTTCTATGAAACCTAAAAGTGCGTACTTATATTTATGCGTACAATGCTACATAATAAAAAAGCAACGATATAACAACTCAAATGGGGGACGAAAAAATGATAACTAGTTTACAAGATACAATTAAATTAAATAATGGAATTAACATGCCAGGGATGGGCCTTGGTGTATTCCAAGTAGCAAACGACGCAACAGCAGAAATCGTCAAAAATGCGATTGAGGTTGGCTACCGTAGTATTGATACAGCCGCTATTTATGGTAATGAAGCGGGTGTGGGTGAGGGGATTAAACAAGCACTTGCTTCTATGAATTTAAAACGTGAGGATTTATTTATTACATCTAAAGTATGGAATGCGGGTTTAAGCTATGACGAAACAGTAGCTGCTTATGAAGAAAGCCTACAAAAACTAGGATTAGAGTACTTGGATTTATACTTAATTCACTGGCCAGGCAAAAATAAATATGCAGAATCTTGGACAGCGCTAGAGGATCTATACAAAGCGGGCAAGATCAAAGCAATCGGCGTATGTAACTTCAATATTTCTCACTTACAAGACTTATTAAAAACAGCCCGTGTAACACCAGTTATTAACCAGGTAGAATTCCACCCACGTTTACAACAAGTGGAATTACGAGCATTTTGTAAAGAGCACAATATCCAACTAGAAGCTTGGGCGCCATTAATGCAAGGTGGACTTCTTGAAGATTCAACAATTGCGGAAATTGCAAAAAAATATGGCAAATCAATTTCACAAGTTATTTTACGTTGGGATATCCAAAATGGTGTTGTAACAATACCTAAAACAGTAAGCAAAGAGCGTATGGTTCAAAATGCGAGCATCTTTGATTTCAGCCTTACTGAGGAAGAGCTACAAATAATTAATGCGATGAACTTAGAAAAACGTGTAGGTCCAGACCCAGCAGAATTTGACTTTGTACTATAATCCAACTTTATATTGATTAGAAAAACTAAGTGTAAATAGAAAGAGCCTTTAGGTTTTATCCTAAAGGCTTTCTCTATTTTACATCATAGCAATGTCTTCATCACGTTGCATGAGAACAACGTCTTCACCATTCTCGATTAACTTTTCGATATGATTTTCACCCCAAGTACAAAGTAAGTTAAGCACGGGTTCCATCTTATGTCCATACGGTGTTAAGGAATATTCAACTTTTGGTGGTACTTGATTGAACACTTTGCGATTGATTAATCCACATTGTTCCAACTCTCGTAATTGATTCGTCAACATTTTTTGTGAAATACCTGGAATTAATCGACGAAATTCGTTCGTACGTATTTGACCATGGTGATTAAGGTGACAGAGAATAATAGGCTTCCATTTACCGCCAATTACTTCAAGTGTCGCTTCAACACCAATATTATATATTTTTTGCATCGTGAACCCCCTGTAGTATTCAAAAGTAACTAAAAATACGCTACGTACATTTTTAACATGTATGAATAATACTACATCCTACAATAAAATCAAAGGAGTAATCATTACAATGAAACAATCATCCATACCAAATGCCAAACTAACACTTCTTGCACTAGCGATCAGTGCCTTTGGTATCGGTTCTACAGAATTTATTAGCGTGGGGCTACTTCCACTCATAACAAACGACTTCGGTATATCATTAAGTACTGCTGGCTTAACCGTATCTATTTATGCGCTAGGTGTAACGATCGGGGCGCCAATTTTAACGGTATTAACGTCTCGACTTGACCGAAAGAAAGTTCTATTGCTCGTGATGGTCATATTTATAGTGGGTAATCTATGGGTTGCACTTGCACCTACATTCTCGTTACTACTAATTGGGCGTATTATCTCAGCTTTAGCACATGGTGTATTTATGTCCATTGCAGCAGTCATTGCGGCTGATGTCGTAGCACCTGATAGACGAGCAAGTGCGATTGCATTTATGTTTACAGGTTTGACTTTAGCAACTGTGACGGGGGTTCCACTCGGGACTTTCATAGGCCAAGTAACAGACTGGCGTATGTCATTCATTTTCATCGTAATAATCGGTGTAATTGGTTTAATTAGTAATGCATTACTCGTACCAAATAATTTACCAAAGAGTAATCCAATTTCGTTACGTGATATAGGCAAAGTATTGAGTAATTTACGAATGTTATTAATTCTATTCATCACAGCGATCGGTTACGGAGGCGTATTTGTCGTTTACACATATGTATCGCCCATTTTAGAAAATCATATGGGTTATTCAGCTCAAGCAATCGTCGTTATTTTAGTTATATACGGTATTTTTGTAGCAGTTGGGAATACATTAGGCGGCCATTTTGCAAATAGTAATCCATTACGAGCGTTAGTTTTTAGCTTTATAGGGCTAGCTTTAGCACTGCTGGGCATTAATTTAGCATTTGATTCCCATATTATTGGGCTAATGATGGTCTTGCTCATGGGCCTATTCATGTTCATGAATGTACCTGGCTTACAATTATATGCAGTTCAGCTTTCTGAAAAATATGTACCTTCAGCTACTGCCATGGCTTCAGCTTTAAATATTTCAGCATTCAACGTCGGAATTTTCATAGGATCGTATGTGGGAGGATTAATTGTACGTCATAAATCATTGGAATATACACCTTTATACGGCTTCTTAATGGTGATGGTTGCCGCAAGTATTACATTGGCATGGTTAGTTTATGAAAATAAAAAGAATGCAGCAACCACTACATTTTCGAAAACGAATTAAAATTGATGTAAATGACCTTCATAGAAAAAGTACAAGTCATTGTGTATGAAGTATTGTAATATGGATACTAGTACGCTTATTAGAAACAATTAAGGAGAATGACATGAGCTGGAGTAAATTGAAGCAAAATTTAGAGAGTTTTCTCAGTCCTGCATTAAATGGCAAGGTCGAATATCGCGCAACTGGATACCGTTATTTACCTGATAAAGCAGGACTTTGTTATATTGCGGTAGATAAAAAGAATGTCCTCAATATGCGTGATACAACTACCCAAATTAGATGGTATCAGGCGGAGCAAGAAATTAAGAACGATTCAAATATCCAAATTCCGATCAACAATGAGGAAATTGAAGCGATAAGAAAAGAAACAAAAGGTGTAGTTCCGGAAGATCGTCTACAAGTAATGGCGAGGAGTAGAAAACTTTCAGAATGTGCAAAGGAAATTTTTTCAGCACAGTCCTCATTAAGTAAATCAAATTTTATCGTTGTAGCGACTAAGTTTTTATCCACTCCAATAGAAGAAAGTTTAGAGAGCCATGATATCCTATTGAATATTCTCGCTTTAGTGGACAGACGAGTTGGAAAAAAGCGACTTTTAAACATGGCTGAGAAGATGAAGTTAAAGCATCCGATTGTGCAGTATTTTTATGAACTGCGGGTGGGTACGTTATGATAATAACTAGCTCATTATAAAAATAAATTCCTAATTAATACCGCATTTGAAATTCCTTGTGAAGTAAGTTAAAAGGTTAATAAAGAGGCTGTCTCAAATGGAGTATTTTAGCCAAAAAGAATAAAAAGTGAAGGGCAGAAACATTAATTTAACAATGTTTCTGCCTTTTTTAGTGTTTATTTAGGATAGTAGGAAAATCCCGGATATTTGACGACAGGAGATTCTATTTTTCGTAACGTATCCAATAATTCTAGTCCAACATGCAAATTGTCTCTAACCAGATTATGGGGAGTAAGTGCCATCCATTGATTTAACGATACATTTACAAATCGATTACTCTTGAACATTTCCAAAAACCATAAAGTTTCAGTACCGGTATTCTGAATATAATGCCCAGTAGCAAATGGGACATAGCCAACATCACCAGCTCTATAATCAAATGTACGAGCTGTACCATTTCCGGAAAATACCGTCATGCGCCCCTGACCGGTAAGGTAATACTGCCACTCATCATTATTCGGATGCCAATGTAGTTCTCTCATTGCGCCCGGTTTAACTTCAACAAGAGCCGCTGCAATATTTTTTGAAATAGGGAAATTAGAAGAGTCTACAATTCGTACACTTCCGCCAGACGTTATAATTGGCTTTTGCGCTAGTAACTCATACTTAAAGCTTTGAGGAATCGTTCCATAAGGGGACTGAACCATCTCACTTTCCAGCGTACCTGGAACCTTGTCTTGATAAATATAGACCTGCTTTGAAGGAATGTGGTCAAAGGCACTAACGGGTACTCCGAAATTGGCAGACAGCACATCTTTTGGCGTGTGTGCAAACCAATCAGAGATGGATAAAGTGTTAAGATCAGAAAAGGAACCATCATCGAAAACGAGCAAGAATTCGCAGTGTTCCAATCCTTGTATGGAATGGGGGAGTCCAGGAGGGAAGTACCAAAGATCGCCTGGCCCTACATCGGCAATAAAATTTCGTCCCTCTGTGTCTATAGCGGTAATTCGCGCGCGACCTACTATCATGTAGGCCCATTCGGCTTGTTGATGCCAATGCAATTCCCGCACACCACCGGGAGTCAAGCTCATATTTACACCTGCTAGCGTGGTAGCAATAGGTAGTTCTCTACTAGTGATTTCCCGGGACCAACCTCCGTGATTTAATGTCATTGAAGTGTCTGAAAAAGAAAATCGCATGTTAGGGAGCAAGCCGTTATCCGTTTCAGGTGGAACGAGCATGTCAGGATTTTCAAGATCCCGCATAATATCACGAGGACCGGTATCATATCCCCCGGCGCCGTCATATCGGATGGGCTGTGGTGCATTTTCATACATATTTAGGTATTGTTTCGAAATATCCATTCCATAGGCTCCTCTCATTGGTGGGCATTTTTTGTTTACTCTTACATTAAGGTTTATGCAATAAAAATTGTATAAATGTTTTTATATTAAAAATTAATCATTAGAATCACTGCTCTTATTTTGTAATCCGACACCTTTAATAATTCTACAAATGAGGAAATGTTCTTCGCCCGAATTCAATAAAGACTAAAGTCAAAATTAGGCACATACTCCGACATGGGTGAATAACTTAATGGGAAATTACTTATTAAAAATGAGGTGTTACACATGGGATACTATGTAACGGTCGAACCAGGTGTCAATATATATGTAGAGGACATCAATCCGATGGGAAATAAAACGATACTTTTTATTCATGGATGGCCACTAAACCATAACCAGTTCGAATATCAGTTCAACTACCTTCCAACGCTTGGATATCGTTGTATTGGAATAGACTGGAGGGGATATGGCAATTCGGATAAACCTTTTAGTGGGTATAGTTTCGATAGATTAGCAGATGATGTCCGCATGGTCATCGAGACGTTACAGTTAAGAAACATAACACTGGCAGGACACTCTACAGGAGGCGCGATCTCGATTCGTTATATGGCTCGTTACAAAGGACATGGGGTATCTAAACTTGTCCTGATTGACGCTGCCTCACCATCTAGCGTTCCAAAAGAATTTACAAACAAAATCATTGAAGATACTAATCATGACCGACCACAAATGCTGCAAGATCAACCGGAACTTTTTTTCTTTCAACATATTTCTGAACCGAAATCTGATTGGTTCGTTTTAATGGGATTACAAGCGGCGAATTGGGCAACTTCCGCCATTATGGTAACGCTTCGAGATGAAAATGTTCACAATGATCTCGGTCAAATCGATGTACCCACATTAATTATTCACGGAATTCATGATAAAGTCGTTCCGTTTAGCCAAGCAGAGGAAACAAATAAGCTGATCAAAAATTCGACGTTAGTTCCGTTTCAATACAGTGGCCATTGCGCTTTTTTAGAGGAGCGAGATAAATTCAATCAATTATTAGCTTCATTTGCATAACGACTAGGAATTGCAACACGTCCGAGCTGCGGTGATGGTGCATTTTATATTGATAACTAAAATTCGAATAAATTGCTGATAAAGTAAGTTTCTTTATGTATAGGTATTCAAAAGGAGTTAAGCGACCTACGCTTAACTCCTTTATTTCTGTCGAGAATTCCTTTTGAGATTCCAGGAAGAAGCTGTGTTAATTCGCCAGAAGAAGCAATTGTTAGTCTAATAGACTCCTAGCAAAAAATCAGGGCACTACATAAATTAATTTGTAGTGCCCAAAATATTTAACTTCTAATCCCCCAATACGTAATCGTTCTCCAAATATATTCTAACGGTCCAAAGCGGAATTTGGATAACCACCATTTACTAAAGAACATTTGGAAAATATAGATGGCAATGGCAATCATAATAGCTGTCGTTAATTGCAGTTTTCCGTACACGCCAAATGCAAAAGGACCAAATAAGACTGTGCAGATAATGGATTGACTAATATAGTTTGTAAATGCCATTCTTCCAGGGAAAGTGAACCACTGTAAAACTTTCTTCCCTTTTACAGTGTGATAGATGAAGAGGAGGCTAATGGCATAAAAAATTATGATTAGCGGTGAGCTAATATATTGAATCGTTTGAACAGCGTATTGATTTTCTACGATAAATGGTAAAGCCCAATTTAAAGTGCCACCTGTAAGTAAGGTAATAAGCCAAGTGATGAAAAATCCTTTTCTGTGTTGTTGGAAATGGTGCACCCACTTTTTCTTCGCAATTGCTGCTCCAAACATAAAGATGAGTAGAAAAGGAAGATTCGAAATTAAATAGGCTAGTGGCATGCCGGAGTATAGCGCATATAATCCGTTTCTCATCGTATAATAGGTTCTTTCAGCGATGTTCGCCTCTATCAATTGTTGAATGTTTCCAGATTGATGTACTTCTATTGTTGCTTGGATGAGCTTTTGATCTTCTTCTGATATGTTTGTCATCATAGCAGAAGAGTCGGCTGATAGAGAACCTAGTGTGACTAGAATAATTAACAAGCTATATAAAGTGATACTAATAAATAACAGCGTCTTCGGCTTGAACTTATGCATCAGTAGCAGTAAAAATCCAAGGATTGCATAGTCTGTTAAAATATCGCCGAACCAGATGAAGTACGCATGGATACTACCGAAAATAAATAATGCAATGAGTCGTCGAGAATAAATTCCCCAGAAGTTTAACTGCTTGATTGCGGTTCTTTCCTGCATAATGACCATCCCAAAACCAAATAGCATAGAAAAGAGCAGGACAAACTTTCCAACAACAAACATAGCAAGAGCAGACTGCACAGTGTAATCAGATTCATTCCAGAAAGCTGTCCATTCATTTTTAAATGAAAGATCTTGCTGTAGGTACGCAGGATAAAGATACCAAACAATATTTGCTATAATAATTCCGAGGAGCGCGAAACCTCTAAGCATATCAATCGTTTCGAGGCGATCTTTTCCTGAAATAGGTGAGACCTTTTGTTTCATTATTATCCATCCTTTTCAAAATATTTAATAATGAAACTGTAAACGATAAATATCAAGAAAGGATAAAGCACCGTACTTTATTTTTTCTTGATATTTATAAAGGAGAATTAATGAAAAAAGTAAATGAATAGGATGGTTAATCATGAATGAGAAAATCTTAATTATTGACGATGAAATAGAAATACTTACTTTTTTGTATGATGCATTAGAAGATGAGGGCTATCAAGTTTTGAAAGCTGCGAATGGCGAGGAAGCATTAAGGCAATTAAAACACGGACCAGATTTGTTGATTCTGGATGTGATGATGCCAGGGATGAGTGGTTTTGAGTTATGCGAACAAATAAGAAAAAGTGTAGATGTGCCCATTTTATTTCTAAGTGCTAAGCAAACAGAAAATGACCGTGTTCAAGGATTGCTTGTTGGCGGTGATGATTATTTAGTAAAACCATTTAGCTTAAGGGAATTAAAAATGCGCGTACTTGCCCATTTACGTCGCGAAGAAAGAAAAAGTAGGAATCAGCAGAAATGTTTATATTTTGGGAAGATACATATTGATCTTAAGAGCTGCCAATTATTCTATGATGCTCAAGAAGTGTCTTTAACGATGAGAGAGTTTGAAATTGTCCAATACTTGGCGATGAATTGTGGACAAGCGCTCACGCGTGAACAAATTTATGTGAAAGTATGGGGATTAGAAGCTACAGGTGATTCGATAACGATAAATGAGCATATTAAAAATATTCGTGCGAAGCTACAAAAAGCTGGGGAACAAAATTCTATCATTTCAACCGTTTGGGGAAGAGGTTATCGATGGGAAAAGTGAATCGAAATAATCAGACATTAAGGAGCAAATTTGTCGCTTCATTTCACTTTGTGTTATTTAAGAGTATTGTAGCTACCATTTTAACGTGGTTATTATTACTTTTTTCTATAAGTATGTTGTTTTCGACAAATAAGCTAAACCCTGCCAACTATTATGAAAAACAACTGCCTGCGATTGAAAAATATATTGATGATGCAGGGGCATCCATACTTTTTTCTAATAGTCAAAATCAATTAGAAACAGTCATTCCTCTGGATGGAATTGATTATCAAGTAATGGATTTAGACGGTCAGATTATTTATGGTACTTACGAGACTAAGTTAATAGACAACGAGAAGGAATTAAAGCAACAGATTACAACAGCTGCTACAAAAAAAGATGGTGGTTTTATCAAATTTTATCCGATTAAGAATGAGCAAGGAACACTTCAAGGGGCTGTTGTTTTTAAGTATGGTCTTAGTTTGCTCACTTCAAATCCACATAATCAATGGATGATTTTATTTTTAAGTATCATATTTCTTTTCATTTTCGCACCATTCATCTATTTTTATCTTTTTTCTTATTTCTCAGGGAAAAGGCTAAGTCGCGAGTTTGAACGACCCTTTAATGAAATGATTGAAAGTACGAAAAAAATAAAAGAACAGGATTTGGATTTCACTTTACCAGTAATTAATTATTCTGTTGAATTGGAACAACTTGTGCAAGCATTTGAAGAAATGAGGTCAGCGTTGAAAGATTCATTGGACCGTCAACTTCAGCTAGAGCAAGAGCGAAAAGAGATGATCGCAGCGATTTCACATGATTTGCGAAATCCATTAACAATTATTCAAGGTCATGCGGAAGGGCTATTAGAAAGTGGAAAAAGGCGACAAGAACGATTAGAGCCGTATTTACAAACAATTATTAGAAATACTAATTATGCGAGCCATTTGATAGCTGAGTTAAATGAAATGGCGCTTATTGAGAAGCCAACGTTTACTCTTAATCCGAAACGAACTTTAATTAATCAATTTGTGCAAATGAAGGGTGAAGAATATCATAGGCTATGTGAGAAGAAATATATCGACTTTCAACATCGAATGATTAACGAGGATGAAATATACATGAGAATGATTGATCAAGAGAGAATTTCTCAAGTGCTTGATAATATTGTTACGAATAGTATTCGTTACACACCTGTTAATGGAAATATTGAATGGATTATTACGATGAATCCAGACCAAAGTATTTCGTTTGACATTTTCGATAATGGCCCTGGTTTTTCTAGTAATCAGAATCAATGTGTGTTCGATAAATATTATCAGGAAGAAAGTAAGAAATCAGGAGTTAATGGGCTCTCAGGCTTAGGGCTGTATATTGCAAAGGAAATTGTAAAAAAACACGGCGGAGAGATTCACGTCAATAACCGTAAAATTGGTGGAGCGCATGTAAAAGTGAGGATTTGTGAGTTATAACTAGGGGAAATTGTATTTACACCCGTGGGAGGTCATATAAAGGGAATGCAGAACTCAAGATGTAGTTTTAAATAGGCACATCATTTAAATACCTTAAAGACCTATATACTACACATTGCGAAGCTTTTACGTGGTTGGAGTTTGTACCTGGTGCACTTGTTATTTATAGAGACTTTCCAAAAGTTATGCGACTTTTTGGAGGCCTATATTTCATAGTTATTTCAAGGAGATTCAGAGAATAAAATTCAATTCTACCCCATGGTAAAATATATTGTCAACAATAAATTTGTAAATCCATTAAAAAAATGTTATAATAATCTTACAATTGTTTTTTTAACTCGTATTTTGAATTCCGCTGACCTTATTTGCAGATAGAATTTGGATACTTTTTTTATGACCTTTTTTAAACCGTAGAAAGAATTTCAAACAGTTGTGTGAGCTTTTAATTAAATTAGTTGAATAAAATTATCAATATACTATTTAGTAGTAACCGATTTTTTATTCTACAAGGAGGACTTGAATAATGAATCTGATCAATAAGAAAGTTACACACAAGAGTTTTGGCATGGGTAGTATAGTTAATCAGAATGATTCTAGTATTGAAATACACTTCACATCGGAAATTAAAAAATTTGTTTTCCCTGATGTATTTGGAAAGCACTTAAAACTACATGATAAAAGTGATGCTAAGTCACTTGAAGAGATTATACAAAAAAAGGAATCCGAGCTAAAAGAGGAAGAATTGAAGAAGGAAGAGGAAATAAAACTACAGCGAAAAAATCTGGAACTACGCTTAGAACACGAAAAGCTTATGAAAAACCATAAACTTCATCCCGAATCACAAATGGTTTTTTGGTGTGATACAGAAGAACAAAACAGTTCTTTTTCAGAGTGGAAGATTAATTCAGGCGAAATTAAAAGTGGTAATAACAAGGGGAAGCCGAATAAGCCAATCCGCTTGCACCAAAATAGCGCTGTCCTGTTAACAGCAATAGATTCCGTCATGCCTGAAAAAGACAGACGTATATTAGGTGTCTATATGGTGAATGAAGAATTTATCGGTAAGCTTTGTGAGGATGGAAATGTACCTGCTCATTCAAAGTATAGAATCCAGCTTACAGAACAGGAATCGGATCAGTTACTTTTTTGGAAATATTACGTAAATGAAAAATCACCCCAAAATGTAACTTGGAATACAGGTAAATACCGTTATTTTGATAATACATGGATGGCCCAAATTTTGCTTGATATCGTTTCATTGAAAAGTGACCCACAGGAACGAGAGCTAGCACAACAATTTTTTAAACATTTTTGTAAAATGAATCAGATAACAGCTCAAGAATTACCAAAGCCTAATGGCGCATTAATGCGTATTTAGACGGTAGCTCGAAAATTACAAGGATGACAAGGGACTAATACAGCTTTTTTCCTTTAAACTTGTATAAATAAGTGGTTTGTGCAGTTATATTTCTTAGGATTTTGGGTGTATGTATAAACCAAGGGTATATTTTATAGCCCCTAACAACATCTACTTTAATTTTGGTAACAACAGCTATTTTCTTTTTAACAGTATGTTTGATTGGGGTTAGTTAATTGTAACTGATAGGATTGTTCATGTCATAGCAAATCCAGTTTGGAATAAAAATAATAATTGAAACCCTTGAAAATGGCTTATTATAGGCATTTTCAAGGGTTGTTTTTATTTTTAAAAATAGAAAATAAGTGAAATTTCCAATGGACCAAATTCACTAATATGATTCTACCTTAAGTCTCTCCATTACTGTTGAAATTCTAAGAAACCACCCAAAGAAACCGACACTAAACCCGATTAAATAGTGGCATTAAGAGCATTGTTAAATTATCTCCTTTAATAAGTATATACATCCATAAATTAACACGACGATTTCCAATTTAATGTATACTATATGTATCCTGTTTAACAAATAGGAAAGTATTTTTTCTAGGAGATTTACGATGAAATTAGATTGCTTAATTGTTGATGATGAAATTGCTTTAGCTGAAACAACTTGTGAATATTTTAATCTATTTGAAGTCAAAACGGCATTTGTGACAAGTGCGGAGGAGTGCGAACGTTACTTGGAGAAAAATGAACCATCATTGATTCTTCTCGACATCAATCTCGGGGATGATTCAGGGTTTGATTTGTGTAAAAAATTACGTAAAATAACGCAAATTCCGATTTTATTTATAAGTGCTCGTTCCAGCGACGACGATGTTTTAATTGCGCTTAACATAGGTGGCGATGATTACATACAAAAGCCCTATACATTAAGTATTTTATTAGCAAAAGTAAAGGCGGTACTTAAAAGGTATAGCGGTGGTTCTAGCAACCAACAAGAAATTTTAGGGTTTGGACAGATCCAAATTGATACGCAGCTTCATCGTATTCGAGTAAATGGTACTGATATTCAACTAAAAACGATGGAATTTAAACTTCTGCATTATTTGGTAAAAAATAAAAATCGTATCATTACAAAAGATGAATTATTTCAAAATGTATGGAAAGATAACTTTGTAGGGGATGGGACCCTTAATGTACATATTCGGCATTTACGTGAAAAAATTGAACGTAATCCAAAGGACCCGCAATTTATAAAAACAGTGTGGGGAACAGGGTATGTTTTAGAGGATACCAACCAATGAGAATAAAACTGGTAATTGTCTTGATCTTGGCTGTTTTTACTGCAGGAATTACTTTCTCAATACTCATTATTAACAATAAAAATATTTCAGAAGTGGATCTAGTAGCCATAAATGATGTCGTTAAAACGGTCGAGAAAAATTGGGGACAAGTAAGTGAAGAAACTTTTCACAACAGCGACATAAAACAATCATTTTCTATTATAGATCACTTGGGAAACGTAATTTACGAAACACCAGGTAATCATATTAACAATATATACGATGGTATAAAAAATAGAGATACTTTTATAGACCTGAAGCATAATAACATGCTTGTAGGAAAAATAATTATCCGTAATAACGAACAAGAAATAGTGGAACAAATGAAAAGCGAACTGGTCACATTCATAAGTTTGACTTTTGGGCTATTAATGATTATTAGTACTCTTTATATAATCTATATTTACAGAACGTTATTGAAGCCATTTCAGCAACTTCAAAATTTTGCAGTGAATGTGGCAAGAGGCAATCTAGATGTACCGTTAAATATGGACAAGAATAATTACTTTGGTGCATTCACGGAAAGTTTTGATATATTACGTGAAGAACTGAATGCTGCTCGTCAAAGAGAGTATGAAACCAACCGCAGTAAGAAAGAGCTCGTAGCTACATTAAGTCATGATATTAAGACGCCCGTCGCTTCAATCAAAGCGGTTAGTGAGTTGATGCTTATGCAAACAAAGGATGAAAAAGTTATGAAGCAAGTAAATATAATCTATTCGAAAGCAGAGCAAATTAACTTACTTGTGACAGATATGTTTCACGCCACTTTAGAAGAACTGCAACAGTTAAAGTTAATAGTAACCGAAAATTCGAGCGAAATACTTGCTGATATGATTGAAAATGTTAATTATGATCATCAAATTGTCTATGAATCAATTCCACAATGTATTATTTTAACGGACCCCGTACGTATGCAACAGGTAATAGACAATATTATTAGTAATTCCTATAAATATGCAGGAACAAAGATTACGATTAAGTCTCAAATCAATCAAGGTTATCTGGAACTCCACATTATAGACTTCGGATGTGGAATTAGTGAGGACGAATTACCGCTACTGTTCAATAAATATTATCGCGGAAAAAATGTCGGCGGCAAGAATGGCTCAGGTCTTGGTCTATTCATATCGAAGTACTTTATGGAAAATATGAGTGGCCAAATTAGCTGTTACATCCGAAATGATGGTTTTACAATCGTCTTGAAAATAAAGCTTGCATAATATTTAAGAATTAGTTAAGAATTGCACAAAGATTTAATAAGAATTCATTTTGTATGATAAGACTGTAATCTTCATTACGGTCTTTTTTCTTTGGGATGAAAATACAAACATGAGCTTTATAAAGGGAGAGTGCTGAAAAACATGACAAAGACAATTATTAAAACGGAGAAGCTATGTAAAACTTTTTCGAGCGGTGGAGTTCAACAGCATGTTTTAAAAAATTTAGATATTAGTTTTGTAGAAGGGGAATTTACAGTCATAATGGGCAGTTCAGGATCTGGGAAGTCCACGCTACTTTATGCCATTAGTGGAATGGATAAACCAACACTAGGTGAAATCGATTTTGCTGGGGAAAATTTAGCTAAATTAAACAACGATCAACTAGCGATATTTAGAAGACATAATTGCGGCTTTGTTTTTCAACAAATTTATTTGTTAGACAATATGAGTGTACTTGATAATGTACTGGCGAGTGGTCTTTTAGTAAATAAAAATAAGCGTGAACTCGTACAAAAAGCGAAAGAAATATTAATACAAGTAGGGATCAATGAAAGCGCATGGTCTAAATTTCCGACACAACTTTCTGGTGGTGAGGCGCAACGAGTTGGGATTGTTCGTGCATTGATTAACAGTCCGAGAATCCTTTTTGCAGATGAGCCAACTGGTGCACTAAACTCTGCATCAAGTGATAGTGTATTAGATATTTTAACAAATGAAAATCGAAACGGGCAAAGTATTGTTATGGTTACTCATGATATGAAAACAGCATTGCGCGGAAATCGAATTTTATATTTGCGAGATGGCGTAATTTACGGTGACCTGCAGTTAGGCTCTTACAGTGAGAAAGAGAACTCCCTGCGTCATGCAAAGCTTGGGGATTTCCTTGCAGAAATGGGGTGGTAAGATGAAAATCATGAATTTAGCCCTAGCGAATATTAGAAAAAGTAAATCGGCAACGGGTTCTTTATTTATATTTATTTTAGTTGCTGCGCTACTTCTGAATATAGGTTTAATGGTTATTACTCAAATAAATGTTTTTTTTGATAGTAAAGCTGAACAATTAAAAGATCCTCATGCAGTATTCATGATGGATTCTGTAAGTTATAATCCAAATTATGGGGAATTCATAACGAACTATTCTGGGGTAACAGAGACAGAAACTGAAGAGATTATCATTATGGAGAGTGCTAAATTTAATTTTGGCAATAGTGAATTAACTAGTTTTACCGCTATTTTTAATGCAGATGATCAGCGTAATATTGGGACTTTAAAGTTGGTTGAAAAGCTAAATACTTCAAGTGCCAATGATATTTTTATTCCTTACATTTTTAAAACAAATGGTAAATATGAATTAGGTGGTGACTTTACTTTTCACTATCAAAACAAGGACTATAACTATCGAATTGCTGGATTTTTCGAAACAACAATGATGGGTACGACCAACATTGGAAATATGAAATTCTTGTTACCAGAAGCTTCTTATCAAACATTAGCAGATGATTTAGATAAACGAACAGAGGGACTGATCATATCTGCAGTAATGGAAGATAAAGCACAATCTACAAAGTTACTAAATGATTTTACTAAGGAGTTTCCTCAATCCACAGTAAGTGAAACGACTTCATATATTTGGGCATTAGACATTGAAATGGTGAAAAATGTGAGCACGTTGACCATTAATATCATTGCTATGATTTTAGTTGCTTTTGCAGCCATTATCGTGCTTGTTTCACTAATTGTCATTAAGTTTCGTGTATCAAATAGCATTGAAGACGGGATGACGAATATAGGAGTACTGAAAGCAATTGGTCATACAAGTAAGCAAATTTTATCGTCAATTATTTTACAGTTTGTTTTAATTGCTCTTAGTTCAAGTGTGGTAGGGGTTGCATTGTCATATTGTCTTATGCCTTTCATAGGAAGCATTATCTCATCTTTATCTGGACTAATATGGTATCAAAAATTCGATATGTTTATTAATTTAGCAAACATTTTCATTGTTGTTTTTTGTGTTGTAATTGTTACTTTTATTTCAGCCTTCCGTGTTCGAAAAATACTACCTATTATGGCGCTTCGTGGCGGTATTCAAACGCACAGTTTTAGAAAAAATTATTTTCCATTGGAGAATACAAGAGGCGGGCTTCATTTTTTACTTGCTATTAAATCGATGCTGTCAAATGTAAAACAGAACATTATGATCCTGTTAATTATTATCTCATTAACATTCGCCTCTGTTTTTTCAGTGGTACTTTATTATAATGTTGCTTCAGACAAAACTGCATTCGTTAACTTATTTGGCGCAGAACCGGCAAATGTGATGATATTTGTTAAGCCGGATACAGATACAAAAGAACTTTTGAGTCACATTAATCAAATGGACCAAGTAAGGAAGGTGAATATATTCGATCTTATTACAACAAAAATTGATGATCAAACCGTATATACGAATGTTACCGATAATTATGACCAATTAGAAAATAATATTGTCTACGAAGGTCGTCAGCCAAAATATGAAAATGAAATAGCCATCTCCTGGGTTGTATCAAATCAAATTAATAAAGGAGTTGGGGATACGGTTGAAGTAGAATATGGGACTGAAGCCGTTAGTTATCTAGTAACAGGGCTCAGCCAATCAATTGGTAATTTAGGACAAATCGCCGCATTAACGATGGATGGAATTCAGCAATTAAGTTCAGATTATAAAGGCACGACCCTTTATGTATATTTAGATGAACTATCAAACAAAGGCTTTATCGAAAATGTCCAAGAACAGTACGGAGATTATATAGTAGAAACATTAGATATAGATGAAAACATCGAGAGCCAAACAGGTATGTATACAACGGCAGTGTTTGCAGTTATGGTGATGGTTCTGACAATTACCGTTCTAGTTGTTGTAATGATTCTATATTTGATTATTAAAACGATGATTATTAAGCGTAAAAAAGAGTTTGGTGTAATGAAAGCAATAGGCTACTCAACAATTCAACTGATGCATCAAATTTCCATCAGCTTTTTACCGGTAATTATTACAGGAGTGACCATTGGTGGAGTTCTGGGGTATTTTTATACAAATCCTATGCTTTCCATATTACTTTCAAGTGCAGGGGTTAAAAGTTTGGATTTTACCGTTCATTTCCCGACTATTCTAATACTTTGCGTAGGTATTTTTATATTAGCCTACATTGTCTCGATGTTTGTATCTATAAAAATCAAGAAAATTTCTGCTTACAGTTTAATTACAGAATAATCATGTGTAGTTTCCACTTTAACAAGGAACGTACGTATTCTATTTTAAGTGGGATTTTTAACGTATGCCTAATTAGGGTATATCTTTGGAATAACTAATTTAATATTCGGTAAAACATAAAAAGCAGACGGTTTAGATGAGTATCCACTTCTAAACTGTCTGCTTTTACTGTAAATAATCTATGATTGTTAAGGTTAATTCTGTGACCGATTTTTAGTGTGTGAATAAGTTCACCGAAATTTTCAATAGCATTAATTCCTCGTGGTTTAACGTTTTCAGTTTTTTGGTAATTGTTAAATTAGAGGGATTAGATTCGTAACGAGTGTCCTTCTTTTGCATCTTGACCGATTTTGGAATACGGATTGGATATTTAATAGCAAATTGAACTTATTAAACCTTTTTTCATAGTAAAGTTAAATTATATAAATAAGAATAAAGGATTATCTAAACGATTAGTTATTAAGATAAAAAACCTATAAATTTTTCGTATATTATAAATTTTCCGTAAAATCTGTCGATATTTGTATTGTACACATCAATTCAATTTGGAGGTTATGAAATGGATATTGAAAAATTAGGAAAACAATTTATAGGTGGGGAATGGAGAGAAGGACAAAGTAGTAGTTTTTTACATGACATAAATCCCTATAATAATGAAGTAATAACAGAATTTAAATTAGCAAATGTTTCTGATATTGATCATGCATATCAAGCTGCCTGGCAAGCAAAGCAAGAATGGGACAAAGTAAATCCTTATAAAAAACGAGATATTCTTGAGAATGCAGTGAAATATATTGAAGAAAACGAAGAGGCCATTACATCGATTATTATAGATGAATTAGGTGGAACAAGATTAAAGGCTGCTTTTGAAATTGGTCTTGTTAAAAATATTATTAGAGAGGCTGCAACATTTCCAATTCGTATGGAAGGGAAGATTTTACCTTCAACAATCGATGATGTAGAAAACCGACTGTATCGTATTCCAGCAGGCGTTGTGGGTGTGATCAGTCCATTTAACTTCCCATTCTTTTTATCAATGAAATCTGTAGCACCTGCATTAGGCGCTGGAAATGGTGTTGTGTTAAAGCCGCATGAAGATACACCTATTACAGGCGGAACATTAATTGGTAAGATTTTTGAAGAAGCTGGTGTACCAAAAGGATTAATGAATGTTGTTGTAACGGATATTAAAGAAATCGGTGATGCATTTGTTGAACATCCGATTCCAAGAATTATTTCCTTCACAGGTTCAACAAAGGTAGGAAGTTACATTGGTCAAGTAGCGATTAAAAACTTCAAAAAACCATTATTAGAGTTAGGTGGCAATAGTGCCTTTATCGTATTAGAGGATGCAGATATGGATTATGCTGTTGATGCTGCGACATTTAGTCGATTCGCACACCAAGGGCAAATTTGTATGTCAGCAAACCGCATTTTAGTGCAAAAATCGATTTATAACGAGTTCCTTGATAAGTTTGTTGCGAAAGTTGCTTCACTTAAAGTGGGTGATCCAAGAGATCCTGAAACAATCATTGGTCCAGTAATTAATGACCGCCAAGCAGCTAACCTAGAAGCTATGATTGAAAATGGTATTGCGGAAGGTGCTAAAGCCGTTATTAAAGGTAATATTAAAGGCAGAATGGTAGAGCCAACTATTTTAGTAGATGTAACAACAGACATGAGTGTGGCACAAGAAGAGCTATTTGGCCCAGTTGTTTGTATTATTCCATTCGAAACGGAAGAAGAAGCCATTCAAATCGCAAATGATACTCGTTTTGGATTAAGTGGTGCAATTCATACTGCCAACCTTGAACGTGGTGTAGAAATGGCGAAGAAAGTACATACAGGTATGATTCATGTAAATGATTTAACAATCAATGATGAACCAACTGTTGCATTTGGTGGTGAAAAGCAATCAGGTATTGGTCGCTTAAATGGTGCATGGAGTCTTGAAGAGTTTACAACGATAAAATGGATTTCTGTAAACTATAGTAAAAGAAATTTACCTTATTAAAGATATAGGAGTGGGGAAATGCAAGAAACAGATGTAATTAGCGCGTTTATTAAAGTAGCTCCTTTGTTAAATGGGCTTATTCAAGACGATATTACGTTGGGTATTTACGATACTGAGAAATTAATCATTAATATTCCAGCGAAGACATTCGCTTTAAACGTTAAGCCAGGGGACCCACTTGTTGAAGGCGATGTAATCACAAATGCGATTAAAGCGAATAAATCTTTATCAGCAGTTGTACCGAAAGAATTATTCGGCTTCCCACTTATTGCAAGAGCTATCCCGCTTCATGATAGTACTGGGAAAGTAATTGGTGGGGTTGGCATCGGAACAAGCTTGGAAAAAGCGCATAAATTATTTGAAATGGCTGAAAGTTTCTCTGCGATTGTAGAGCAAACGGCTGCTTCTATTGAAGAAATTAGTGGCTCAGTGGGCAATTTATCCGACCGCGTGAAAAATATGACATCTTCAATGAAAGATGTGAGTTCAAGTGCGGAGGAAATTGGTCAAATATCTTCTGTAGTAAAAGGAATTTCAGATCAAAGTAATTTATTAGGTTTAAATGCTGCAATTGAGGCTGCACGTGCAGGCGAACATGGTAAAGGATTTGCGGTCGTTGCTGGTGAAGTTCGTAAGCTTGCTACAAATTCGAAGCAAAATGCAGATCAAATTAATAATATTACGTTAAATATTCAACAGCTTTTAAAAACGTTAAATCAATCATTCGCCGAAGTCAACACATTAACAGATACACAATCTGGTTCAATCCATGAGTTTTCTACAACGATTCAGGAAATAAGCTTAAAAGCTCAACAATTAGCACAATTTGCTGAAGAGATTTTATACGACAAGGGAAAAAAATAGTGAAAAATTTTTAAAGATTAAAGACGAGCTCAACGTAATAGAGCTCGTCTTTAATCTTTTTTTCATAATCCTAGATGATGCTACTCTTTTTGTTGATATACACAGTATTTGAAAAATTAAATTAATGACTTTTAGTATGCATGAGAGAATATTTGTATTATCCTAGTTAGAATATACTAGGAAAAAAGAGGTTGGTTATGAAAGTTGAATTTGAAAATAAAACAATAGATTTTAACGTTCAGTATGGAAATAGAGAGAAGTTATCGATTCATATAGATTCTTTTGGTTATATTACTGTTAAAGCGCCCAAAAGTACGAGTAAAGAAGCGATTATGAGTGCAATAGAAAGTAATGGGACATGGATACTAGAGAAAATTCATGAAATTGAAGTAGCTCGGGAAATTCCTAAAGCAAGAGGATTCCATGTAGAAGGGAAGTTTTTACATCTTGGTAAAGAGTGTTTCCTACATGAATTAATAGACACAAGTGAATTGGATGAAGAGACACTTAAAAAAAATCTCAAAAGGTTCTATATTAATAGTTGCAAGAAAACTGTAGGAGAACGAATAAAAATATATCAACAACAACTAAAAGTAAAACCTAAAGTTATTGAAATTGTAGAGTCTAAAACAAAGTGGGGTAGCTGTAGCTCAGAGAGAAAGCTTACGTTTAATTATCGATTAGCTATGGCCCCAATCGAAGTCATTGATTATGTGGTAATCCATGAACTATGTCATTTAAGTCATATGAATCATGATCGTTCATTTTGGAGACGTGTTGGAAGTATAATGCCAGATTATAAAGAAAAAGAAGCATATTTAGCAAGGCACGGGCGTTCCATGTCATTTTAAATAAAACGGCTACATTTTAAGGGAAATGTAGCCGTTTTTTCAAGCATTTATTGGTGTTACCAGAAGAAAAAGAGGTCCCTAGAGGAGAGATTGGAGAATTATTAGTAAAAGGACCAAATATGATGCTAGGCTACAACTAGTTGCAGCGTTGATTACTTACGTGATTCTAAGATGGTTATACACACAAGGTAAGAAACAACCTAACTGTAAACAGCTATCTTTTGCGAGATTTTTAAGCGTGCTTCTTTGTAATACCCTGCAAATTGAATGGAAACGAGCCCTCCAGGAAATTACGTGGAATAGGCTGATTATCTATGAAATAGTCGGATGAATTTGGTTAATCAACCCGTTTGACAATATATAACTCACTACAAAAAATC
This sequence comes from Solibacillus cecembensis, assembly GCF_050272495.1. Classification (NCBI taxonomy): domain Bacteria; kingdom Bacillati; phylum Bacillota; class Bacilli; order Caryophanales; family Caryophanaceae; genus Solibacillus; species Solibacillus cecembensis. The sequence goes on along the minus strand of NZ_JBNNMF010000014.1, from coordinate 47,259 downwards.
CACGCAAGATATTTTGATAAACAAGAAGTCGCACTCCAAGGTGTAGGCTTCTTATTTTGTGAGTACATTTTCCTGTTTCACCATATAAATAACACACCCCCACAAAAAAACTATTCCAATTTTCCGACTATTTGGTATTATTAAAGAAAAACAAAAACAAACAAAGGAGAAACAAGAATGCTCAAACATATTCCAAAATGTCTTTCGCCAGATTTATTAAAAATTTTAATGGAAATGGGGCATGGGGACGAAATTGTCATCGCTGATGGAAACTTTCCAGCCGCATCGCATGCACAAAACTTAATCCGGCTAGATGGCTTAAACATACCAGAAATACTAGAGGCAATACTCACACTAATGCCGCTTGATCCATACGCAGACGAGGCTATATTTTACATGATGCATGGCCCAGAAGTAGCCACACCACCAATTTGGTCCGAATACGAAACCATTCTCACAAAAACAGAAAACAGCAGCTTCACACCAACCAAACTTGAACGATTCCAATTTTACGATCTGGCGAAACAAGCATATGCAATAATCGCCACAAGTGATCAAGCGTTATACGCAAACGTCATTCTAAAAAAAGGTGTCATCATTTAAAGAAAGGGGCAATCCAACATGTTAGTTCCAGAACGACATAAAAAAATCATCAGCATCGTCAATGCCAATAAAACAGCACGCGTTTCCGAACTGAGCAAAAACCTGAAAGTGACAGAGGAAACAATTCGACGAGATCTAGAAAAACTTGAAACTGAAGGCAAGCTTGCGCGTACGCATGGTGGTGCGGTTTCGACAGAAGAAGAAGAGGGAGATATCCCATATTTTCAACGTGAAGTGATGAATAAAGAAGAGAAATTAGCGGTCGCAAAAGAAGCCGTCAAACTTATACAAGAGGATGATATTATTTTCCTAGATGCAAGTACAACTGCGCTATACCTTGCCCGCCTAATGCCAAATCAAAGAATGACGGTACTTACGAACTCAATCCGCGTCGGAGTTGAGCTTGCGAACCATTCGAACATACAAGTGGTCGTTGTTGGTGGCAATCTGTCCCCGTCATCTCTTTCGTTAGTTGGTCCGCTAACTGTAAGCGCGCTCGAACGTTACCATGTTAATAAAGTCTTTTTTTCCTGCAAAGGTTTGCATAAACAATGGGGGATTAGTGATTCCAATGAACAACAAGCAATCATCAAGCGAAAAATGATTGAAATGGCGGATGAAAAAATACTCCTACTTGACCATACAAAATTGGAGAAAAAAGCATTCGCTTATATAGCAAAAGAAGATGTAATCAACACGATTATTATAGATAACCAAGCAAATAAAACATATTTAAACAATTTTGAAGAAAAAAAAATATCAATTTTATATGCGCAAATGGGTTGAAGCACATTTGCGTATCATACATTAAAGTTAATATTCAGAAAAATATGAAAATTGTATTGATTTTTAAAAATACTTGTTTTATAATCAACAAAAATACAGAAAACCAAAAGTAAAACAACAAAGGTGGGGAGAAAAGTGGAACCTTTATTAAAAATGGAACATATATCTAAGTCTTTCCCAGGAGTTAAAGCGCTTTCAGACGTTCAAGTAGATTTACAATCTGGCGAAGTGCTTGCACTAGTAGGTGAAAATGGAGCTGGAAAATCCACCCTTATGAAAATATTAACCGGCATTTATCAAAAAGATGAAGGAACGATTACACTCGAAGGCAAGGAAATTAACGTCACATCACCAAAACATGCCCAAGAATTAGGAATTTCAATTATTCACCAAGAACTCAACTTGATGAAAGACCTTACCGTTGCCGAAAATATTTTCATAGGCAGGGAACCAAAAGGAGCACTTAACCTTCTAGTAGACGACAAAAAACTAAACAACCAAGCAAAAGAACTTTTCGAAAAACTCAACATAGATTTAGACCCCAAGACAAAAGTGCAAAACTTAACCGTAGCAAAGCAGCAAATGGTCGAAATAGCAAAAGCACTTTCCTTCAATTCCAAAATACTTATCATGGACGAACCTACGACAGCCCTAACCGAAATAGAAATCGAAGCTCTCTTTGAAATTATTAGTAGCCTTAGAGAAAAAGGAGTCGGGATCATCTACATTTCTCACAGAATGGATGAACTCAAAAGAATTACCGATCGAATTACCATTATGCGAGACGGGACATACATTGACACACTGACAACTGCTGAAACAGAAATGAGCAAGGTAATCCAGCTTATGGTCGGCAGACATGTGTACATAGAATCGAAGCCGAACATCGCAGAGGGCGAAAAAGAAACGGTACTTCAGATGAAAAACATTTCGACAAAAGCATTATTAAAAGATGTTTCATTCGAATTAAAAAAAGGAGAAATACTTGGATTTGCTGGCTTAATGGGAGCGGGGCGCACAGAAGTTGCAAGAGTATTATTTGGGGCAGATCCAGCAACAACTGGAACAATCAATCTCCATGGCAATGAAGTCAAAATAACCTCTCCAGCAGCGGCAGTAAAACATGGAATCGGGTACTTATCAGAAGACCGAAAGCAGTTTGGGCTACTCGTGAATATGGATGTCAAATCAAATATTGCACTTGCAACGATTAAAGACTATCAATCAAAAGGAATGTTTGTAAGCGATTCCAAAATCAAAAAAATAGCAGTCAAGTACGTTGCCCAACTAAAAATCAAAACACCATCTGTTGATCAACAGATTAGACTTCTCTCTGGAGGGAACCAGCAAAAAGTAGTTATCGCAAAATGGCTGCAACGAGATTGCGACATCCTCATATTCGATGAACCAACGAGAGGGATTGACGTAGGAGCAAAAGGGGAAATTTACAAACTGCTCGACGAACTTGCAGCAAGTGGAAAATCAATCATTATGATTTCATCAGAACTACCTGAAATACTACGAATGAGCCACCGAATTGTTGTCATGGCAGAAGGGAAAATTACCGGAGTACTTTCATCCGAGGAAGCAACACAAGAAAAAATAATGGAGTATGCAACGCAGCTCCACTAATAATAGGGGTGAGGTAAGTGAATATCGAATCAGTAGTTGAAAAAGAACCAGTGAAAAAAAAGGTAATACCACCAGGAGCAATTCAACAAACACTTGCTTTCGGAAGTTTAATTGCTTTAGTTATATTTTTCTCCTTTGCATCGAGTAGCTTTCTGCAATGGAGCAACATAATTGGTATTTTATTATCCACAGCAGTGATTGGTATTTTAGCACTGGGCGCAACATTTGTTATTATCACGAGCGGAATCGATTTATCCGTAGGTACAGTTATGACACTGTCGTCAGTAATTACTGGGGTCGTGATCGTAAATGCGGGACTTCCGATTTTTATTGGTATATTTGCAGGTATTGCGACTGGGTCGTTTTGTGGATTCCTTTGTGGACTCGCAATAACGAAGCTGAAAATACCGCCTTTCATTGCAACGCTGGCAATGATGATGATTGCAAAAGGATTAGCACTTGTTATTTCAGGAGCGGCTCCAATTTATTTCACGGATCATAAAATTTTCACGAAAATCGCACTTGGATCGATTATTCCAGGCGTTAACATTCCAAATGCGGTTCTTATATTTTTTATCGCTGCCATTATTGGGGCAATCATTCTTTCGAAGACGATTTTAGGACGCTATAATTTCGCAATCGGAAGCAATGAAGAAGCGACAAAACTATCAGGAGTAAACGTCGACTTTTGGAAAGTGTCGATTTATTCATTAGCTGGAGCTTTTACAGGAATTGCCGGAGTTATTATGGCGTCACGCTTGAACTCGGCACAACCGGCACTCGGTCAAGGGTATGAATTAGAAGCGATTGCTGCAGTAGTAATCGGTGGTACTTCCCTAAGTGGTGGTAAAGGAACAATTGTTGGAACAGTAATTGGCGCATTAATCATGAGTGTTCTAACTAACGGGCTACGCATCATGTCAATCCCGCAAGAATGGCAAACGGTTGTTGTCGGCTTAGTTATCATTCTCGCAGTATATATGGATATTCTTAGAAGACGTAAGGAATAATTTGATTCAGCTGGGGATTTAAACCCCAGCTGAATCAAATTATGCCCCGGCGGATGTCACATATTTTTAAGAGGAACTTTTAAAGAGGATGTCAGCCTTAAGACGTCACATCGTGTGACAACGGCTGACTGACCCACGTCTTGTTGGGCCCTCGAAAAAATCTGGACGCAATTACGCCTCGGCGTAATTGATTAATGGTTTTTAGTCCAAGTGACTTCAAATATAAAATAATGGGAATGGGGAGAAATAAATGAAGAAAAGATCTTGGTTTTTAGGAAGTATGCTAGCTGTATCGATGATTTTAGGTGCATGTAACTCAGATGATGCAGGAACTGAAAGTAACAGTTCAGACGGCGGAGAAAAACAACCTTATGTAGCCATTGTTTCGAAAGGATTCCAACATCAATTCTGGCAAGCGGTTAAGCAAGGGGCAGAACAAGCAGCAGATGAATTTGATGTAAAAATTACATTTGAAGGACCTGAAACAGAATCACAAGTTGATAAACAAATAGAAATGCTTCGCGCGGCACTCGACAAAAAACCAGATGCGATCGGCTTTGCGGCTCTTGATTCGCAAGCAGCAACGCCATTGTTAGAAGAAATGAAAGAAAAGGATATTCCAGTCATTGCATTTGACTCAGGTGTAGACAGTGAAATTCCACTAGCAACTGCATCTACAGATAACAAAGCGGCAGCAGCACTTGCAGCAGACAAAATGGCTGAGTTCATCGGTAGCGAAGGAAAAATTGCCATGATCGTGCATGACCAAACTTCTGTAACTGGGGTACAACGTCGTGACGGTTTCAAAGAGCAAATTGAATCGAAATATCCAAATATTAAAATTGTTGATATCCAATACGGCGGTGGAGATCACTTAAAATCGACTGACTTGGCAAAAGCAATCATGTCTGCTCACAGTGACCTTAAAGGAATTTTCGGTTCAAATGAAGGATCAGCAATCGGTGTAGTAAACGCAGTACAAGAACTAAACAAATCAGGGGACCTAGTAGTTGTAGGGTTTGACTCTGGTAAACAACAAATTGACGCGATTAAAGACGGCTTAATGGCTGGAGCAGTAACACAAAATCCAGTAGGTATCGGCTATGAAACAGTGAAAGCTGCTGTAGACGCGATGAACGGCAAAGAAGTAGAAAAAACAATCGACACTGGCTTCTACTGGTACGACAAAGACAATATGGAAGAAGCAGACATTAAAGCAGCATTATACGAATAAAAAAATGGGAGCTGGCTATGGTCGGCTCCTAAACTTTAATATCGACTGACGCGAAAGCTCCAAACATCATCTGCTTGAAATGAAATCTTTAAAACTAGGGGGCTTACTTTTAATGAAAAAACTGCGATGGGGTATTATCGGTGCAGCTAATATTGCCAAAAAACAAGTCATTCCAGCAATCCAACAGGCAAACGAAGCAGAAATCATAGCAATTGCAAGTCGAAGCAGGGAAAGAGTTCAGCAATTCGCAAGCAACTTCAATATCCCAAACATATACAACACGTACGAAGAGCTAATCGAATCACCAGAAGTAGATGCAGTGTACATAGCACTTCCGAACACGCATCACAAAAAGTGGGCACTTGCAGCAATCCAAGCAAAAAAACATGTGCTTTGCGAAAAGCCAATTGTTCTACAGGCAAGTGATCTTCAAGAGCTGCAAAGTGAAAGCCGCAAACATGGTGTCATCCTAATGGAAGCATTCATGTACCGTTTTCATCCGCAAATGGCAAAAGCAAAAGAACTTCTAAAGCAAGGAGTAATTGGTGACGTACTAACAATCCGTTCCAGGTTTCATTTCACAATGGAAGACTGGGACAATGATATCCGTATGAATCCAAATCTTGGCGGAGGGGCATTCAATGATATCGGCTGTTATCCGTTAAATGCAATTCACTATTTAATAGAGGAAAGTCCGATAAATGTCCAAGCATTAGCCGGTAAATCTGATAAACAAGTCGATACACATGTTGCAGTTCAGCTTAATTATCCATCCGGAATTCTTGCTCAAATCGACGCTAGTTTTTACGCTCCGATGACACATGCGATTGATATTATTGGCACAAAAGGTACGATGCAGTTACCATTTGCATTCCGTTCTGACTTAAATAATCACGAAGGAATCATTCAATACGAATCAAATAACGAATCGTATATCATTACCGAATCTGCAAATGCATACGTGGAACAAATAAAAGCATTTCAATTAGCTATCCAAAATAATGAATTACCTTTAAATTACACAGCGGCGCAAATGCTGCAACAAGCGATTGAACTTGAAAAAATTAATCAATTACTGCATTAGAAAGGGAGTGTCCAAATGTCCAAAGTCATTGAAGAACTAACGAAATATGCGCATAAACTTGTAGATCAAGGACTAGTTGTAGGAGCAGGCGGAAATTTAAGCATGCGAGATGGAGACGATATGTATATTTCTCCAAGTGGCTTTGACTTGAAGGAAATCGAACCGCATCAATGGGTCAAAGTGAATATTACAACTGGAGAAGTGGCAGGAGATTTACGCCCATCATCAGAAGTTTTGATGCATTTGGAATGTTTCCGAAAAAGTGAGGAAATTCAAGCAGTGCTTCATGCACACCCTACTTATTCAGTGGGGGTTTCTTCTGCTGGAAAAGACATTCCGGCTTTATTCCCAGACTTTCCAGCGATGGTGAAAAGTGTTGGGTACATCGACTATGTCATACCAACGACAAATCTTCTTGCGGAAAAAGTGGCGGAACTTGTTGGTAAACACGAAGTAATGATTATGCGTAATCACGGCGTTTTGACACTAGGAAAAACGATGAAAGAAGCATATTTCTTCATGCAACTAACGGAAGAATCTGCAAAAGTGTATACGATTAGCAGCATTTTCGGAGGCCCAAGAATTTTAACGGACGAAGAATGTGTGGAACTACGAAACCTTTCAGCGGAAAGATATCGTTCTAAATTGCTTAAAGAGTAGGAGGGTAATTTTATGAAAACAGTTCTTGCCTATGATTTAGGTGCATCCAGTGGTCGGCTCGTTGCCCAAGGGTTCGATGGTGAAAAGCTTGAAATGACTGAAATTCATCGTTTCACAAACAAGCCAGTTTACGAAAATGGGCACTATTACTGGGATTATGATCACTTGATTCGCGAACTGAACGCTGGCATAAACAAAGTCAATTTCCAAGCAGAATCATTAGGTATCGATACGTGGGGCGTAGATTTCGGGTTGCTCGGGCAAAATGGCGCACTCGTTTCCAAACCCTTTTCGTACCGAGATACGTATACCGAGCCTTATGTACATCAAGCAACAAATAGCATTCCGGCTTATGAATTATTTCAACAAACGGGCAATGAAATATCCGCGATTAATACATTGTTTCAGCTAATGGCAATTCAAAGTCATTACCCGCATTACTTAGAAAAAACAGCACAAATATTAATGACGCCAAACTTACTTATGCATGCATTATCAGGTGTTGCAATGAACGAATTTACGATTTCATCCACATCACAGCTCGTAAACGCAAACAAGCAATGGGACGAAAAAATTCAAAACACTTTTTTCAATAAAACATTACCATTTGCACCAATCGAAATGCCGCACCAAATCGTCGGCAACTTAATCGCGAACAAAAACATCAAAATGGCACTCGTACCAGGACATGACACAGCATGCGCATTATATGCACTCCCGATTCAAAAAGCCAACGCTATTTTCATGAGCATTGGCACATGGGGACTTATCGGAAAAGAAATGGATGCTCCAATAACAAAAATAGAAGCGTTCCAAGAAGGTTTTACAAATGAAGGAACGAGTGAAGGACATTACCGATTCCAAAAAAACGCAATGGGATTTTGGATTTTACAAAAGTTGAGAGAAGAGTGGAAGCAACAAGGCCTTCACTTCACATATGAACAAGAAATGCACGAAATGACAAAAGCAAAAGCGTTTCAAACATTCTTCGACCCGGATGACGCAGCTTTTTTCAACCCAACGTCGATGACTGAAGCGATAAAAGACTATTGCAGCAAAACAAATCAACAAGCACCTGAAACAGCTGGCGCGCAAATTCGCTGTTTCATTGAAAGCTTAGCGTTAAAATTTGCATACTCGCTTAAACAAATAGAAATAATCACTCAATCCGCTACATCGGAAATTTACATCGGTGGTGGAGGAACGCAAAATGCAAAACTATGCCAATTTATCGCAAATGCAACACAAAAAACAGTTTTCACTGGACCGGCAGAAGTGAGCTCTATTGGCAATGGACTATCTCAGCTCCGTGCACTTGGAGAAATTCATACGATTGAAGAAGGCCGCCAACTTGTCGCGAACTCCTTCAACATGATGGAATATGAACCACAACAAATAAGCGAATGGAAAGCAGCAACAGAAAAATTTCAACGATTATTACATAACTAATGGAGGGGACAAACATGACAAAAGAAAGATATATTGGAACACTACCGAAAATAGGAATTCGCCCAACGATAGATGGTCGCCGCAATGGAGTTCGTGAATCACTAGAAGATACAACGATGAATATGGCAAAAAACGTGGCACAGTTTCTATCTGAAAACCTTAAATATTACAACGGCGAACCAGTAGAATGTGTGATTGCCGACACATGTATTGGTGGAGTGAGGGAAGCCGCACAAGCCGCAGAAAAGTTCAAAAAAGAAGGCGTTGGCGTTTCCATTACCGTTACTCCTTGCTGGTGCTACGGAAGCGAAACAATGGATATGGATCCACATTTACCAAGAGCAGTATGGGGCTTCAATGGAACAGAGCGTCCAGGTGCAGTTTATCTAGCGGCTGTATTAGCAGGCTATAACCAAAAAGGGCTTCCTGCTTTCGGAATTTACGGGCATGATGTGCAAGATGCTGGAGATCCAAACATTCCAAGCGACATTCAAGAAAAACTTCTGCGCTTTGCGAAAGCAGGACTCGCTGCTGCAATGCTAAAAGGAAAATCCTATCTTTCAATTGGCTCCGTTTCAATGGGGATTGCAGGAAGTATCGTCAAGGATGATTTTTTCCAAGAGTACCTTGGAATGCGCAATGAATACATTGATTCGAGCGAATTGATTCGTCGTATGGAGCTTGAAATTTACGATACAGAAGAATACGAGATAGCGCTTCAATGGGCGAACGAAAATTTAACTCGCGGAGAAGACAATAACAAAGAAGAATTCAAACGTACCCATGAAGAAAAACAAAGTGACTGGGAACGTTCTATTAAAATGGCCCTCATTTCAAGAGACTTAATGATTGGCAATGAAAAGCTAAAAGAAAAAGGCTATGAAGAAGAAGCAAACGGGCGTAACGCAATAATTGCTGGATTTCAAGGGCAGCGTCAATGGACAGACTACTTCCCAAATGGTGACTTTATGGAAACGATTCTTAATTCATCATTTGACTGGAATGGCAAACGTGCACCGTATTTACTTGCAACGGAAAACGATAGCTTGAACGGTGTCACAATGGCAATGGGTCACTTGCTAACAAACACTGCACAAATTTTCGCAGACGTGCGCACATACTGGAGTCCAGAAGCGGTAGAACGAGTAACAGGAAAAAAACTAACTGGCAGAGCGGAGAATGGCTTTATTCATCTAATTAATTCTGGCTCTGCTGCACTGGACGGAGCAGGTCGCCAAAAGATAGATGGTAAACCAGCGATTAAACCATTCTGGGAAATTACAGATGAAGAAGTGAAAGAAACACTTGAAAATGTTCAGTGGCGTCCGGCGTCGACTGAGTACTTTAGAGGTGGTGGCTACTCGACAGACTTTACAACTAAAGGAGATATGTCTGTCACAATCGCGCGTCTCAATTACGTAAAAGGCTTAGGACCGGTGCTGCAAATTGCGGAAGGTCATACAATCGAACTTGAAGATGATATGCATGACACACTTGATCTTCGTACAGATCCAACATGGCCAACAACTTGGTTTGTACCGAACTTAACGGGAGAAGGTGCATTTACAGATGTCTATTCTGTTATGAACAACTGGGGTGCGAACCACTGCGTCGCGAGCTACGGACATATCGGTGCAGACTTAATCGCACTTGCTTCCATCTTGCGCATTCCTGTCAACATGCATAACGTCGAAGCATCGAGTATTTTCAGACCAAGTGCTTGGAACATGTTTGGCACAGATCAAAGTGAAGCAGCAGACTTCCGTGCATGTCAAAACTTTGGCCCTCTTTATAAATAAGGAGGTAACTTTCATGAAATACGCAATCGGTATCGATTATGGAACCGAATCAGGTCGTGTTATTTTAGTAAACATCACAAATGGCGATATCGTCGCAACGAGCGTGACGCCATACCCCCATGGCGTCATTACTGGGAAAAAAGGAAAAGAATCCGTACTTCAAGTGCCGCAAGATTACTTAGATGTACTTGCAAAATCGATTCCAGAAGTACTAATAAACATCGAACCATCTGACGTAATCGGCATCGGCTTAGATTTTACATCCTGTACAATGTTACCGGTGAATGAAAAGCTACAACCGCTATGCGAATTACAACAGCATAAAGACAATCCACATGCCTACGTCAAATTGTGGAAGCATCATGAAGCAGAAGACGAAGCGAAACAACTAACGACAATCGTACAAAACGAAAAATGGATTCAACGATATGGGGGCATCATTTCATCTGAATGGATGCTTCCTAAAATAATGGAAATCGCAAACGACGATCCAGCACTTTTCGAAGAAGCTACATTTTTCCTAGAAGCGGGGGATTGGGTCGTTTCCAAACTAACGAACACGCTCACACGCAATAGCTGTTCCGCGGGCTACAAAGGAACATGGCATAAAGAAACAGGCTATATTGCAAATGAAACATTACAAAAAATCCATCCTGCACTCGACAATATATACAATACGAAGCTTGCAGGAGAAGTGAAATCAACAGGTACAAAAGCAGGAATCTTGTCTAAAGAAATGAGCGAACTTACAGGGTTATGCGAAGGGACACCAGTAGCAGTCGGAATTATTGACGCACACGCCGCATTGCCCGGAGCAGGAGTAAGTGAACCCGGAACACTTGTAATTGTAATGGGTACTTCTTCTTGCCATTTACTATTAAGTGACAACGAAGTACTCGTCCCTGGTATTAGTGGCGTAGTAGAAGATGGCATCTTACCAGGTTATTACGCGTATGAAGCAGGGCAAGCAGCAGTCGGTGATTTATTTTCACACTTCATTAAAAAACATAACGCAAACTTTCAAACGTTAACAGAGCAAGCGCGGCTACTTAAACCAGGGGAAAGCGGCTTACTCGCACTCGATTGGCATAACGGCTGTAGAACGCCTTATGTTGACTCAACTCTTTCTGGACTATTGATTGGGGAAAAACTTTCTACACAACCGTATGAAATTTACCGGGCTTTATTGGAAGCAACTGCCTTTGGAACGCGTGTCATTATCGAGCTATTTGAAAACAATAATATCCCGATAAACAAAGTAGTTGCAACGGGAGGAATCCCAAAGAAAAACACGTTACTTATGGAAATTTATGCAGACATTTTGCAAAAAGAAATTACCGTCATAGAGAACGATCAAGCACCGGCACTTGGAGCAGCAATACTTGGGGCGGTTGCAGCAAATGCCTACAACTCATTCCCAGAAGCAATCAACCAAATGGCATCCAAGCAATCCATCACATATAAACCAAACAAAGAAAACGAACAAACTTACAACGAACTATTCGGTATGTATGAAAAATTAAGTACGTACTTTGTACAACAATCATCCATTATGTACGACCTGCACAAATTGAAAGGGGAGAAACAACAATGATTGAAAATCTATGGGAAACGTCCACTAAAACAGTCGAAGAAAACACACTAGAGGAACTAACATTCCGCTCGAACCTAATTGGTACAGATCGCCGTGTCTGCAACTGGGGGGGCGGCAACACGTCTTTCAAAACAACGGCACTCGATTTTCGTGGGCAAGAAGTAGATATTATGTGGGTAAAAGGAAGTGGCTCCGACCTTGCAACGATGAAAGAGTCGAACTTCACTGCACTCCAACTCGAACATATTCTTCCACTTCAAGAACGTGAAGACATGACGGACGAAGAAATGGTCAATTTTCTAGGTCATTGCATGATCGACAAATCGCATCCTCGTGCGTCCATCGAGACACTTTTACATGCGTTCCTTCCATATAAACATGTGGATCATACACATCCAGACAGTATCATCAGCATTTGCTGCGCACCAAACGGCAAAGAAATCGCCAAAGAAATATTCGGCGACCGATTTGTATGGGTTCCGTACATACGTCCAGGATTCCTACTTTCTAAAATGATTGCAGACGGCGTAAAAAACAACCCAAATGCAGAACTAGTCTTAATGGAAAAACACGGTCTAGTTGTATGGGGAGAAACAGCACGCGAAAGCTACGATAAAACAATCCAAATCATTAACGAAGCAAAAGAATATATTGATGGAAAATTAGAGACTACACCTGCATTCGGTGGTCAAACAGCAGAAGCGATATCACCAGAAAAACGACTAGAAGTATTAAACGAAATTCTTCCAATCATTCGTGGGCAAGTATCGAAAAATAAAGGAATGATTGTCTCTTACGACGATGCAGATGATGTACTCGAATTCGTCAACAGTGCACGCGCAAGTGAACTATCGCAAGTTGGAGCAGCATGTCCAGACCATTTAGTGCATACAAAACGTGTCCCACTATTCGTCGACGATATCGAAACACTTAAAACGAGCATCGAAAATTACCAAAGCGACTACAAAACATATTTTGAAGCATACGCATTAGAAAACGACGAAATGTTCGACCCATCTCCACGCGTTATTCTAATAAAAGGCATCGGTATGATTAATACAGGTAAAGACAAAGCATCCGCATTAGTAAGTGGCGCACTTTACCATCGAGCAATTTCCGTTATGAAAGGCTCTGACGCTCTAGGCGGATTTACATCCCTATCTGCTGAAGAATCATTCGCCATCGAATATTGGCCACTTGAATTATATAAATTATCACTTGCACCAAAAGAAGCCGAATTCTCCAGAAAAGTAGCATTTGTCACAGGAGGAGCAGGCGGAATTGGAAGTGAGACTTGTCGACTACTCGCATCCCAAGGCGCACATGTAGTACTTGCTGATCTAAACCTAGAAGGTGCAGAAAAAATCGCGAGCGACATAAACGCAACATACGGAGCAGGTCGTGCAATCGCAGTGCAAATGGACGTGACGAATGAAGAACAAATTATCGCATCGTTCCAGCAAGTCATCCGCACATATGGCGGCATCGACATATTAGTCAACAACGCAGGACTCGCAACATCTAGTCCATTCGAAGAAACAACATTAAAAGAATGGAACTTGAATATGAATGTACTAGGTACAGGCTACTTCCTCGTATCGCGAGAAGCATTTAAAATAATGAAAACACAACAAACGGGAGGCAGCATGATATTCATTGGCTCGAAAAATTCGATCTACGCTGGCAAAAATGCATCTGCCTATAGTGCAGTAAAAGCACTCGAAGTCCATCTCGCGCGATGCATCGCTGCAGAAGGTGGAGACCTCGGCATCCGTGCCAACTCTGTTCTACCAGACGCAGTACTACAAGGTTCCGCAATTTGGGGCTCAAAATGGCGTGAAGAAAGAGCAGCAGCATACGGCATCGAGCCAGACGAACTAGAAAATCACTACAAAGAACGCACAGTACTAAAAGAAAACATCTACCCAAGAGACATCGCCGAAGCAATCGCCTTCTTTGCATCAAGCAAATCAGCCAAAACAACAGGCTGCATGCTAACAGTAGACGGCGGCGTGGCGGCAGCGTTTACGAGATAAAACTTAAAGTAGGTAGCTTTTTACTCGCGAAAAGTAATCTAAATGGAAAGAAAGAGGCTATTCTAAAAGGGATATTTGATCTTGAAATATACAAAATAAAAAATGCCGAAACGTTGATTTAACAGCGTTTCGGCATTTTAAAATTCAAGTGTTTTTTTAATACAGGGACTTATAAGACAGCCCTTTTTTACCTCTAGTCAAAGATAAACAAATAGCATAGGTTGTTCACGAATGAAGGGAACGATAGCTAAAGAATATCCTAACCCACCAACTCAGTCATTATTACTTGGGAACGCAAATGTTGACACAGATTCACTATCTGCTTCAAACCACTTTTCTGAAATGGTTTTTGTTTTTGTGAAGAAGCGAACTTGGTCTGGTCCAAACATATGTCCTTCACCGAATCTAGAACGTTTCCAACCAGCAAAGTTATGGTAGCCAACAGGAATCGGAATTGGCACGTTCACACCGACCATGCCGACTTCGATTTCAGATGTAAACTTGCGAGCAGCAGCGCCATTATTTGTGAAAATCGTGACACCATTGCCTAGCTCATGCGCATTGATTAAGTCAATGGCTTCTTCTAATGTATCCACACGGACCACGTTACGAGCTGGGCCAAATACTTCTTGTTCATAAATTTCCATGCCAGGTTTTATGTGATCGAGTAGTGTAGGTCCTAAATAGAAGCCATTTGAGCTTTTCGCGATGTCTGGGTTACGGCCATCACATACGATTGTAGCGCCTTCTTTTAGGCTTCGGTCGATAAAACCAATGACGGTATCCTTTGATTGTTGGGTAATAACCGGACCAAAATCAACATCTGGATCTGTGTATGGACCTACTTTTAATTTTGCGATTTTATCAGCTAATACTTTTACAAGATTATTCGCTGTTTCTTCGCCAACGGGAATGATTGTTGAAATGGCCATACAGCGTTGAGATGCGGCCCCATATGCAGCGCCTAAAAATGCGTTTGACACTTGTTCTAAATCAGCATCGGGCATGACAATCATATTGTTTTTCCCGCCGCCTAATGCAGTAACGCGTTTGCCATGCCTCGAACCGGTTGCAAAAATGTAATCGGCCACTGGTGTTGAACCAACAAATGATATTGCTTCAATAGTAGGGTTTTCTAATAATTCATTTACTGTATCTTTGTCACCATTAATGACCGTCCAAACGCCATCTGGTAAACCGGCTTCCTTCCACAGTTCTGATAGAAATAGTGCAGAGCAAGGAACGCGTTCAGACGGTTTCAAAATAACCGAATTGCCGACCGCCACCGCCATACTCGTAATGGCAAGCGGCACCATCACTGGGAAATTGAAAGGGGAAATAGCTGCAACAACGCCGAGTGGTGCTTTTGTTGAGTATGCATTGATATTCCCGCCAACATTGACAGAATACTCGCCTTTTAATAGGTGAGGGGCATTGATGGCTAAGTCAACAGACTCTAAACCACGTGTAATTTCACCCTTTGCATCTTCCTTTGTTTTTCCGCTTTCCGTACAAATTAATTCGATTAATTCATCCGCACGCTCTGTCATTAATTGACGGAACTTCAGAACGATTTCAGTACGTTTTCCAACAGATAGGGCCCGCCATGCTGGAAATGCTGCTTTCGCTGTTGCAATTGCCTGTTGCGTTTCTTCTTTAGAAGCAATCGGAACACGTGCAATGACAGTACCTAAGCTTGGATTGTAAACATCTGAGAACTGCCCACTTTTACCTGGAACGATTGTGCCGTTAATAAAATGTCCCAATTCTTTTACTTCTGTATTGGTTACCATAAATTAATTTCCCCCTTAGTTTCAATTTAACTTGCTTCAGCAGAAATCTCCTACTTCTAAAAGTGGAGGATGAATGCGAAATATTCAATTCTATACAGTTGTGGTTCAAACCTGGCTGAATCAAGTTAAGCCCCGGCGGATGTCACAGATTTTTAAGAGGAAATTTTCGAGAAAGCTCGAAAAAATCTGAACGCAATTACGCCAAGGCGTAATTGATTTTATGACTGTTGCAAAAGCGTGTTTAAAGCATCTGTAAATGTTTTTACAATCAAATCTTTTTCTTCTAACGAGATGATCAGTGGCGGTGAAAGTGCGAGAACATTGTTAAAGCCTGCAACCGTTACGCCATTTTTCCCAATGATGACACCTTGTTCTTTACATATAGCAATGACCTTATTAACATCGGCTACGTTGAGTGGCGCTTTACTAATTTTGTCGCTCACAAGCTCAACTCCGATTAGTAAGCCTTTGCCACGAATATCCCCAACATTTGGGTGATCTTTTAAGCGCACTTGTAATTCGGCATGTATAATCGCACCCATTTCTTCTGAACGTGCAAATAAATTTTCATTTTCCATTATTTCTATATTTTTGAGGGCAACGGCACAAGCCGCTGGAGAGCCACCAAATGTATTGACATGGCGGAAAAAGTCGTACTCATCGCTACCCGCAAATGCCTCATAAATTTCACGGCGAACTGCTGTAGCCGAAAGTGGCATGTAAGCGCTCGTTAAACCTTTAGCCATCGTCACAATATCCGGCTGAATGCCATAGTTTTGGAAACCAAATGCTTTGCCTGTACGTCCAAAGCCACAAATTACTTCGTCCACGATAAGAAGGGCGCCGTGTTTTTCACATACAGCTTTTACCCCGCGTAAATAATCTTCATGTGGCATAATGACGCCGCCGCCAGTAATAATCGGCTCCATTATTACGCCAGCAATCGTCTCAGGCAACTCCCATGTCATAACATTTTCGATAGCCTGAACAGATGGGAGAGCAGCGGGATCTGTAATATGGTCTTCGTTAGCGCGGTAAGCATCAGGTGGTGCTACATGGAGGAATCCTGCTGCTAAAGGTTCGTATTTATATTTTCGCTGTGCTTGGCCAGTCGCGGCTAATGCGCCCATCGTGTTGCCGTGATAGGCACGATAACGGGAAATAAATTTAGTACGTCCTGTTTGCCCTTTTTGCTGATGATATTGACGAGCGATTTTAAATGCTGTTTCGTTTGCCTCGGAACCACTATTCGAGAAAAAGACAACATAATCATCACCTAATAACTCACTAATTTTTTCGCTCAATTGGATGGCAGGGGTATGACCTACAGATAGGGGCGTATAGGAATTTTCAAGTAATTGCTCGTAAGCTACTTTCGCTATTTCCTCTCGCCCATAACCAACGTTTACACACCATAATCCAGCCATCGCATCTAAGTAACGCTTCCCATCGATATCAGTAACCCATGCACCTTTTGATTTTTGGACAATCATCGTTGCATCTGGATTATACGGTTTCATAGAATGCCAAACGTATTGTTGATCCTTTACTTGCCAATTTTGATTTGTTAAATTCGTCATTGGAAATCACCACTCCCTCATTCGCTATAAATCTATTATTCAGCTTTTGAGGGAAATAAGCATTATACAAAATGTAAAATAAATGAAGGATCACTTTTCACATATAGGCAATTCTTTATTGTTGTAGGTGTACAACGGGTGTCCGTTCATTTGCGGCAAGCATCATTTCTAGTGCTAATCGTTTTTCTGGCTGCATAAAATCATGACCAAGTAGTTGTTCGATTTTATCCAAGCGATGATACAACGTTTGTCTGACGATAAAGAGGCGCTCGGACGTTTCTTTTTTTAGACCATTCGTTTGCAAATAAACTTTTAACGTTTCGACTAAATTACTGTTATGTTTTAGGTCGTATTCTATGAGGGGGGATATATTTTCAGTGACCATATCCATAATGGTTGGATTTTTTTGTAGTTGTAAAATTAAATGGTGGAGATGTAAATCCTCATAGAAATACGAAAGCCCTTGTGATTTCCAGCGAATTTCTAATGTGTCTTTGGCTGTTGTATAGCTATTTTTGACGGCTTGTAGATGGGTGACGTATTTGCCCACTGCAAGCAAAATATTTATATCGGCATATTTATATTTGCTGTTATTATCTTGAATTTGTGTAAGTGCTTGTTCAATACGTAGCTTATAAGATTCTTGCTCACGTAAATTCGCTAAAATAAAAATGAGTTGGTGATTCTTTTCTAAAATAAGCGGATAAAAGCCGAACTTCTCAAGCACATTGCGCGCAAACAACTTATAGTACGTGACATCACTGCTATTACTTTTTTGAATTTGATGAATCATGACAATCCAATGATTCGCAGCACTAGTTGCATGATGGTCCTTCACAAAATGCGCCAACTGTTCGATAGTGGCTTGACCATTCAACCAGTTCTCTAAAATTTCACGATCCTCCATCCCTTTCTTCTCTTCAATATATAATTCTCGCAACAAATATTGTGATAAGGCAATAACTGTACGATCTAAAATAAGTGCATCGTATTCATTAATCACTCGCTTCGGAGAGAATAAACAAACTTCCCCGTAGTATTGGTTGAAAATATTGACATCACATTGTATGAAGTGTTTTTTAGCAACATCTGGATTTGCTCGTTGCATCGTCTCGTACTGTTCCTGATGAATATTTGGAATGAAAATCGGTTTTTGCCCGTTGAACGTAAAGATTACTTGCAAGCCAAGATGTTTATATAAATGCATTAAAATTTGCTCGTAGTTGTTGACTGTCAGTGTGTATTTATTCAGTTGTTGCGCATAGTCTTCCAGGTTTTTAATCATTTCGTATTGCTGATTAATTAACATGCTGTGAATGTCTTGTGTGATTTCTACAAATGCGATTTCCTCTTGAAAAATAATCAGTGGAAATTGAAAGTCTGTAGCTAGCTGCTGAATGAAATGAGGAATCTTTTGAATGGAACTCCCTAGTTCAATGCACAGCCCGGCAGCTTTTGATGCAATTAATTGGTGAATAAACTGTTTAAAACATTCTTCATTGTCTTTTAAATGAATACCTGTCGTCAAAATTAATTCATTCCCTTTTAGTAACTTGGCAGCATCCATACTTTCGACAATATGGACCCATTTGATGACATTGAGCCGTCCTTTTGCACCGGCAATTAACTGAGCGCTACTAAATAATTTCTTCGTCATCACATCTGATACAGTAAGTGAAAAATCATTCATACCTTCCGCCTCCTAGAACGAGCAGCATGTCTATACCAACTTCATATTATAGAGTAATTTACCATATATAAAATACATATGCACATAATTTTTAAGTCTTATAGATATATATAGTAAAGGCTTTCTATTTTAGAATTTACCTAAATACATCTTAACTAATATGAAAGAGGGGACTAGCATATGTATAAATGTAACAGTAGTCGATTGCAAGAGTCACTTGAACAATTTAGTCAATTTGGAGCAACTGTAAATGGTGGCGTAACTCGTTTAACTCTATCGAAAGAGGACGTATTAGCGAGAGATTATTTTTGCGAATGCTGTAAAGCGTTAGGTATGGAAATTAAGGTAGACGATATGGCGAATATTTATGCGATTTTACCTGGGAAAAAGGATTTACCGCCAATTGTGATGGGTTCGCATTTAGATTCGGTGGAAAAAGGGGGCAAGTTTGATGGTGTGTTAGGCGTTTTGACCGCATTAGAGGTGATTAGAACGCTAAAAGAAAACGACATTGAACTAGATATTCCATTAATGATTGTGAATTTTACGAATGAAGAAGGGGCGCGCTTTGATCCGGCGATGATGAGTTCTGGTGTGATTTCTTCAAAGTTTAACAAAGACGAAATGTTGCAATCGGTTGATAAAAATGGAATTACCTTTAAAGATGCGCTCCTAGGTAGTGGGTATATGGGAGAAAAAGAAAACCTATTAACGGAAGCGCTTGCATATATTGAACTGCATATAGAGCAAGGCCCCGTATTAGAAGCGAAGCAACTGGAGATTGGTGTGGTTGAAGGTGTTTTAGGGATGGTTTGTTATGAGATGACGGTTACAGGGGAGTCCAATCATGCGGGAACGACACCGATGTCGATGCGTAAAGACCCAATGCGTGTAGCTGCCGATATTATTACAACGTTACATGACCAACTTAGCAAAATCGACGAACAGCTCGTATACACATTTGGTCGTATGAACGTATCTCCAAACATTCATACAGTAATTCCAAATAAAGTGACATTTACAATGGATTCGCGGCATCAAGATCCAGAAGTGATGCGCAAAGTAGAAGAAATCTTAAAAGGTTTACCTACTGAGCAAAATGGCTGTAGCATCCAACCAGCTAAACTATGGGGAAGAGATACTGTATTTTTTGACGCTGCTATTTGTAATGAAGTGGAAGAGTCATGTGAGGATTTTGGCTATTCTTATCATCGAATGTTTAGTGGCGCGGGTCATGATGCGCAGTATATCGCAAGCTTTATTCCATCGGCAATGATTTTTGTACCAAGCATTAATGGAAAAAGTCATTGTGAAGAGGAGAAAACGACATTTGCAGACTGTGCAAAAGGTGCGGATGTGTTACTACAAACCGTTTTGACGCTACAAGCAAAGTTCAGCATTGGCGAGATACACATTACAAATTAATGAAATGAAGGGTGAGGGTATCGTGAAAAAATTGATTACAGGTGGATTAATTACAACGGCAACAGATGTATATGAGGCAGATCTATTAATAGAAAACGGAAAAATTGTTCAAATCGGCAAAAATTTATTAGCAGAAGGTGCAGAAATCATTGATGCAGCTGGCAAATACGTCATGCCAGGGGGAATTGATCCACATACGCACTTGGATATGCCGTTTAATAACACGGTAACAGATGATGATTGGAAATCTGGTACGATTGCCGCTGCTTTCGGTGGTACGACAACGATTTTAGATTTTTGTTTAACGGCAGGTGAAGAGAAACTAGGCCCAGCTGTAGAAAAGTGGCATGAAAAAGCAAAAGGGAACTCAGTCATTGATTATGGCTTCCATTTAATGATTGGTGAATTAACGCCTGAGACAGAAGCAGAGTTACCAGTATTACTAGAGCAAGAAGGAATCACATCTGTGAAGGTGTTTATGGCTTACGCAAAAGAATTCCAAGCTTCAGACCGCACACTTTTTAAAGCATTTAAAATTGCAAAAGAAGTGGGCGCTGTCGTAATGGTGCATTGTGAAAATGGCTCCGTTATCGATGAACTCGTAGAAGAAGCAAAGCAAGCGGGCCATACAGCACCAATTTATCATGCACTGACTCGTCCCGCGGAATTAGAAGGGGAAGCGACAAAACGAGCAATTGAACTGGCGCATATTGCAGGGGCTAAGCTTTACGTTGTACATGTAACTTGTAAAGAGGCAGTAGATGAAATTATTGCAGCGCGTGAAAAAGGATATGACGTGTACGGGGAAACATGTCCGCCATATTTAACGTTAGATCAATCGGCTTTAGCACAGCCAGGTTTTGAAGGAGCGAAATACGTGTGGTCACCGCCGCTGCGTCCGAAATCTCATCAAACCCATTTATGGAACGCTTTAAAGGCGAAGCAACTGCAAACAATTGGCTCGGATCAATGTTCATTTAGCTTTAATGGGAAGAAACAATTAGGTTTGAATGATTTCTCTAAAATTCCAAACGGAGGGCCATTTATTGAAGATCGCTGTGCCATTTTATATTCAGAAGGTGTAGCGAAAGGGAAAATTTCAATCAATGAATTCGTCGATATGACTTCGACGAGTGCAGCAAAGATTTTCGGTTTATACCCACAAAAAGGAACAATTGCAATTGGTTCTGATGCAGATATCGTGCTTTTTGATCCGACGGTAAAACGTGAGATTTCAGCGAACACACATCATATGAATGTGGATTACAACCCGTATGAAGGGTGGGAAGTAACAGGTGAGCCGGTCAGTGTACTTGTGCGCGGCGAGTACGTAATTAAGAATAAAGAATTCGTAGGAGTATTGGGTAGTGGGCAATATATTAAACGCCAATTAACTCCTACTACTGTAGAAGTAATAAACATCTAACTGCATAGCACACTCGTTAATTGAAGTGAAGGCTGGGCGTGCTCCTGTCGCACGGCCTAGCTAGAACGGGAATGAACGCTAATAAACTATGAAAAAGAATTCATGAGGGGGATGTGGAAATGGTTCCGATTCAAGAAAATGCAATGACTGCACAACTGAAGCGAAATTTTGTTGAAATGAATAGCAGGATGACGAAAAATGAAGCAATAGAAGAGGCGAATCGTTGTCTTTACTGCTATGACGCACCTTGTATTACAGCTTGTCCGACAAGTATTCCAATTCCAAATTTCATTAAAAAAATTGCATCAAGTAATATGAAAGGTTCGGCGATGACGATTATGGATGCCAATCCGATTGGTGCCAGTTGTGCGAGGGTTTGTCCGACAGAGGAGTTATGTGAGGGGGCATGTGTTTTAAATGCATCTACAAAACCAATCAAAATCGGTCACTTGCAACGTTACGCAACAGATTGGGCGATAGAATCGGGCGTGGAACTATTTAAAAAAGGTCAAACAAACGGACAAAAGGTGGCGATCGTAG
Source organism: Solibacillus cecembensis (assembly GCF_050272495.1). Lineage (NCBI taxonomy): Bacteria > Bacillati > Bacillota > Bacilli > Caryophanales > Caryophanaceae > Solibacillus > Solibacillus cecembensis. The sequence goes on along the minus strand of NZ_JBNNMF010000014.1, from coordinate 24,918 downwards.
GCTCTGGTCCTGCCGGTTTATCCGCAGCACGCGAACTAAGTCGTTTTGGCTATGATGTCACAATTTTTGAAGCAGAAGCAAAAGCAGGCGGTTTAGGAAGCTACGGGATCGTATCATTCCGTTTACCAAATGAGGTCGTGGACTGGGAAGTGGAACAAATTGTGAAGCTTGGTGTGGACATTAAAACGAATACAACAGTTGGCGTCGATATTTCAGCGGATGAAATTTTAGCGCAATATGATCGTGTTATTTTAGCAATTGGCATGGGGGCTGTGCCTAATCTTGGTATCGAAGGTGAAGAACTAAACGGCGTGCATGATGCCATTGAATTTGTCAAAAACACAAAAATCGGCACACTGACAGAAGATTTAGTTGGTAAACGTGTTGTAGTCATCGGTGCTGGAAATACAGCGATTGATGGTGCGACTTGTGCGAAGCGATTGGGTGCTGAACAAGTAGATATTCTTTATCGTAGAACAGAAAAAGAAATGACAGCCTACCAATTTGAATATGAATTTGCCAAGCAAGATGGTGTTGCATTTAAGTGGCTGACAGCGCCAACGAAAATTATCGGTGACGAAGCAGGAAAAGTAGTTGCACTTGAATGCATCAAAATGAAGCTAGGGGAAGCAGGTGCAGATGGTCGCCAAAGACCTGAAGTAGTTGAAGGATCTGAATTTGTTATGGAAGTGGATGCAATCATTAAAGCAATTGGGCAAACACGATTTGTTTCGCTTATTGAAGCATTTGGTTTACAGCATACAAACGGTGTAGTAGATATTGATGAGACGACAATGCAAACATCGAATGAGAAAGTATTTGCCTGTGGAGATGTTGTGTTCGGAAACGGTCAAGGGGAAGCGATGGTTGTAACAGCTGCGCAGCAAGGTAAAGATGCTGCATACATCATTCATGAGCAATTAAAAAAAACTAGTGAAATTGCATAAGGGGGACGTGGCATGGCAGACTTACGAATTGACTTAGCGGGAATTAAATCACCGAATCCATTTTGGCTAGCATCAGCACCACCGACGAATTCAGGTTATCAAGTTCAACGCGCATTTGAGGCAGGCTGGGGTGGCGCAGTTTGGAAAACATTGGGTGAACCAATATTAAATGTTTCTTCACGTTTTGCGGCTGTCAATTTTAACGGTCAAAGAGTAGCCGGTTTTAATAATATTGAACTCATTACAGATCGTCCGTTAGAGGTTAATTTACAAGAAATTTATGAGACGAAAAAAAGGTTTCCGAATCATGCCATTATTGTTTCGTTAATGGTAGAGCCGAAGCAAGAAAAATGGCATGAGATTGTCAAAAAAGTAGAAGCTGTAGGGGTCGATGGGCTTGAGCTTAACTTTGGATGTCCACACGGGATGGCTGAACGTGGAATGGGTGCTGCCTCTGGTCAAGTACCGGACTTGGTTGAAAAGCAAACATTTTGGGTGAAAGAGGTGGCACAAACACCAGTCATTGTTAAGCTAACACCGAACATTACAGATATTACGATGACAGCAGAAGCGGCAGCACGTGGCGGAGCTGATGCCATCAGTATGATTAATACGATTAACAGCTTAGCGGGTGTTGATTTAGATTCATGGAATACGGTGCCACATGTCGGTGGAAAAGGGGCGCACGGTGGCTATTGCGGTCCTGCTGTAAAACCAATTGCACTGAATATGGTCGCAGAGTGTGCCCGTAATCCATTATTCAATGTGCCAATATCAGGAATCGGAGGCATTTCAAACTGGCAAGATGCTGCGGAATTCATACTGATGGGGGCAACAGGCGTTCAAGTTTGTACAGCGGCGATGCACCATGGATTTAGTATTGTAGAAGATATGATCGATGGGCTCAATAACTACCTAGATGATAAAGGGATTGCTTCGGTCATGGATTTAGTCGGTCGATCGGTATCACGTTATTCCGACTGGGGTGACTTAGATTTAAACTATAAAGTGGTCGCTGAAATTAATAATGATGTATGTATTAACTGCAATAAATGCCATATCGCTTGTGAAGATACGTCGCATCAATGTATTGATCTATACACAGAAAGCGGTCGTCCGATGCTAAAAGTTCGCGAGCAAGATTGTGTCGGATGTAATTTATGCTCGATTGTGTGCCCGGTAGATGGTGCGATTTCGATGGTTGAAAGAAAATCAAGTATCGCACCAATGACGTGGAATGAACGTCAATCACTAATTAGTAATTTCGCAAAATAAAAAGGTCGTCTGTTTGTTCGTGAACTGGAAATCTAAAATAAAGGGGAGAAATGTATGGCAAGTGGTGGGAATTATTTAAAATCACCAGATTTACTTCCAGTGACACATCAACAAAGGAATATCGGGACGTTTGGTTTTGCAGTGATTTGGGTAGGAATGGCCATTGTGTTAGCCGCTTTTGCAATTGGTGGAGCAGGTATTATTAGTTTGCCGTTGCCAATGGTTATTTTAGCGACAATAATAGGCTCGGTTTTAATCGGTGTGTTTATGACATTAATCGGTGATATTGGCATCGAGCATGGCCTATCTTTCCCTGTGTATATGCGTGCCCCATTCGGTACGATTGGCACGCATATACCATCGCTTGTTCGTGGTGTTACTGCTGCGTGTTGGTTTGGGATTAACACCTATTTTGGTGCGCTTGCAATCAATGGGATTTTGAACTTATTATTTGGCTTTGATAATTGGTTTTTATGTTTCTTAGTTTTTGCTGCGTTGCAATTATTTAATACATCTCTTGGCATTAAATCCATTGAGCGTTTCGCAGATTTAGCAGCACCAATTATTATTTTAATTTCGTGCTGGATGTACATCACACTAGCAGATCATGCAACGATGCAAGGGAAAAATGTTTGGTCATGGGTAGAATCCCCAACAACAGGAATGGCCGCATTTACAGCTTTCATGGTCGTGATTATGGCGAACATGGGCTTCTGGGCAACATTAGCGGCTGATATGCCATCACTTTCACGTTTCTTTAAAGCGCCAAAAAATGAACGCAATTGGTTCAAACGCAATAAAACACAATTAGTCGGTTCGTTAATCGTGATGCCGATCACGAATACATTTATCGTAACAATTGGAGCAGTTTGTTATATGGCAGTGGCATCAGCTGATCCTGTCAATGCATTGCAACAAAGTGCGAGCGGCTTCATTTTAGGGGTTTTATTACTGATGATTGTGTTAGCGCAATGGTCGACGAATACGTCAGCAAACGTGATTCCTGCGGCAACAATTTTCTCCAACATTGGCGGACCAAAAGTACCATTCTGGGTTGGTGTTGTCGTAGCAGGGATTATTGGGATGTTAGCGCAGCCTTGGAGCTTATTTGATGTTTTGGTTAATGCACTATTAATCATTGGTGGTATTTTAACAGCCATTGTAGGTATTTTATTTGCCGATTATTATTTAATCCGTAAACGCCGCGTCAATGTAAAGCAACTTTACGAGTTAGACGGTCAATTTAAGTATATGAATGGCTTTAACTTAGCGGGGTTAATCGCTTGGGTGATCGGTGGTATTTTAGCGAATATATTCCCAACATATTCTTCATTAGTAGGTTTCTTCGCAGGGGCGATCATTTATTATGTGTTGGCGAAATATTGGTGGTTCAAAAAGTACCCACAAGCTGAACTAGATGATCCGAGTGATGAAAAGTATCTAGGGATTACAGTGGGGCATGATTGGGATGATATTCTTACGCAAGAAACGGAACTGAATAAATAAGCGAGGTGTGTGTATGTCGGATTATTTATTAAGCTTAGATGAAATGAAGCAAGTAGATGACTATTTAGAAAAGGGCTATAAAATTCACAATGTGTATGAAAATTTAAGTGGGATGTTTGTTGAGTTTGAGCGGCAGCAAATCGTAAGTTTACCGATTTTAACCGCAGATGCGCGTAAGTATTTTGCAGCAAAACTTCTAGAGAAAACGTTGGTGTAGGTAGAGATTTTAAACTAATATGTAGTAGTAAAAACTCTATTCTACGGTACTTTAGAATAGAGTTTTTTCATCAATTTATAGATTTATATAATTTGCCGTAGGTGTTGAACAAGAGATTTGGTGAGTCATAAAATAGGGCAAAGCTTTTTAATGGGATTGACAATTTTAGGATATTCATATAGATTTATTACTAATTTCAATTCTTAATGGTAACATGTCACATCAAATGAAAGAGGCTTTTTCAAGTGAAATCCATCTACAATTATTTTCATCCACTCGTTTGGATTATTTTAAGCGGGACAATTTTTGTTCGAACGGCTAGTTTCATGGCCATTCCTTTTATTGCTTTATACTTACATAATCAACTACAAGCGTCACCTTTACTTATCGGTTTAACGATTGGGATTGCGCCTCTATTTGGAACGTTTGGTGGTCTGATAGGTGGGTACTTAACCGATCGTTTTGGTCGTAAAATTGTTATTATTAGTACGGTATTCGTGTGGAGCTGTACATTTTTCGGATTTGCTGTTGCACCATCTGCCATTTATTTTGTGCTATTAAATGCATTAAACGGGCTATGTCGTTCATTTTTTGAGCCAGGAACACAAGCGCTAATGATTGATTTTACGGAAGATGCAAAAAAACGCAGGCTTTTTTCTGTCAGGTACACCGCGATTAATATTGCGGCGGTAATGGGTCCGTTATTAGGTGTTTGGATTGCAAGCATGTCGAGCGCGGCCGTGCCATTTATGATTACAGGCATCATGTATGCGATTTATGGGATATTTTTATTCATTGTGTTAAACCGTTATGAAATGAAGCAACAAAAGTTAGCAGCGAATCACCGAGTGAGTGCGATTTTTGATGCTGTTCGAAAAGACCAAAAATTGCTTTATTTTATCGCAGGTGGAATTTTGATTACGTTTGGTTATGCGCAATTTGATTCGACATTGCCACAATTGATTGATATGCGAGTAGAGGACGGGATCAAGCTGTTTTCCTACGTCATTATAGCAAACTCGATTACCGTATTAACATTACAACTACCATTAACGATAATGATTGAGAAAATGCCCATTTATACTTCTTTAAAAATCGGCATTGTCATTTTTTCAGTTGGCTTATTATTGCTTGGACTTTCTGAAAATGCGTGGATGTTTATTGGCAGTATGGCGATTTTTTCAATTGGAGAAATTTTCTGTTTCCCGATGATGAATGCGGTTATTGAAGAAATTGCACCGATTGATCAAAAGGGCATTTACTTAGGGGCTGGGCAACTTAAAAATATAGGTGGTTTTATCGGTCCCGTTGTAGGTGGGTGGTTGTTAGTTGTAACCGTTGATTGGATGTATGTCATTATTTCGTTGGTCATGTTGAGTAGTATATTCATATATCGTAAAGCGCTTCATGTGCACAAAACAGCATAGTTCCATCCTCAAACAAAAAAAGTGATGAACATTTGCAGAAATTCTGCAAATGTTCATCACTTTTGTTTTAAAATAGTGCAATAATTTTATCAAGTATGCCTGTAATATCAAGGAATACGATAAAAATGACTGAAGGAATAATATATTTCATAATGAAGAACCAAATGTTAAAGGCAGTTGCCCCTAAACGAGAATGCTGCAATAGTTCCTCTCGCAATGTGCTTTTCTGAATTTTCCTTGGTACGAAAATAGCGATTAAAAATACGCCAAGTGGCATTAAAATATTACTTACTAAATAATCAGCTGAGTCAAAAATGTTTTTTGAGAAGAATGTTATATCTGAGAAAACACTATAAGATAATGCAGAAGGAACACCTACTGCGAAAATTAAAACGCCAATAATATAGGCATATTTTGTGCGCTGTTGTTCTTTACCTTTAACAAGTGAAGCGACAATAATTTCTAACATTGAAAAGGCTGAAGTTAAAGTGGCAAACAAAAATAATGCTAAAAATCCTAATAAGAATGCTTCACCAAAAATGATTTGATCAAACACAGCAGGTAATACGACAAACAGTAAACCAGGCCCTTGAGCTGGTTCTAAACCAAGTGAGAATACAGCTGGGAAAATTGCTAAACCTGCTAATAAAGCGATGAATAAATTCATGGAAACGATTGAAATCGCTGGCTGAATTAAGCTTTCTTTTTTCGATAAATAAGAACTGTACGTGACCATTACTGAAACACCGATACTTAATGAGAAGAAAGCTTGCCCCATCGCAAACAGAATACTTTGTGATGTAATGCTTGAAAAATCCGGTGCAAGGAAGAACTTTACACCCTCCATCGCATTATCAAGTGTCAATGAGCGAATGATTAATACGAAAAATAAAATAAATAAAGCTGGCATCAAAATTTTACTCGCTTTTTCAATCCCATTTTGAATGCCTTTTGCAACAACTAGTACAGTAAACGCTAAAAAGGCAAATTGTGCGCCGATAACTAATAAGGGATTGGCAATCGTTTCGTCAAAGACTGCGGCGTAATTTGCACTGTCACTAATGATGCCGCCAAATAAACCTTTAGTAAAATAAATAACAATCCATCCACCAATGACACTATAGAACGATAATAATAGGAAACAAGTAAATACCCCGAGCTTACCAATCCAATGCCACTGTGTATTAGGCGCTAAACTTCGATAAGCACTAACCGCTTCTTTTTGTGTGCTTCTCCCAATAATAAACTCTGCTAATAATAACGGAAAACCAATAATTAATGAGAATAAAATAAATAGAAGGAAGAATGCCCCTCCTCCACTAACGCCAGTAACATAGGGCAGCTTCCAAATGGCGCCTACTCCTATAGCTGATCCAGCAGCAGATAAAATAAAACCAATCTTTGATGACCATTGCTGTGATGTTTGAATGCTAATCAATCCAATCTATAATTATTATTTCAGATAGAAAAAAATAAACAGCCACGTCTCTATCTATAACGATAGGGACGTGGCTGTTCACGCGGTACCACCCTAATTGGAAACAAAATTCGTTTCCCACTTGATTAAGTAACGGTTTAATCCGTTTTCATACCACGTAATATCAACTATGCATCAGCATATTTGCGTTCAAGTTTTTTTCGATCCTGCTTGAAAAAAATAGATGTAGTATAAAAAAAGCTCGAAGAATGAAATTCACACAGACCTTTGTATCAGTTTCCACCAACCACTGACTCTCTGCCAACAGGGAAATCTGGCTTAATATGTTCTCGTCATCGCTCATTTAATATTTAGAATAATAAACGAAATTATAGTATGATAACACATTTTGGTCAAGTCTTTTTTCAAAAAAGTGAAATCTGAGCCTCAAATAATATTTCCAAAACGCCCCAAGTTTTAGTGAGTAGCTGTTACCTCAACTGTATCTGAATGCTAAGTGGTCCATTTTTACTGATAACATGCCTTTTTTTTGCAGTTGACTTTGCTATAATTTTTTTAGGAGGTGCGGAATGTGAAAGTAGAAGTGCTAATTGCGCCAGAGTATTCGGAACCAGTTGCAGAAATTAAAACAAATCAATTAACGTCAACAATCGAAAAAGCAGTTGTATTATTAGAGCAAGAAGATTTCGGTGAGAAATTGTCCATTTATCAGGGAAAGGAGATTATCCTAATCGAAAAATCGTCCATTCAACTTGTGCGAACAGAAGTTGGGAAAGTCATTGTTTATGATGCGGAAGGGAAATGGTATGAAACGAAGACAACTTTAGTGGATTTTGAAAATTTACTAGGAGAAAACTTTATCCGAATTTCAAAAAGCACTATTGTTAATTTAACAGCGGTTCAATCGGTAAAAGCATCCTTTAGTGGAACATTAGATATTCTGTTAGAAAACGGGCAAGAAGATGTCATTAGTCGAAAGTACAAAGCAGATTTCAAGAAAAAATTGGGGGTGTAGTATGATGCAAAAGGTAATTTCAATGACAATCGAAGCATTTGCAGTGGGATGTATGATTTTTATGTTATCGCTCTGTATATCGTATTGGGAAATGGGAGAGGAAATATTTAATCAAATTCAGACTAGATATGACTTGATTGTTCTCGGAATTTTTATAGTTTCCCTTATTAGTGGAGGTTTTGGCCAAGTCATTTATCAGTTTAACATAAAGTATAAAGTACAAGTTTTCCTGCATTATGCATCAACAATGATTGCGATTTTAGTCGTATCCATATGGCTAGAGCTAGTACCAATAACTTATATAAATCTTTTCGTGTATTTAATTACTACAAGTGTTATTTTCTTTATCATTTGGTACGTATATTATGTGAAATTGAAAAGAGAGGCAGACTTAATTAATGCAGCAATTATAAATTCGAAAAAGAAAAGTGAATTTTCTTAAAATATAATCTCGTTTGGTATATAATTGAAGTAATAACATGGATTAGGGGGCGTACTATGTTTAAAAATACTTCACCACGCTTAATTTTTTCAATGGCAGCCATTACAATGCTTATCATTTCACCGTTTTTTGCAATCCTTATGCCAATTATACTGATTGAAACATTTTTTAAGTATGATGATACGAAGCTCTATATTTATCCTTTTACGACAAGCGCTAAAGTTATTGTTTTTGCCTTTATCTTATTTGCTGGGGCATGTTTGCTATTGTTTTGGAAACGAAAAAAAGTAACATTTTTACTAAGCACGCTTATTGTAATAGGTGGGATTTTTACTCTTTATAGTACAACACAAATGTATACCGCCATTGACGCAAATCAAATTGTTGTGAAAAACGTATGGTCAGAGAAATCGATTAAATGGGCAGATATCAATGGAGTGACTTTTGAATATATTGTAGACGATTTGGGGGATTATGTATTTCAAATGGCGGACGGACAAGATTTTATCTTGAAAGAAAATAAATCACATGTAACGAGTTATATTTACAATATAGCAAACGCAAAAAGTATTCCATTCGTTGAAAAGGCGAAGGAATAAAGGAAGAGCTAGGGACAAAAAAATCATCTCTGGCTCTATTATTATTTAAAAATCTCTACTAAAGCGCGCCCGTCAACATTTTTGAAAGGGAGCTTTAACATATGTGCAATCGTTGGTCCAATATCGACAACACACACTTCACCGATATCAAAACCAGCTTTAACCCCGTTGCCTGAAATAATCAAATTACTCGTATAATCGGGCTTTTCAGGGGAGTAGCCATGTGTGGCATATGTTTGACCAATCGCGTGTAAATCAACAATGACTTCATTTGTATAGTCATCTTCAAAACAATAGCCTTCTTTTGCTTCAATCATGTATTCGAATTGCTCATCTACATGGAACTTATCGAGTTCTTTTCTAGAATAAATCGCTTCAATCCCGTATTCTGCTTTTTTCGCTAAACCTTCTAGCAAAGATAATGCCGTAGCTTTTGCATCTTCATCTCCGTGTTGAATATGCAAATACGCTGCACCGCCTGCACCTTGAACATAGGCACGCCATTTCATTTCACCGTTTTCCTCATAAATGAGGTCATGATCAAAAAATAAACGATTCAAATAAATTTTATAGCGCACGTCGAGCTGTCCGTGATCCCCAACAATTAAGAAGGTTGTTTCATCGCGAATACCTGCATCTTCAACTACTTGCATAAGTTCGCCAATGCGACGGTCCATGCGTTCTAGTACAGCTTCAATATGCGGACCTTGTGTGCCATGCAAATGCTTTGAATCATCGAGATCAATTAAATGCATGAGCAACAAATTCGGCTTTTTGTTTAAAATCGTATCTACCGCGCACTTTGTAATGAAATCATCTAAATAAGGCTGGGCAATCCCTCGGCGTACTTTCCCATATTTCCATTCCATCGAAAGGGTAAAGAGCTTACTGCCATTTTTGATAATTTTCAACGCTTGATTTTCATTTTTAACGGCTTTTATTTCAGGAATATTATAATGGATTGCCGCTTTTCCCGTTACGGGCCATAAAATCCCAGCAGTAGTTAAGCCTTTACTGCGAGCTATTTCATAAACAGTTGGCATTCTCAAATCATTTCGATACCAGTGCCAATCTTGCTCTTTTTCAGGGACAAAAGGTTGAAACGGGTTATTGTGAAATACCCCATGCTTATTCGGATAAACCCCCGTTACATACGAGCTGTGAATGACATAAGTAAGTGTTGGATAGACGCTCTTTACTTGATTTGTCGCTGCACCATTTGCAATTAACTGCGCTAAATTCGGCTTACTTTTCGCTCTGTCCCAATTGTCTTTCGAGAAGGCATCATAGGAAATGACGATGACAAATTTTTCTTTTTCATGCATAAAAATCACCTCACTGCTTCAACATTTGCTGCAGGATCTTTCGGGAGTAGTAAAAACACCACTAAACCAATAATAAATAGCGGGATAATGGATAAAATACTATATTTCGCCTCACCCGTCATCGTTGTTGTGAATGCCATTAAAAAAGGTCCGATAATTGCCGCGAATTTCCCGAAAATATTATAAAAGCCAAAAAATTCATTTGAACGCTCTTTCGGAATAATTTTGCCAAAATAAGAGCGGCTTAATGCTTGAATCCCGCCTTGTGCAGAACCAATCATCGCACCAAGAACGAATATATGCCACATTTCAGAAATAAAGAAAGCGGCAATACAAGCCACGATATACGTTAAAATCCCGACAATAATCATCGAACGTGTGGAATATTTTTTTGCCAGTGACCCGTACAATAAGGCGCATGGAAACGCAATAATTTGAATGACTAATAAAATGGCGAGCAGCATAAACGTATTGAATGAATCCGAGCCTAAAACACTTGTTGCATAAGGCACGACCATTTTTATAATCGTATCGACGCCATCAATGTAGCAGAAGTAAGCAATTAAGAAAATGAACACGATTTTGTAATTTTTAATTTGTAAAAAGGTCGTTCCTAATCGTTTAAAGCTATTGCCGACTAAATTCGGCTCCGGTTCGATATAATGACGTTGCCTTACATCTTTAATCATTGGAATCGTAAATAATCCCCACCACAACGCCGTAATAAAAAATCCGATTTGATAGCCAATTGCTAAATCCATGCCCATAAAGAAAATGACAGCAAGACTAATGCCGAATGGAATTACACTTGAAATATAACCGAAAGCAAAGCCACTTGTTGATACTTTATCCATACGTTCATCCGTTGTAACATCGACTAAAAAGGAATCATAAAAAATATTCGCCGCGGAAAATCCGATTATAGAAAGCACATAAACAACAATTAATAATTGCCACTGACCACTAACTGGAGAAATGAATGCAAAGGAAAAGGTCGCGATGATTCCGAGTAAAGCAAAGAACATAAAGAACCGTTTTTTCTTATCTTTATAATCGGCAAGTGCACCTAAAATGGGGCTTAGCAAAGCGACTAAAATACTAGCGAGCGAATTAAAATACCCAAGATCCATATTATTCACACCATCAAACATGCCAAAGACAATAGGGAAGAGGGCGGTCGTTATGGCCATTGAGTACGCAGAGTTCCCACAATCATAGAGTATCCAAGATTTTTCTTCTCTCGTTAACTTCAAAAAAACCCTCCTTATATACAGAATATTCTATAATTATAATCGTTTGCTGGAATTTGTAGTGTTAATGATTTGTTTATATTTGCACCTTACTCTCTATATATTTATGAAGAATTGTAAATAGCACTTTATTATCAATAAAAAAAGAGCCTAGAATGTACTAGGCCCTTGCGATTTACATTTTTGCTTTTCTAAAACCGTTAAAAATATCTATAACTGAAATAATAATGAAGAGCACGACGAACGCCCAAACCGTATTATTCCACCAATTCAGAAGTGCCGTATCACTTGCCACATTAAATACTTCCCCTGTATAGCGGATAAATTCAACATTAAATAAACCGGTTTGTTTGACGAATAGAATCGTTACAATTATAAGCGCAATATGGTAAATCATATTCCAAACAGCAATTTTATACGTCCATTTGCCAATAACCCACTTATATAAAATGAGCCCAATTTCAAATAAAATGAGAGCTCCTACGACTGGCCATAAAGTGAGTAATACATCCCGGTTGAATAGGGGCGCTATAAATTGAAGTTTGTCATGAGTGGCTTTTTCGTAAATGCCAATCAAATCGGATGCTTTGAAATAAAAAGTAGCCCAAATGATTACCCAAAATAGTGCAAAAAATACTTCGGATTTGGCAATGCGCTTCTTTTTTTCTACTGGTACAATATGCTTTAAATCGTTTGGAGTCCAAGGTTTTGACTGCATCGACTTTTTTGCGCCATCATCCGTCACGCGTTCGATAATCACGAAGATAATCGTCACCCAAAGAAATACTTGAGATAGTACTTCCACACTTCCACCAATTAAATTTATGACTAATTCAATTCCGTTCTCGATAAAATACGTATTTGCGGGGAACAGTGTGATTTGTTGAATAGTAAGTACGATAACATGCACGAGAATGGCAATGGATACAGCCATTTTTAAAATGGTCATATACGAATCAAATAACAGTGGACCAATTAAATAATTAGGTTGCTCGCGGTACTGATCTGCCAATTTAGCTGGATTGCCCAATTTTGTGAGCGCGGCATCAACATCACTTGCCGTATAGTCATCTGGCATCATATCCAAAATGGTGGATTGCAATTCCATTTCAATGTCTGTACGTAATTTCTCAGGCAACCTCCTTGTCACTTCATGAATATACAAGTTAATTTGTTCCATCTTTTTCAGCTCCTTTAAGTAATAAAGCTAACTCACTAGATGTTTTTTCCCACTCGGCTTTCAACGCATCAAAAACCGTTTTTCCATAATCGCTTAGTACATAATACTTTCTTGGGCGGCTTTCTGTGGTGTCCCAACTACTTGTTAATAATTCTTGCTTTTCTAAACGGCGGAGTAGGGGATACAGCGTACTTTGGTCGATCGTAATCCCAGACATCTCTAACAATTGGACTAAAGAATATCCGTATTGAGGCTCGTGTAACTGGCTTAATACGGCAAGTGTCAATGTGCCTCTTCGCAATTCAGTCGTTAGTGAATTTAATAAATCATTCACATAATCACCCCGTTTTCTTTATAGTGTATATCGTACACTATTAGAAAAATGAAAACAATGGGCAGGTAGATGTATTTTTTAGCAATCATTCTATGTAAAGCAAATTTCAGGTATGTGAGGTAAAAAAGAAGGGGCTATTGTAAGCCCATAATCAAATTACGCATATATTCAAGAAACATAGTAAAATAACCAACTATCCAAGAAACTTTGGATAATTGGCTATTTGTAGTGCGTACCGAAAAGTGCGTCTTTGTATATTACAGGTTTACCAAGTAGCTGTATTTATCGTTAAATCGCTAAGAGTGAAAGGCACCTGTTTCTGACCAGCTAGCCGAAACTAAGGTATGCGGAGAGCAAATCTTACTTAAATTAGGTCGGTGTATAGTTTCTTTATTATAATCCCGTAGCCTACCTTGAAACACCAGTTCAAAATTTGCTGCATCATACAAATCACAGGGTTTTACAAGTGAAGGTGGCGTATTAAATTCTATGCCCTCACCTTGTTTTAACACAGATGCAACGAACTCCGAGCAAAAAAAGGCATTTTTTCTATTCAATTGTTTATTGAATAGAATAGAAAATAATCCCATTAAGTTATATTGGTAATGCTCCTTTTGAGCTTCTATTGTATCTATATATTGCTTCATTTTGTAATAGTCTGCCTTTTTAATCGTTAGACTATAAACTGCACAAGTAGCATTTAAAAATAAACCTTCATTTATATTTTCTTTAACAAATCCCCCGATGAATGGATTTGTTGGATATTTTCTTCCAAAGCTATACAATTGTGTAAGATTTCCGTCAAAGGAAATGGATGCATGATTATATGGCTCACTTGTGTATAATTTTATTGTTTTGGCAAATATTGAACCTGTATCTGTTAGAAGTATATATACTTTCTTATTAGACATTAAAAATCTCTCCTTATTGATCGTAAAAACTGCTCTCCCGCTTTGATAATAAAAACAGTTAATTTTATTTGCAACATAAGAAAAGCACCTCCTTAAAACCTATACGTTTAAAGTACTTGGAAGTGCTAATCATATAGATGCGTTATTTAATAACGGGCTTACAGGCTAGCCAATTTTAGCGGATGCCTCTTTGGTATGTTTATTTTAAAGATAGCTCAAGATCACCTTGAGTGACCTTAACTTCAAGCTGATTTTCTCCATCGTGCAGTTGAGAATTTTTCGTTCCATAATCTTCATTGTTTACTGTGAGGTCACCAAAACTTGTGCTCAGGTCGTATCCAATGTCACTTTTCGTGTTACTTAACTGAAGATCTACATCTCCAAAGCTAGAATTAATCGTCGTTTTCCCGTTTAATTCACCAGCGACGTCAATATCGCCATACTCGCTATTAACGATTAAACGCTCACTTGAAAATTGGTGAAACGATTTATCTCCAAAGGCGCTAGTGATTTCTGTTTGGCCTGCATCAATTTTTTTGAAAGAAATATCTCCGTAACTCACATCCAGTTGGAACTGTTCATACTTTATACTTTGCAAGTTTACATCCCCGAAGCTAGAATCTATTGTAATGTTCGATAGCACTGTATCTTGAGGGACATAAATTTTAATCGATGGCGATTTAAATGGTCCAAAACCGATTGTCATAGCATTGTCTTTATTGTTGTTGGACTTCACTGTTAACGTATCGCCTTTCACATCATACGTTACATCTGTTGGTTCAAAAGCGGTTACTTCCATAGAAAAGGAATCGGATGGCAGTATGTCAATATCCGCATGTTCATTTGAAATGTTTATATTTTTAAATGTCCCAAGTTCGTATGATTTGGGCACAAGTGTTTGATTGTTTGGTACGTAAAAACCGGAATTGTCTTTTAAAATATACCAGTGTCCACCAGAGGCAAAACCAATAATGGTAAATAAAATACCGATTACAATTATACTACTTGCAATTATTTTATAACGATTGGTCATTAGAAATTCTCCTTTCGTTTCCGTGTAATCTTCTGAAATAATTTAGCTAAACTTTCTACACATACAACACCCGTTCTTTTAATAAGACGGATTGTGGCAGGTGAAATCAAGGCGCCAATGCCAGAAGTAATCAATCCAAAACCAATAAATAATAGTGCGGTCGGCCAATGATTTGTCATAATAAATAAACCTGAAATGAGCGTGAAAATCCCACTAAGTAAAACTCCACCAACAATAGCTATAATTGCAACTACAAAGCTAAAAACGACTGCACCAACTGATATGATGAGCGCCATTGCTACAGCAAGAAGTGGTAATGAAAGTGGTGCTGAAAGTATTGCAAGGATGATAAGCCAAATCGCCGACATATTCTTTTTCGTAGAAGGTGGTGTCGTATCTAAATCTTTAATTGTAAAGTCGGCTACTATTTGTGCAGCCACTTGCGAAGGCGGACCTAGCTGCTCAATGACTTGCTGCTCGTTTTCTTCTCCTGCTTCATCAAAATATTCTTCATAATAAATAAGCGCAGCATCAATTTCTTGCGCTGGCAGTCGGTGTAATTTACTTCGTAGACTTTTTAAATAGCCCGCTTTATCCATCTAAATTCCCTCCTAATAGTACACTGTCTACTTTTTCTTTATAAATTTTCCATTCGGTTAGAAGTTCCAATAAGCGTAGGCGCCCTAGTCCCGTAATTTGATAGTAGCGTCTGTTTCTTCCTTGAAACGGCTGATCGTACGTAATTAAAAAATCAGCTTTTTGCAAGCGTCGCAATACAGGATATAGTGTCGACTCCGAAATATCCATAACGGATTGGACTTCCTGCGTCAGAGAATATCCGTAAGCATCTTCCTTTTCTAATATAGAAAGTACACAGGCATCCAGTAAAGCTGAACCTAGTTGAAACGTCATCTTATCCACCTCACAATCCTATCCTTATATAAGGTTTTATATTATACGTTGTATAGTATATAGATATTATATGGCGTATAGTATTGTTTTGTCAATTATTTTCTAAATTTTTACAAGGGGGAATAATTATAAAGGTTAATATATATGTAACCTCGAATAAATAAAGAATGACGTATTTAATAAAATTTGAAAGGGGACAATTGAAATGAATCAGCGTTTTATAAAGGGCATTGAAACAATTCAACAATATGTCACAGAAGAAGAGGCTACACGTATGGTAGAGCATGATGCTTTGGCAGATATTGCACCAGATTTACGCAAAATGATTATCGAGTTTGCTTATGGGGAAGTGTATTCGCGACCGGGATTGGATGCTAAAAGTCGTGCACTTGTTGTCATTACGGCGGTAATCACACAAGGTGCAGAACCGCAAACGAAAACGCATATTACGCGCGGTTTGCATGCAGGTTTAACACCTACAGAAATTGTCGAGGCCCTATTACAATTAGTCCCGTACATAGGTTTTCCACGGGTGCAAAATGCGTTAATCATTGCACAACAAGTGTTTCAGGAGAAGCAGTTGACTGTGCCGAAATAGCATGAAAAAAATTTAACATGATTCAGCATTCATCCCCGGCGGATGTCACAGGTTTTTTAGGGAGGCCTGCGTGATGCAGGTCAGTTAGCCGTTGTCGCATGGACGCGACGAACTTAGGCAAACTTCCCTAAAAGAGCGGGTTCGAAAAAGTTTGGACGCAATTACGCCGAGGCATAATTGATAATACATGTATCGATTGTTTGAAAGCTGCACATACTTATTTATGTAACACTTATTCATCTAATTTGATGAGGAGGATGCATCATGAGTAATTCGAAGCCAGTGGACCAAGAATCTCAGGACAGTCCGCCACAACTGAACAATGAGTAAGCTTCATTTATATTACAGGCATGGTTAAACAGAGATACCTCTGACTAGTTATTGCTTGATATTTGAAGCTGAAACGAACAGTTGTAAGCAGTAAGTGTACTCGGACCCAGAATTATTCTGGGTCTATTTTTTGTTTTGTTAAAGAATTTTGAGAATCTAAAGGGAGAGGAACATGAATGTTTTTTCCTTTTTTTATTTAATTGTATAATTCCTATTGATTTTGTAAGATTTAATATATATACTAACATTAGTAAAAATTGGAATCCGTTTTAGAGACAGAGCATTAATTAGATGGAGAAAATTTTTTTACTTATTAATCCTAGTAACTTTATAGGGTAAGTAATGTTTGTAAGAACGATTTCACAGAGAGAAGGGGATTATTTTATGAGTTTGAAAAAATTAGTACAAATTTTAGGGGTTGTTGGTGTTTCTGCACTTTTAGTTGCATGTAATGGAGCAACAGATTCTAATGGAGGATCGAATAGTGATGATGATTCAGTTGAACAAACAGAAAATAGTCAAGGGAATATTTTCGAAGACACAGTAATTAAAGCTGAGGATCCTGCTGCTTCACCAGATACTGCTGTAAAACGTGGTGATACAGTGGTTGTAGGTTTACAAGAACCAGGAGGAGTATTCACACCTTATTTCAATTCAAGTGGTTACGATGGGAATGTACAATCCGTAATGTTTGAGCCGGTAATAGACATTAATGAAAAAGGGGAGACAGTGCCAGGTTTAGCTGAGAAATGGAATATTTCAGAGGATGGCTTTGTCTATACTTTCACTTTACGAGACGGTTTAAAGTTTGATGATGGAACGCCGTTAACAGCAGCGGATATTGAGTTTACTTTAACGCTTTTACATGATCCAAGTTATGCAGGGGGGACGGATATTACTGAAGCGAGCATTGTTGGTGGCTTAGATTATAAAAGTGGCGAGGCTACTAGCATTTCAGGGATAAAAGTAATTGATGAACAGACGATTGAAATTACAACTGATAAAGTAAATGCACGTACTTTACATTTACTAGGTGGATCAGTTTTGAAGAAAGACTATTATGGTAACGGTTATATAAAAGGTAATTTAGAATACTTAAATGAGTTACATCAAAAACCAATTGGAGCGGGGCCTTATCGCTTTGTAGCTTACTTACCGGGACAAGAAATTCGCTATGAGGCAAATGAACATTATTACGGTGGTGCCCCTAAGGCAAAACAATTTATATATAAAACAACAGTTGGTGATGCACAGCAATTTTTCCAAACAGGTGAATTGGATTACAGTGCATTAACAGCCAACCAAGATAATTTTGAGTTTTTACAAACATTAGGTTTTGCAGACATTAATATTTATACTTCATCGGCTTATGGATACATGGTGTTTAACCATAAGAAAGATATTTTTAAAGATCCAAAAGTGCGTCAAGCTTTCTCTATAGGACTTGACCGCCAAACGATTATTACAACACATTATCAAGGCTTTGCTCAAGTAGCGAACATTCCAGTTTCTCCAAGTTCTTGGGCATATACAGATGAAATTGGAACAACTACGTATGATCCAGAGAAAGCAAAAGCCCTATTAGAACAAGCAGGTTGGACTATCGGAGCAGATGGTATTCGTGAAAAAGACGGCAAAAAATTAACAGTGTATTACTTCACAACTTCGGGCGGTTTAGGGGATACATTAATTCCGATTGCTAAAGAGAATTACAAAGCGATCGGCATTGATTTACAAATTGAGCAAATGGACTTTAATGCATTACTAGCCCGTGTTGAAAAGGGAGACCATGACTTAGCTTCATTCTCAACGACAATGTTAACGGACCCATACAATGGTATTGAGAGCTTCCATACGCAAAGTAACTCGACAATTATTAAAGGTTATGGGAATAAAGAAATCGACGCTTTAATTGAAGCAACGGTTGCAACAAATGATATTGCAGAGCGCACGGCAAAATTCTATGAATTATACAAAGCATTAGAGGAAAATCCACCTGTCATTTATATGTCATATACGAAAGTGTTAAGTGGCGCAAATGCCCGTATTGATGGCTTTACGCCAAATGGTTATCGTGGCATTGCTACAAGCTTACGTAATTTAAAATTAGCGGAGTAATGGAATTTAGATTGATGAAGACGTATCCGTATTAAATTGTGATACGTCTCTCTTTTTTATTTTGAAAGAAGGGGATGAGTGGATGAAGGGATATATATTAAAAAGACTTTTTTATATGATTCCAACGTTATTTGGTGCTTCTATTTTAATATTCTTTTTATATTCATTAGTTCCAGGAAACTTTATTGATGCGGATCCCAATTTAACTGCTGAAAGAAAAGCGGAATTATATGAACTACATGGTTATAATGAACCCGTTTTTATTCGTTACTTTATTTGGTTAGGCAATTTACTGAAAGGCGATTTAGGTTATTCACTCCAATTTCAGTTACCGGTTGGTGAAGTCATTGGGAATTACATATGGAGCTCTTTTATAGTTGCTTTAGCATCTTTAATTCTAACGTGGGTCATTGCAATTTTAATCGGTATTATGTCGGCGGTTAGACAATACTCCCTATTTGATACATTGATTACAGTCGTTGTATTTGCTGCGATGGCAACACCATCATTCTTTTTAGGCCTTATTGTTATTAAAATATTTGCAGTTGATTTAGGATGGCTGCCAGCGGGTGGAATGATTGCTACTGGTAGTAATCTTACTGGTTGGGAATATATAAAAGATGTAGCGGAGCATATGGTTTTACCGGTTCTCGTTTTAACGATGTTAGGAATTGGAGGACTTACACGCTATTTCCGCACAAATATGCTCGAAGTGATTAAGCAAGACTTTATACGGACAGCTCGTGCGAAAGGTTTAAAGGAGCGAGTTGTCATTTTTAAACATGGTCTAAGAAACGCATTATTACCCGCAATAACACTCTTTAGTTTTGAATTACCTGCACTGTTTGGGGGAGCTATTATTACAGAGCAAATTTTTAATTGGCCAGGAATAGGTGCAGTTTATATGCAAGCTTTCTCGATTCGTGACTATCCTCTATTAATGGGCTTCACAATATTTATTGCATTAATAACTGTAATGAGTAATTTATTAGCGGATATTTTCTATGGTATTGCAGATCCGCGTGTAAGAGTACGAAAATAAAGGGGATAAAGGCTAGGAGTTGAGCAAATGGAAAACAGTGCGATAATTATAAAAAAAATTAAAAAGCCTACAAAGACCTCGCTATGGGGTCAAGTAATTAGGCGTTTGCTAAAGATGAAAATGCCGCTACTAGGTTTAGCATTTTTATTGTTTATTTTCATGTTTTCATTTATTGGTCCATTTTTTTCACCATATATAAATTTAGGTGTTAATCCGACGAATATTAATCAACCACCAAGCCTCGAGCATTGGTTAGGGACCGACAAATTAGGACGTGATGTGTTAACGCGTTTAATGTTAGCAGGACGGATTTCGCTTTTAGTTGGGCTGGGGGCCATGATTATGTCGGTTACTATCGGTGGTTTGCTCGGAATTATTTCAGGCTTTTACCGAGGGATTGTCGACCAAATATTTATGAGAATAGCTGATGTATTAATGACATTACCAGGATTGCCTTTGTTATTTATTATGGCAGCCATTTTGTCGGAATGGAAAGTGCCTACAGAATACCGAATTTATATTGTTATGCTAATGCTTAGTATCGTTGGATGGCCAGGCTTAGCGCGTTTAGTCCGAAGTCAAATTTTAAGTTTAAGTGAGCGACAATTTATGCAAGCAACAGAGGCGCTAGGTTTGCGAGATGTGCGCAAATTATTTAAACATTTGCTACCGAATATTATTCCACTTTTAATCGTGTCAGGTACATTAAGTGTGGGGGGAGCGATATTAAGCGAATCAACACTAAGCTTCTTCGGATTAGGTGTTGTTCCACCAGATGCATCATGGGGAAATATGATCACCTCGGCTAACTCATTAATAGACTTTCAAAAAAGGCCTTGGCTATGGATTCCTCCAGGTTTAGCAATATTCTTTACTGTTATTAGTATTAACTTATTAGGAGACGGACTGCGGGACGCTATTGATCCGAACATGAAAAGGAGGTAGATGCTGTAATGACAACTACAGTTTTAGAGGTCAAAAACCTTTTAACACAATATCATACTGGCGATGGTGTAATTAGTGCGGTAAATGAAGTAAGTTTTTCGATCCCGAAAGGCCAAACGGTGTGTTTAGTAGGCGAATCAGGCTGTGGCAAAAGCGCAGTAGCTATGTCTATTATGGGATTAATTGATCCAGGAGCTGGTGCAGTAAAAAATGGCGAGATTTTTTTTAATCGTGTAGATTTATTGAATATAAAAAAGCATGAGTTACGTCAACTTCGTGGAAATGACATTTCGATGATTTTCCAAGAGCCGATGACTTCGCTAAATCCTGTGCTCACAATAGGTAGTCAAATTATGGAGCCTATAATGGAACACGAAATTATTTCTAAAAAAGAAGCTAAAAGAAGAGCGCTAGAATTAATAAAACTAGTAGGAATTGGACGGTCAGAAGAAATTTTCGATTCTTTCCCGCATCAATTAAGCGGAGGCATGCTACAACGCATTATGATTGCGATTGCACTTTCATGTTCACCAGAATTACTGATTGCAGACGAACCAACTACAGCTTTAGATGTGACAATTCAAGCGCAAATATTAGATTTGTTGCGCTCATTAAAAGAGCAAAGAGAAATGTCTATGTTATTGATTACACATGATTTAGGTGTTGTAGCTGAAGTTGCAGACTATGTCATTGTTATGTATGCAGGGAAAGTGATTGAAGAAGGCCCCGTAGTAGAGTTATTCGAAAATCCCAAACATCCGTACACGCAAGGCTTATTAAAGGCAAAACCAGTAATTGGTCAACGTCAAGAAGAATTGTATACGATTCCAGGCCAAGTACCGAACTTAGCAACTTTAAAACCTTCATGTTTTTTCAGTGAGCGCTGCGAGCATTGCATGTCCATTTGTAAGGAAGAAACACCAAGTATACAGACGTTTGACAATGAACAGCAAGTCGCTTGCTGGCTATATAAAGAGGTGTCCATTGTATGAAAGGTCAAACACCATTAATTGAAGTGAAAAATTTGAAAAAATATTTTGGGGAATCGGATCGTTTCTTTAAGCGTAATGCAAGTATTGTAAAAGCGGTAGACAATGTTAGTTTTTCTATTAATCGAGGTGAAACATTTGGTCTAGTAGGCGAGTCAGGAAGTGGAAAAAGTACTATTGGAAAAAGTATTTTACGTTTGCAGTCAATAACTGATGGAGAAGTACTATTTGACGGAAAAAACTTGCATCAAATGTCTAAAAAAGAATTACGCGATTTACGCCCTAAAATCCAATTTATTTTTCAAGACCCATACAGTTCCTTAAATCCTCGTCTTCGTGTTGGCGATGCAATAGGTGAAGCGTTGTTGGATCATGAATTATGTGAAAAACATGTGGTTGAAGAAAAAGTGAAGGAAGTTATGGAAATTTGCGGATTATCTAAGGATCAAATGAATCGCTATCCGCATGAATTTAGTGGTGGACAACGCCAGCGTATCGGTATAGCAAGAGCTATTATCCTACAGCCAGATTTTATCGTTGCAGATGAACCAGTTTCAGCTTTAGATGTCTCTATTCAAGCCCAAATAATAAATTTATTTAGCAAATTACAACGTCAAAAAAATATAACTTTTCTCTTTATATCGCATGATTTAAGTGTTGTAGAGCATTTATGTTCCCATATTGGCGTTTTATATTTAGGGACAATGATGGAGTTAGGGAGCCGAGATCAACTGTATAGTAATCCATTGCACCCTTACACAAAAGCACTAATATCGGCCGTGCCTATTCCAAATCCTACTTTAAAACGTGAAAGAATTATTTTAAAAGGAGATATTCCAAATCCCTCCAAACCGCCAAGTGGATGTAAATTTCATACTAGATGTCCGTATGCAATTGACAGTTGCAAAATAGAAGTACCAGAATTTAAAGAGGTAGAAAAGGGGCACTTTGTCGCATGTCATTTAGTTTAATTAGTCGAAGGAGGAGCAGTATTACAATTAGTCCCGGACATAGGTTTTCCACGGTGTAAAATGCATTAATTATTCCGAAATAATAATGAATTTGAGTAATCAGTGGTCGTGTTCAATTAAAGTTTACATCATTTTGAAAAAAATTTTAATACATGTATTGATTGTGTGAAAACTCCACATACTTAATTTTGTACCGCTTATTCATCTAATTTGATGAGGAGGATGCATCATGAGTAATTCAAAGCCAGTGGACCAAGAATCTCAGGACAGTCCGCCACAACTGAACAATGAGTAAGCTTCTTTTATATTACAGGCATGGTTAAACAGAGGTTTCTCTGACTAGTTATTGCTTGATATTTGAAGCTGAAAAGAACCAGTTATAGTCAATTGTAGGCAGTAAGTGTACTTAGACCCAGAATTATTCTGGGTCTATTTTTTTGAATCAATTTTGGTCGGTATGTTCAACTTGAATCGGAAAAATACGATATGGAGATATTCACTTAACTTTGACTTAGTAAGTTACATTGAAGTATTACAAGCCACATTATGTCATAAGCAATAAATTTAAAAACCAAAAAGCACCCCCAATTGTCGGAATTTAAATAACAATTGGGGGTGCAGTTCAGTGTATACGGTTCTTTAAAAAAAGCGGGTGTTTTAGTGAGATTAGGCTGTCCTCACCATTTTTAAAAGCATATGTGCAAGTGTATGCTGCTCTTCTTTTGTTCCGGATTTCCAAAGCTCCATTAAAAGATTTTCTTCCCGATTTCGAGGTTCTTCGTGCTTAGCAAGATAATTAGCTACTAACTCGGTCGTTTTCGCAAGCTTTTCTTCACTTAAGCCCAAATTTTCGCCTAGCTCGACTTTTTCTGATAGATATTGTTTGAATCGATTGAAATTCTCTAAAATCTGATCTTTCTCTTCACCATCAATTTTCGACAGTTCTTTTTGTACTTTATCCTTCATATCCATAAAAAATAACACCCCTTTTTTTGTTGTACGCATATATATTGCGCTTATTTAAATTAAATAAACATGGTAAAATTTAAATTGGTAAAAAAAGGTATATCGTGTTTGGATTGTGATATAGAAAGGAACTTCATTTACAAGTTTCCTTAATGACCCTAAACGGTGATCAATACTTATGTGTTGAACAAGGTCGAGGTATTGTTCGAATAGTAACGTGATAAAACATAGAAGGTTTCATGGAAATTTACATAAAGCATGCATAACAATTTTAGAAAAAGCCATATTAATATGGATTTCACTTAAGGAATCTAATTTGATGAGGAGGATGCGACATGAGTAGGCCTAATGAGTTAGACCCAAAATCTCGAAAGATCCGCCGTAACTGGACAAGGATGAAGCATGCAAAATCTCAAGTAAATGGTGAAACAGAAATTTCTCTGCATAACCGTCTCTTGAGAAGTGAAGCGAAAGCCCGACAGTTTTAGTCAGCTAGAAGCAATAAGTGTGGTCGAGCCCAGAATTTATTTCTGGGCTTTTTGTATTTCTTTTAAGTTTTCCACTAAATAAATGAGGGGCATAATGCATTAATTCGAACGAGAATAAACGAAAAAGAGCCAAAAACTACTCAAATTTAAGCCGTTTTATTCCATTGAATACGTTTCAAAATAAAATAGATAGGACAAAAGATATGTTGGTTTTTGAATTAAACAGGCTAAAAACTGCTCGATTTCCTTGAAAAGGATGCATATTTTCTTCCTTTTTTTCCTTTGCTCAAATCAATTGAAAGAATCTGAATGTGCTCATGCTCCTCTAAAAAGAACTTTGATTTATTTGCTGCTTCCATCAATTACCCTTTGTTTTTCAAGTTTTTAACACTTTAAAAATAAATTGATTTTATTTTCGTTGTACATCGAAAACTTTCATCTGAACTAAAAATAGGGCATATATGCAACTTGTCGATTTTGATATACTACATATTTTTAAATAAGTGTTATTTTAGGACTTTAGTATTTGTTTGTCACATATTTATATTTAAGTCGTATATCAATTGGTTCTTACGCAAAATCGGTGAATGTTTTTGTTCTTTACTATTTGGGTATAGTTATGAAAAAGAAAAAGGATGTGTGTAAAATGAACCCCTTCGA